>JAZQRF010000327.1:0-30418 GCA_045629485.1 Pelobium sp. | reverse complement strand
CCAACTATTTTGTGGAAGCTGTTTCTGCAACTTGTACAAGTGCTGCAAGAACAGAGGTACAAATTAAGACAATTCCTGCTCCGGCAGAACCAACCAGTGTAAGTTTAACTAACGGTCCTTTATGCAGCGGATCCAGTGCTGTATTATCAGTAGATAATCCTCAACCTGGAATTATATATCGTTGGTATTTAAGTTTAGCAGGAGGAACACCAGTTGGACAAGGCAATATCTTCACTACTGGTGTTATTAATGCGAACACCACTTTTTATGTAGAAAGCGAAGCTGTTGCAACAGGCTGTATGAGTGTTTCCCGCTTAGCGGTTGAGGTATCAGTATTGCCAGTACTAACAGTTCCTGTGCTTGGTGTAGAATCCAAAACAACAAGCAGTATTACTTTTAAATGGACAGCTTCAGCAAACGCAAGCAGTTATGAGCTTTCTACTAACGGCGGCCTTACATGGTTCGCAGCTGCTTCAGCAACTTCTTATACCTTCAACGGTTTAAAACCTGCAGAAGATGTTAGCTTAACAGTAAGAGCAGTTGGTACAACAAGCTGCCAAGCCAGCGAAGCATCCAATACTGTAACCGAAACAAGTGACAACCCAATTGGGAACGATGTATTTATTCCTAATACCTTCACCCCTAATAATGATGGAAATAATGATTTCTTCCTGATCTACGGAAATACAATCGGAGCCATGAATATGCGTATATACAATCAATGGGGGCAATTTATTTTCCAGTCCTTAGAACCTTCGAGGGGATGGGATGGAACCTATAAAGGGCAAAGCCAGCCAAGCGGAGTTTACGTCTATAACATTGAAGTGAAATTTAAAGACGGTACCACCGCTATGAAGAAAGGAACCATCACCCTGATCAGATAGATCAGGGGAATGGTTTAAGCTTTTAATATTATCAAAACATAGATATTATCCCATGAAAACATCAAAAATAATAATTTCGGCACTGCTGGTTTGCTTATTTTCGAAAGCATCCGTTGCTCAAATAGATCCACATTTCTCTCAGTACTATGCTTATCCACTACTCCTTAACCCGGCTTTAACCGGCGTAATAGATGGTGATTACAGAGTTTCTTTAAATGCAAAACAACAATGGGGCGCTATTGACAATTCCTATCTTACAGGTGCGGCCTCATTCGACATGGCCCCTACCAAACAACTTGCCTTTGGTGCAACAATTCTTAACCAGTCTGCAGGAGACATTGATTTTAATTATCTAAATGCTCTGGCTTCTGCCTCCTATCGCGTTAGATTTGGCAGTCGGGGTCTAAATATTTTAAATTTCGGTTTGCAGGCGGGCATTATCAATAAAAGCTTTGATGCTTCAAAAATTACTCTTGGAAACCAGTTTGATCCTTCTATCCGTTATAATCCGGGAATGCAGGGTAATGAAAATATTGCTTCGAATTCTTCTTTAGTCCCTGATGTAAATGCTGGCATTATGTATTTCGATGGAAATCCAGAGCAAACGCTTAATGTTTTTGCAGGTGCCAGTGCAGCACACCTGACTAGGCCAGTTGATAAGTTTCTTGGAAATAAAGAGCGAATTCCAATAAGATATACGGGTCATGGAGGAATGAGAATAAAAGTATCTGATATGCTAGATGTAACACCAAATGCGCTGTATATGACTCAGGGAAATGCTGAAGAAATTTCTGCAGGGGCTTATGCACAACTTATGCTCAATCATGAAGCAAACCTTCTTTTTGGATCCAACTACCGTTTTGATGACGCGGCAATTGCATTCCTTGGCCTAAACATTAAAAACCTGGTACTTGGATTAAGTTATGACATGAATACATCGTCTCTTAGAAATGTTTCAAGAAGAAACGGAGGTTTCGAACTTTCCATTGCCTTCACCAGCCGAAAAGGAATAGTTGGTCCAAACTTCTTTTGTCCAAGGTTATAATTTAAAAATAAGATCATGAGAATACTACTAACTATACTTATCACCGCTGCCCTCCTGCCAACAACATTGAAAGCGCAGTTTGTAACCGACTACCAGAGGGTTGCTGATCTTTATTTTCAAAACAAAGAATATTTTGCCGCAGCAGAGTATTATAAAAAGGCGCTCAACGTAACAGGAGATAGCTTAGAATTAAGCAAACCTTATGCTTTTGAAAATAAACAACGAAAAACCAGGAAGAAATCTGAGGATGAACAGATCGTCTATAAACTGGCAGAATCATACAGGTTATATAAAGATTTTGCAAGTTCTGAAAAGTGGTATGGAATTGCAAAGGAATTTTCTGACAGCAAATATATACTCAGCAACTTCTATTATGCAGAAGCTTTAAGAGCTAACAAAAAGTATGATGATGCGATAATTGCATTTCAGAAATTCATCAAGGTTTACAATAAAGACGATTCTTATACTAAAGAGGCTAATATTGAAATTGCAGGTTGCAGATTGGCCCTCCGGGAAATGCGTTATCCAAGACTGGTAAATTTAAAAAAACTCCCGCCCCCTATCAATCAGGAAGGGTCTAATTATGCTCCTTTGAAAAAAGACAGTAACTTTTATTTCACTTCTTCAAGACCGGTAAATGTTACCGGCAAAAAACATGCTATAGGTAATGCGAATGTTTCGGTAAAGAAAAAAGAAACACCTTTTTTAAATACAGTTTATCTTGTTCGCGGCAATTCGCCTGGTAATGAGCATTCCTCCGACGGATTATCAAAACTGGATTTCGATATTTCTGAAAAAGAAAACGCAGCGGTAGCAATCAGTCCAAACGGGAATACCATGTATTTTACGGCCTGGAATGGCACAGCAGAAAACAAAACTACTCAGATTTATTCGGCTTTAAAAAAAGATAGTAAATGGCAAAAACCAGAAAGTGCAGGGCTTCAGGTAAACATCAAGGGATTTAGTGCAATGCAACCTCATGTAACCAGTGATGGAAAGTACCTGATATTCTCTTCAGACAGGCCTGGTGGGTATGGTAAGTACGACTTATGGTACACTCCTATCAGACCAGATGGTACTCTTGGACAAGCCGTGAACATGGGGAGTATAATAAATACAGAAGCTGATGAACAAGCCGCTTATTATAATCCTAAAACCCAAAAACTGCTGTTTAGCAGCAATGGCAGAGTTGGCTTAGGTGGATTTGATTTTTTCGAAAGTGACGGGGCTTTTGCTGGCTGGACCGAGCCGCTAAATCTCGGCTTTCCTTTCAACTCCTCTAAAGATGATCTATATTTTACTGCAATTGATGCAAATGGAGATGAAGGTTATATTAGTTCAGACAGAGAATCAGTATGCTGTTTAGAGTTATTCCATGTAAAAAAAGAATATTTTACTATTAAAGGAACAATAATAGATTGCGAAACAAACGAGCCATTAAATGGTGCTAATGTGAGTTTATCAGATTCTTCTGCTAACAACGCCATTGTTTTAGATGCATCAGGAGAATATACTTTTCGTCTGAATAATCCCCGACCTCTTACCCTGGTTGCGGAAAAGGAAGGCTATTTTACCAAAACCATTTCTTATAGTTATGAAGATCTTGCCAGAAGCGACACCCTATTAAATCCTGGAATTTGTCTTACACCTCTGGTTATAAATAAGCCAATCACGCTTAGCAATATCCACTATGGATTTAATAGTGCAGAATTAAATGATACTTCCAAATATTCTTTAGATAAGCTGGTTAAAATCCTGAAAGACAATCCGGGTATCAGCGTAGAATTGAGTGCCCATACTGATAATATCGGGACGGATGAATATAATCTCCATCTATCACAACAGAGAGCACAATCCTGTGTAGATTATTTAATTAGTGAGGGCATAGCTTCAAACAGAATTTCAGCTAAAGGTTATGGAGAATCAATGCCAGTTGTTCCTAATACAATTAAAGGTAAAGATCATCCTGAAGGACGGCAACTGAACCGGAGGACAGAATTCAAAGTAATAAAAAATTAGTGATAACACGACCTTTCTCTTCTGTAATAAAACAAGAAAGATTAATATCGACATAATTTTTTGATTTTGCATTGACGATCAACATATATCCTCAGGAGCTTTTGTATAGATCCTGAGGATATTGATACTCTCTATGAACCGCCATCCAAACCCTGCTTTTGAAACAAATATCCCATTGTTTTAATGATTGTATTTCAATAAAATCGCAGTATAAAAAACGGCTTTAAATTTCTTCAATCCGGTCAATTAATCTATTAAATGTTAAAGTAGAGTAGCCTAAAATGACGTATGTTTTTTTAGGGACATCTATTTACACTTTGTCTCCACTCCCTCCTCTCTGCCCCCTACTGTTTGAGCACTATCCCACCATTAGATTGAATAGTAACTGCTACCTTACCATTATTTTTTATATTCAGCTGTTTAGTGTAAATATCTTTTTTAGCATCATCGTTATAGATCACAACGGATTTTCCCTTAAACATAGGCAAATCTAATTGCAGCTGTAAGGGTTCTTTTCCGGCGTTTACCCCTGCAACATACCATTGGTTTCCACTTCTTCTGGCGATAACACTGTATTTACCGGGGTAGCCAGCGATAAACCTGGTCTCGTCCCACGTAGTGGGCACTTGTTTCACAAAATCAATTTCAAAGGCAGGGACATCGTTAAGATTATTGGGTGTGATTGCAAACATCTGGACCGGGTTTTGGAACAGCACAGCTGTAGCCAGCTGGAATGCATCGGTGGTGAGGCGCTTATTCCTTTCCTTGTTACTTTTAGTGAGGTATTTATTGAGTAGTACACCACCAAACTCCATGCTTCCAACCGTATTGCGAATAAAAGGGTGAAGGGTGGCAAAAAATGCTTCCTGCTCGCGGACATGCTGAGAGAAAATCAACATTTCAGAAGCCAGCACTGCCTCACTGCCTACATAATTGGGATACATTCTTTCCCAACCTCTTGGCAGGGTGCAGCCATGGAAAATGATCATCAGCTCATGATCATTAGCATCAGAAAGTATATCTTCATATAAGCGCATGGTTTCCTGCTTATCACCTCCAAAGAAATCTACTTTTAAACCCTTTACTCCTAGCTCCTGGAGCCATTTCATTTCCTGTTTCCTGGCTATCGAGGTATTCATTTTATTTCTCGGTCCCTGCGGAGCATCGTTAAATGATCCGTTTGAGTTGTACCATAAAAAAACATCCACATTTTTAGACCTGGCATAATCTATCAGGGTTTTCATGCGGTCTTTACCAATATTGGTATCCCAAAGTGCATCTATAAGAATATATTCGAAATTCAGTGCTGCAGCCAGGTCAATATACTTTACCTGGTCATCATAATTCATGCTTTGATCCTGCCCAATAATCCAGCTCCATGTTCCTTTGCCAAATTTATAGTCTGTGCTGGCTGTATAAAGCGGCTCTACAACATCGAAAGGAATGGTAGTTTCTACAATCGGCTGGAGACTTTCGCCTACCGTTATGGTTCTCCAGGGCGTTATTCCTGGCAGAGTGATGGCAGCTCCGGAACTCCCAAAGCCATTATTCTGTTTTGGATTAGGATAAGCAATCTGGTAAAGCCCGTCGGCTGTTCCGCTATTCAAATGTGAAGCACAATATAAACTGGATACCCCTGTTTCTGATAAGAGCACCCATCCATTTTCACCTGCCCTGAACAGCCCGGGAAATACATATCCATCTCTACTGGATTTTCCTAAAGCACCATCAGCCTCATAGCCGCTCTCATAACTTGGCGAAGTACGGGCGAAAGCGCTCATTGGCGGCATCATGGGCGAGAGGAAAGTTGTAGCATCAGCAGGCAATTTAAATCCGGTTTCTTCTCGTTCGATAACACAACTAAATCTTTCTCCCCATGAGGGCAATTCGTATCGAAAAGCAATATTGTTATTGCTCACCTGGAACACCACCTGAATTGGCTTCTTCTGGGCATTCTCGAAGGTACAGGTTAGCCTGTTGGCACTATATTGAATATGGCTCTGCTTAATTTTAGATTGTTGGTATTCCTTCTTTACAGCATCTTCCTTTTGATCAACGTATTTCATTGCAACACTAAAATCTCCTTCGTTAGTGACCAGGCCCAATGGCGAATTTTCCAAAAAAACCTTGTTTTTAAATTGAACGGAATACATCGGTTTCCCCGAAACCATTTCTACACTCAATTTCAATTGTTTGTCCGGACTATACACAACCGCTTCCTGAGAAAAAAGTGAAGCAGGAATTATAAAGATGAATACAAACAGGTAAGTTCTCGTAAAAATGTTAAATAGCTTTTTATTCATTATCTAATAGTTTATCGTAAGTCATGTTTCACCTCGAATCAGAGTTCGTCGTTAATTTTATTTTCGATTCTAAAAAAGTCAAAGTCGGCATAGCCGCCCTTTTGCTTGCTTGCATAGTTAAATAGTCCATAGCGGTAGCCCATAAAATGTGGAATGGTATAAGACATCTTCAGTTTACTTCCAAAAGATTTCCATTCTTTCCCGTCTAAACTGTAGAAGAAGGAAGCTATATCACGCCTGTCCTGAAAATCACAGTTTATTTTAAAAAACACAACGGATTGTTGAAGGGGAAGCCTTTGACGTTCTACTGGTTTTCCACTTTCGGCGTCAACCATAACTATATATTTTTGTTCGCCTTCTACTTTTATTCCTATAATACCATAATTTTTTTGCAGCACACTTAGGCCGGCCAAATCACCATCTTTCAGTTTAGAAATATCAACTGCTGTAGAAGCAGATGAAACAGGACCTATTGTTCTTTGCGTGAGTGTATTCCTGGCCTGAACAAAACTAGTGTCAACTCTCCCTGTAGTAAGCCTGAGGTAACCTTTCCTGCTTTTTAAAGACCAGTTTTCAGGATCAGGATTATGGTTCCATTGCCAGACAAGGGGTAAATCCCGTTCGCCAGCCTTACGGTTAAATTCGTCGGATGCCACAATTCCTGGTATCAGACCTTTCCCGGCGGGTAAATTTAAAGTCATAGGTACCTTTCCATTGTCACCTAATACCGGCCAGCCATCTTCCCATTTTACTGGAACCCAATAAGGTATTCTTCCTACTGCTCCATAATCACGAAACAGGTAAGCATACCAATCGCCATTGGGCATATCTATCAATCCGCCTTGTGCAACACCTAAATCCTGCAAGCCTACCTTGCCTTCATAAGGTCCTGTGATTTTATCAGAACGGTGGATAACAACAGTACGCATACCCCCTTTTGGCCAGGTGATGTTAAAAAGGTAATATTTTCCATTCACCTTAAAGAGTTGTGAACCTTCTGCAGGAAGGCCAATGTTTTCTCCGGATGGCAAACTTGCGTTTTCTATAATTACACGTTCAGGAATACTGGTATCTACACCAGAAAGATCATCCTTTAACTGAATCATTTTTATTTTGCCAGCTCCATAAACCATATATACTTTACCGTCATCATCAAAAAACAAGGAATGATCATGATAACTTGGTTGGAAGGAAACTGATTTCCATGGCCCTTTTTCTATGTTTTTAGTAGAAAATATGTAGGTTTTCCCCGTCGTTTGAGCGAATGTACTTACATAATAAGTGCCTTTATGGTAACGCATGCTGCTTGCCCATGAACCACGGCCATACGTATTTTTACCATTGGCTAGATTAAGCTCATCCATATCAGCAAGCGTATCGTAAGCGTAGCTCACCAATTCCCAGTTTACCAAATCTTTAGATTTCATTATAGGAAGACCCGGGCTCATATGCATGGTAGTGCTGCTCATATAATAAACTTCCCCTACACGGATGATAGAGACATCAGGTACATCTGCAAAAATAATCGGGTTGTGAGCTTTCCCGACGGTTTGAGCTTTAGTGATCTGCAAGCTTAAGGATAACATGATAGTCAATCCAATAAAGTTTCTTTTCATTTAATTAGGTTTACGCTTCTCTTCAGGTTATATTTTAAATATTAGAATTTTATCATCATTCTTTTTCCGGAATAGCTAATGGTTTGGATTCTGCTTTTGGCCATATCCCCAGACTTATTTTCCTCCCCAGCTATGTTTACCTTAAATTTTCTGGAGAGTAGCATCCCTTTAAAATCTCCTTTTCTCTCATTCACAGTAAGCGTTCTTTTAGCGTCATCCCATGCAAATTTAATGGTAGAATAAGCCCCATTCTCATAATTATAATTATCGTTCTCATCTTCATAAAGATCGAATGCTGCATTTGAGCCTGGATAGACACGAATTTCGAGATTATCCCAATTTTTCTCCGTAGCATATTGCACATCGGGTCCAAAAGGTAAAATGCTACCTGCTTTTACATGAAGAGGGATAATATTTAAAGGAGACTCTTTTACAAGCTTTTGCCCACCAGCCATTTTCTCACCTGTCCAGTAGTCGTACCAGTCGGCACCTTTAGGGAGGTATAGTTCTCTGGATTTTATTTGACTAAAATCTTCTTCAAGACCTGATTTTAGATTATTTTGATCTACAGGTTTGACATACATAGCCTTAGTTATTGGGCTCACTAAAATAGATTTTCCAAACATAAACTGATCATCGATATCCAAAGCATTTTGATCTTTTGGAAAATCCATCATCAATGCCCTCATCATACTCGAGTGCTTGGCAGTAACATCCCATGAAGTGGAATATATATAAGGCAGGAAATTATAACGCAAGCGAATAAACTTTTCTATGGCATCAAAAGCCGGTTCTCCCTTTTTACCAAACTGATAAATTTCCCGGGGAGCATCAGCGCCATGAGAACGCATCATTGGGCAAAACGCACCAAACTGCAGCCATCTCACATACAGTTCTCTGTATTCAGGATCGTTTAATTTCTTCGGGAATTTAGACAGAAAAAATCCACCAATATCACTGTTCCAGTAAGGCATACCGGTGAGGGAGAAATTTAGTCCCGCAGATATTTGATTTCGCAGGGCATCCCATGATGCAGTGACATCTCCTGACCAGGTATTGGCACCAAAACGTTGCTGACCTGCAAACGCAGATCTGGTTAAAATAAACACTCTTTTATCCCTGGAAACCGAACGCTGATGATCGTAAACACCACCTACTGTCATTAGCGGATAAGCATTTCTTACTTTTCTAAAAGATCCCATACTGGTTTTGGTATCGAAATCCGAAGGCTGGAAACTGAGATGATCCGGCTCTGTAGAGTCCATCCACCAGCCATCCATCCCTAAAGAAAAAATTCCTTTGTTTAGGTATTTCCAATAAATGTCCCGGGCCTCAGCACTATAAGCATCATAAACCCTCACGCCTGATGGATAATCCAGATTCGGAGGCCATTTCTCAGAACCTGATTCGGGCCAGGTTTTGAAATTAAAAAGCAAGCCTTTTTCGTTTAATTCTTTGTAGGGCTTAGTGTGCGGGCCAAATGATGACCAGGTGGAAATGATGATATGTGCATTTTGCTGATGAACATCATCGATCATCTTCTTCGGGTTATAAAATTCCGGATTTAAGAAATCCATGGCATTCCAGAGATAATTGTTACCCCAATACTGCCAGTCTTGTATAATTCCGTCTAAAGGCACCTGCAGCTCGCGGTACTTCTTTACCACGGCTACTAATTCATCCTGACTTTTGTAACGCTCCTTGCTTTGCCAGAATCCGTAAGTCCACAGCGGGAACATCGGTACCCGGCCTGTGAGCTCACGCATCTGCCAGATAACCCCATCTGCATTACCTCCGTATAAAAAATAATAATCAATACCCTCTCCTACCTCAGAATGCAATGAAGTTTCTTCGGGCTGGTCCTTAAAAAGTGTAGGAGAATAGTTGTCCCAAAAAACACCATAACCCTTAACCGATTGGAAAAAAGGACTGTAGTCATCGGTATTTCCCTGAACCATATTCACAGAAAAATTTCGCTGAATCATACGGCCATTTTGTTGTTGTCCTAATCCATAAATAGCTTCACCGGGTTCGAGAACAAATCTTTGGCTAACCGAAAAGGTTTGATTTCCTGTATCATTGAAGGGAGCAAATTTAGCGCCTCTTTCCTTTTCGTTTAAGAGTGTATTCTCTTTACTATCACTAAATTTTAATGCTGCTGTTCTCAAATCAATAGCTACGCTGATTTTATCACTTTTCACGAAGACCACATTTCCTGATTGGCTGGTTTTAAGTGAAATCTTTTGAGGCCTGGCAATAACCGAAAGGCTCTTTTTGTTAAATACATGGTTAACGGGTACCTTTACAATTCTCACTGTTGAAGGTGAATAGAACTGAATTTCAACTGTAAGGCTATCCAGGCTTACTTTAATTCCTAAAGTTGTTTTTTGCCAATCCTGTGCTTTAGCAAACACAGTAAAAAACAGCATTGTGATTAATAAAGCAGTATATTTCATATATAATTGGTATAATGGTTAATTGTTCCTGATTAACCGGGCTTTATTTGTATTATCTATAAATATAACTGTTAGCAGCTATTTTGATGTGGCCATTTCTATGATTTGTTTCACTACTGGTTTTGGTTTAAAATTCCGGTCGAATAATAAGGCATAATCTGTTCTTCCTCTTACCGGCCAGTTATTTCTCCAGGAATCAGCATCTGTTACTCCCCATAGCGTAACACGGCTAATCTTATCATGGTGTTTTAAAAATAGCCTGAAGAAATCAGCATACCTGGTCTCTAACTCTTTTTCCTTGTCTGCCGGAAGGCCTGCTGAATAAGGATTCATTTCGTTTTTATATTCAAAACTCGCACTCACTTCTGCTCCTATATTTCTATTAGGTGTAGGCAATACCGTTATATCCAATTCAGTAATCATCACATTTACATTAAGTGCGGAGAATGCCAGTAAGCTTTTCTCAAAATTAGATACTGTAGGGAAATCCAATGATAAATGCCCCTGCATACCAATACCACTTACCTTTACACCGTCGGCCTGTAATTTTTGAACCATTTTCACCACACCATTCCTTTTGGCTTCTACAGCCATAGAGTAATCGTTATAATAAAGCTCAGCATCAGGATCGGCTGCGTGGGCAAACTCAAAAGCTAATTTGATAAAGTCTTCGCCTATTATCTGATAGAATTTACTTTTCCTAAACGACCCATCATCCAGAACAGCCTCGTTTACCACATCCCAACCCTTAATTCTTCCTTTATAACGGGAAACAACCGTGGTAATATGTTTTCTCATTCGCTCAATCAGCACATCCCTGGAGACCTCAACACTATTTTCATCCACAAAAAACCATCTTGGGACTTGAGAATGCCAAATCAGCGTATGCCCAATAAGGAACATGTTATTCTTTTCTCCAAACTCTACAAATTTATCAGCATCAGTAAAATTAAATTCTCCTTCCTTGGGCTGTAGAAACATACTTTTCATACAATTCTCGGCAACAATAGAATTAAATTGTTGCTTAACAATTTCTTCTGCTTGTTTATCATTCCCGCGTATTTGTTCCAGATTTAAGGCAGTACCGATATAGAATTTATCTTTTAACGCTTCTTTAAGTGTAGGTTCGTGAGTGTGAGTTGCGTGTACAAAAGATCCGATGCTTAATAAAAGGCATAAGGATGTTATAATTGATTTAACTATTTTTTTCATGTTGATTGAATAGGTTTATCATGTAGTCTTGGAACTTACAGTTTATGAAGATAGAAATTTGGCTTTTTATTTCTACATCAGCTTGCCCGCAAAAGGCGTTTATAAACATTTATTCCCGTTTATTACTCAAATGCATCATCGAAAGGCGGTATTAAATGCTTTTCAGATATTAAAAAGGAAATTGATGATGCTGAATGGTTTTATTTTCTAAAAGCCCAATAGTCAAAGAAAAGGATGTCGGTAGCTGATTTTCCATTAAATACAAAATACAAATCGTGTGTACCGATAACCTTTGTTACATCTATCGTTTTAATCTCCCACCTGTCATTACCGCCGGTTAATGGGATTTTAACGGTCCCCAAAGATTGCCCATTTAAGCTATCTAATCGAATCTCCATCGTTACATCACTATTGTGTGTTGTTCCAACACGGGCGGTAAACTTTGATGGCCCAACTTTCCCGAAATCTACATCTTTAATTTTTGTAAATGCACCATTCTTTTTAGCAGTGATAAAAACGCCTACGTCCTGGTTTTGAGAAGCTTTCACTCCTTCAGACCAGGCGATAGTTTCTGCCTCCGTTTTGAGATAGGGATTTACTGTAGCGATTCCTTTTTTTATTCCGTCAGACATTTTCATTGGCTTGATTTTACCATCTTTACCAAATTGAGCTTCTTCAACAGCTACAGAGCGGGTAAAACCGCTTCCGCCTGGTAGAGCACCATTATGGTAGAAAAAATAGGTTTTGCCTTTATAATCTATTAATGCGGGATGATTGGTAAAACTCCTCCCTTCGGTGGACATCACTACTCCGCTGTACTCCCATGGTCCGGTTGCACTTTTACTGGTAGAGTAACCGATATGTTCTGGTATTGGCCCACCAGCCCAAAGTAAATAATAGAGCTTGTTTCGCTTATACAACCATGGGCCTTCTTCATATAATGTGGGTCTTTCTGCATTTCCTTCCCGCTTGCCAAAAGACGCTTCTGTCATGGGAACTTTTACAATATCACCATCAATGGAAATCATATCTTCATTGAGTTTAGCATAATAGCACACCGGATTTCCCCAATAGAGATAGGCCTGTCCATCGTCATCTATAAAAACCGTAGGATCGATATCTCCAAAATTGGTTTGCGCTAAGGGCTTGTCCAGAGGATCGTAAAATGGTCCGTATGGATTATCAGCAACAGCGACACCTATTGCAGGCCGGTTATTTCCCTTTGTTTTTACTGGAGCATATAAATAAAATTTACCATTTCGTTCTATGCATTGAATAGCCCATGCATCGCCGCTAGACCATTTGAATGTTTTATAAGAAGCTATGGCACCGTGGTCTGTCCAATTCACCATATCTTCTGTGGTGTAGAGCTTCCAATCATTCATAACAAACCAGGTGGATTGATCTTCATCATGACTGGTATATAGAAAGAGTTTTCCATGATGAACCATAGGCGCCGGATCAGCAGTATACATGGTTTGAACAATTGGATTTTGCGCTTGTAGTGCTACCGGAAAACTGATAACAAAAAGAAGAAAAGTGAATATTATTGTAAAAAACATTTTCATGTTAATCTACTTTTTAAATTTCCAATAATCCAAATTAAATAACTCACTTCCCTCTCCTTTGAAAACAAAGTAGACATCATGAACACCTTTTATTTTTTTAACTCTGGTAGAGAATGATTTCCAGGTATCCTTATGGCCGGTTTTATTTATTTCACAAATCCCAATCGGTTTCCCATCGATATTATCCAGGTAAATTTCTATTCTGCCTCCATCCAGAGCTGCTGCTCTTATATCAAACTGTTTGGCACCATCTAAGAAATCAACACCTTGTACTTTGATATAGTCATCGTTTTGAACAGCTGTAACATACCTATTTTTATGGTCTAGTGCTTTGGTTTTTAACCCTTCACTCCAGGCAATAGTTTCGGCCTCTACCCTTTGATACGGATCGATTGTTCCCACCCTGGCAGGCCCCTGTTTTGACCAGTATGGAAGTTTTTGGATCGTACCGTCTTCATTATATTGCATTTCATCAACAGATACCGATCGTCTTTCGTGGTGTTTTGATGTTGTACGCTTAAGTAAATCATAGTTTAAGCCGAAGCAATATGATTTTCCTTTATAATCAATGATTCCGGGATGGTTGCCTCTGCTCCTTTCGGTTACATCCATGATCATCCCTTTATATTCCCATGGCCCTATAGGAGATTTACTCATTGAATAGCCGATTGCTTCGGGGCAGCAAGTAGAAGCATAACTTAAATAATAATGTCCCGATTTTTTCCATACCCACGGACCTTCCTGATAATTTTTTGGTTTTGTTGGCTCCTTAACTACTTCTCCTTTATAGGAGATCATATCCTCATTTAATTTCACATAATACAGATCAGGATTTCCCCAATACAAATAAGCCTGCCCGTCGTCGTCTATAAACGGAGAGGGATCAATATCATTCCAGACGTGATCCGTATCAATCAATCTTTTTCCTATAGGATCTTTAAATGGGCCGTAAGGACTATCTGAAACTAAAACACCAATTCCGCTGCCATGCATTGAACAGTACAGGTAAAATTTTCCGTTTCGTTCTATACATTGATGAGCCCAGGCACCATTGTCTTGTTTTGCCCATTTAAAATCTTTTAAAGAAGCAACAACTCCATGATCGGTCCAGTTAACCATATCAGTAGAGGTATATAAAAGCCAATTAAGCATTTTAAAACCGTCAGCATCATCCTCATCATGTGTAGTATAAAGATAAACAGTGTCATTATACACCATCGGAGCCGGATCGGCCGTATAAGATGTTTGAACCAGTGGATTTTGAGCCGAGGCAGTAATGATTCCTAATGCATAAAGGTTTAAGATTAGGAAAATTTTCTTCAGGAAATTCATTTCATCTTTTGTATAAATAAATCAAGGAGCGGTTAAG
This sequence comes from Pelobium sp., assembly GCA_045629485.1. Classification (GTDB taxonomy): domain Bacteria; phylum Bacteroidota; class Bacteroidia; order Sphingobacteriales; family Sphingobacteriaceae; genus Pseudopedobacter. Next base: position 15,946 of record JAZQRF010000327.1, on the reverse strand, counting down.
CCTAATTTAAGTAATCGCTCCTGAATAAAAAGTTTATAATAGTGCAGGCAAGATAGAATGAAACCTTTGTATACGCCTTCATTCATGTTGAAATGAGTGGAACAAATGTTAAATTTACTACACAGGGCATTTTCGTCTCAAACTTCCCCATTCCTTTAAATTCTATTTTAACAGTTTTACCGAAACGATTGATTTAGCCGGCAAACTCATCATGGCGCCCTGCTTATTTGCTGTAAGTAAAACATTCTGGCCGGCCATATTTTGAGACTCTCTTGTCAAGATTGCCGATCCGCTTTTTACAGCAAAAGGCAGGTTAACCTGAAGAGAGGGCACAGGCGTAGTTCCCTGGTTAATCATAATCAAAGTCATATCGTTAGTGCCATTATATGCTGTAATACTTACATTACTATTGCCTGATAGGTCTCCAACCTGTACCCGTTTCCTACCTGTGGCATATTTGGCATAATGAGATAGAACATAACCTCTTTTAAGTGTTTCACCCATAACTGTACCTTTGTCGCCATCCCCCAACATACTGTAAGAACGTTTGAGGTACCACCAGAAATAAGCATTAAAATTATTTTGCATGCAATCATTTAGTTCTTTTGCTAAAACCAAAGCCTGCTCCCAGCCCATTCCATCGTTTACCTCGTTCAGCAAATGTTCCGTCATCCAGATTTCTTTGCCCTTTGCCCGGGCAAGAGGATAATCCTGCAAACCGCCTCCATACAAATGTCCGCCAACGATATCCAGATTGTTCACTGCTGCACCATCATTTAACACCGGGTCGGTATATATTTTTTTAAAGTTCACGGCTTCTGCTGCCAGCACTTTGGCATTAATATTCCCGGCATAGTTTTTTATAAAATTCAGGATTTGTTCGGGCGTCCATTCGCAACCGTCATATTCGGGACTCCAATCGGGTTCATTTTGTATAGAAACTGCCTCTATCGTGATCCCACGGTCTTTCATATAAGCTATAAAATCATTGAGATGCTGAACATATGCAGCATATTTTTCTGGCAACAAATAACCATGCAGGTTGCTGTTACTGCTTTTCATCTCTGCCGGGGGTGTCCAGGGTGATGCTAATATTCTCGCTCCTAAAGATTGTGCTTTAAGAGTGCTAGCCACGTCTCTTCCCCAATCTGCTTTATTTGGAGTAATCATTATCCGCATCATGTTATAGCCAAGTCCTTCTGCCGAGTACATCTTTTCCACTTCTGCAATAGACAGTGTCCCCGCAGCCCAAACGTTATTCATGCCGCCAAAACCGGTTATATTCTGGTATTCTATAGCTGTGTTTACAGAAATTTCTATTGGAGCGGGTGCTTGTTGTAGAATGGTTAAAGTACTTTTTTCGCCTGTAGTTCTGTTTGTGAGAGTTAAATCTTGTACCCTTGTCTCTGAAGTAAGATTTTCTGTATAATTAAAGCTAATTCGCGTACTGCTGCTATGACTTACGCTTCCTCCGTTGAGGTAGGTAAAACCAGAAATAAAGCCAGACGGATCTGTGGTAATTTCCCATTCTGAATAGGCCCATTTTACGGTTAACTCTCCTTTCCCGGCAGAAGCTGGCAGGATTAGTTCCTTTACCGTAAAATTACTATAAGCCTCTTTCGAAACATCATTGTTTTTTTTACAACTTACCAATATCAGGCCTGAACAAAGCAAAAGAAAAGGAAGTTTATTTCTCATAATAGCTGGTTTTAAATGATGTGACACTTTTATTTATTTAACTTGTCGGATAAAACTTTAAATGTTGTAGTTGCAGATCCCGATTGACCTTCCGCAGAAAGAGCCTGGATTTTAACTATATATTCCCCATCTAAATCCGAGGTATATAAATCCAGGCTGGTTTCGTTTTGATTCATAAAATTATCTGCTCTCCAAAATAAGGTGCTCCGATAATCAGGAATTCTTGATAACGCTGACACGTCACCTTCGTACATGGGTGAATAAAACTCCCTGCTATTTTGCAGGCCTTCATAATCCAGTACCTGTAGATTTCTGGGTAACCGGTAACCTCCTAAATCTCCTTTATATGTATGGAAACTGGCAATCCCTTGAAATAAGTTACGACCATAGGAGTAACTTCCGTTGATAATTTCTATTCTTTCTATTTTTCGAGGATCCATTTTGGTGATTGTATTTCCATCATCAAGTATTGGAACACCGTCTATCATCATAAAAGGAGCCGTATCATAAATCTGGGAGATGCTGGAGTCAAATACATTCAATTGATAATCACCTTTTCGAAACGTAACTGTAATCTCAGGTACATACTCTCTTAAAACTTCTTCCATTGTTTTAAAACGAGCATAATCCTCAAGATTATAAACCTTATCAGGCCGGAGATAAAAAGGAGATGAATCTCTATTCTGGATCATTTCCCGGTTCATATTCTTAGCTTGATAGGCATTATTTACCTGCATATAAACACTTCTTTTTCGCAACTCCTGATGGTTCAGAAAGCCGCTATTAGGATACGATGGGGTATCTTCAAACTTGTCTGAAAAGGGAGAATGAATTTGAATATCAGATAGACTATCGGTTCGACGATCTGTTTGTACAATAATTTCATTCACCCCGTAAAAGTTTTTGGTATGAAAATTAAATTTACCTGATGCATTAGATGTTGCCGTATATAGCTGGTAACGGCTACCAGGTACAGAAAGAAAAGCTATTTTGTTCAGAGCTGTTTCTGCTGCGTTAGAATTGGTAGTGCTTCCACTGATAATGTGACCTTTCACTTCTGGCAAATATTTCATAGGCTGCTGTTTTCCCTCCAAAATGTCATCCCACTTAAAACGCCTCCATCCATGGGTCAGCATCAGGTTATCCAATTCTTCGGGGGAAGCTTTTTTAAGATACCATGAAGCATGTTCAATTTCACCTTTTAGCTCGGAACTTAACCATAAAGCGGCAGCAATATCATCTTCTTTTGAAATAGAATCCGCCTGATAAACAGAAATAGAAAAAACACCAGCTACAGGTAAATCGCCAGTTTTTTGACTCACTCTTAACTTCACTTTTTCTCTTGTTTTATAGGTAGCCTTATCGGCAGAAACATCTAAATACAATAAACTGGATGGTCGCTTAAAGTACAATCTTTCACTTATTGCCTTTCCAACTGGATCAAATAACGTAAGATGTGAGATCCCATCACCTAGTATTCCCAGCGGAATATTAACTATTTTTTTACCACTTCCTAAATCAAAGCTTTGATTGAATACAATTTTATGTCCGGAATGAGCCAAAAACGTAAAATTTCCAGCTGATTCTAAATTACTTTCAAAGTTAACTTCCAAATTTGCAACTGGCTTATTCTTTACAGCCATTACAACTCCCTTTTGCAAAACAGAGGGCAAAGCCATTTTAAAACTCTTTTCCCCGGCAGGCTTCACCAAAGCGTGATAAGTTTCTCCTGACTCAGGTTTAAAAACAAAACTGCCAATTCCCAAATGGTGTTCGCTAAATTTAAAAACAGTATCATGGCTGCTATTCACTATGGCCGCCTGAAACTCAAAAGCTTTTCCCTGCTCATTTACCGCTTTAAAAGCCACCTTATTTACAAGACCCGCAATAAGATTGCCTCCTTCAGGAAAAAACTGAATAGCATAAGATGGCGAAACTTCATTTTTAGATACAGGCTCTTCCTTAAGCGTATTAACTATTGACAGCCTTTTTTGAAAAAAATAGTCAGCATCGTAATTTTTCATCCAGCTGGTATAGCATCGTAAAGTATAAACACCAGAGCCTAAAGAGACCGGAATATACAGGGCTCCGCTTCCTCCATGTTCTTTTAATTCAACCTTTAATTGCAATGCAGGTTTGTTGGTTTCATCTATTATTTCAAGATAGGCAACCTTACTGATATTTATTGGGCGATGAGTATAGGCCTCTGTAGCGTAAATCTTAAACCAAATAATTTCACCGGCCAGGTAAGCATCCTTATCAGTATGCACAAATAATTTCTCCTGAAGATTATCATTCAGATATCGATCAAATTTACTTTTAACAGCTTCATTAGTCAACTGAGCATAAGAAGCATCTAAAACCAGGCAGCTGAGTAAAAAAAAGAAAGTTATCGTTTTAGTCATATCAAACTTAATTAGGCCAGTATGGAGGTTTTAGATTTGTACCTCTTAAACGGCAGTCTATACAATCTTTTTCAGAGATAAGATAGATAGTACTGATCGGACTTTGCTCATACCGGATAAGAGAATGATTTCCAGCCATGTATAGAGCCAGGCTATCCGCAGTCGTATAAAAGGCCTCGCAGCGTTCGGGGTATAGCCAATCCCGGCTGTTTTCTGGCTTATCTTCATAATCAATAAACAAACGGCTTTGAGAAATTGTACCAGAACTTATCCAACCTACAACTTCTTCCTCCGGATTGGAAACGCAAATAATATTGCCTTTTAACTCAGAAGGCTGAGCATCAAAAATACCACCTATTTGTTCGGTATTTTTTTTTATATTTTCCATGTATTGATAAGCTTCTTTTGTTAGGCCGTACTGGTTAAGCAAGATGCTATAGGTATAAGCAACTTTAATGGAATTCCCTTTGATATGAATAATTGGAAACAGGCGAATCTTATCCACAGTTAATCGCTCACTACTTCCTAAAAGAATTCTTGAAGACCTGGAATCAACCCAACATTTTTCTATATTAATATTAAGGTCACGAGGTACAACTTCCCCATTTTTATATTCGTGTATAGCACTAAATGCTGATCTTATTTCCCACGTCTCTAAATAATCCCAATGATAATACTTTGTGTTACCCGTATCATCATGAGTATTTACATAAACCTGAAAACCTTTATCCTCTACTGCAAAATTTATACTGTCGATTTCGGGGCTTATCTTACTTTGCAGATAGTCTGTCTGATATACTTTACCATTTGCAGTGACTATTTTCAAGCGATAGCGTTTGTTGAGATTTAGGTTTTGGGTAGCCAACACACATCTTCCGTCATCTCTGGATATGCTGCTTAAAATTGAGCCATCTTCCCCTTCAATTTGTACTGAAGCACTTTTCTCTGGCTTGGAAGATAACTCTGAAAGATCTGTGGTACGACTAAGTTTGATTGTTGTTTCTCCTCCGATATGAATAAACCCCTCGACCACCAGCAGATTTTTAAAGCGCGATTCTACTTCTGGCATGAAAGGATCCTTGCAACCATACAAAACCACTATAAAAAAAAGGGCAGCAATTTTTAACATTTTCATCTGAAACGAATATTATAATTTATAAAAGGTATTGCTGTACCAAAAATTGATAGCTGGTAACCATTAATGACTTTGTTTTCGGTAGCAAAGAAACTTGAAAAAACATTTTTCCTGCCTGTTAAATTATATATGCCAAATGTCCATGAGTTATGGAAGAGCTGAGTTTTTTTATGATTGCTCAAAACATTAAGAGATAAATCGGTTCGTAAATAATCAGGAATCCGATAATCATTTCTTTCTGAATAAAGTAACCTTTGCGCCCCGACGTAGGAGTATTTCCCCACTGGAAGGGTAATTGGTCTTCCGGTACTGTAATTAAAATTAAGTGAAAAACTTACACGATGGGAAAGGCGATAATTTCCTATTAATGTTAGGTCATGTGGCTTATCGTAGTTGGCTGGGTAATATAAGCCCCCATTTATAGAATTGCTTCCGCTGATATCTTCCGTTTTTAACAGTATCCTGGAATACGTATAACTAAACCAACCATTCAATTTTCCGGAAAGCTTTTTCACCAAGAATTCTATGCCATAGGCTTTACCCTGTGTAGGGAGCACATCCTGCTCTATTTTATGGTTAAGTATTAAAACTGCTCCGCTTTTATAGTCTAGAAAATTATTTATTTTTTTATAGTATCCTTCGACTGAAGTTTCGATAGTATTTGATTTAAAATTTTTATAAAGGCCTAAGGATATTTGGCTGCCATGTTGAGGGCCGATATTTAGGTCGCTTAACTTCCAAACATCAGTAGGCGAAATTGACGTAGAATTAGAAAGCATATGGATATATTGTCTCTGTGTATTGTATCCTACTTTTATGGAGAAATCCGGACTTAATGAAAATCTAGCTCCCAAGCGATGCTCGGGTCCATGATAATTCTTAATGGCGTCTTTGTCCTTAACATCTTTTACATCAACTATATTTGCGTCGTTTTTGGCAAGCTGATCACCGTAAATATTAACTTTTGCCGGTCCCAGGCTGGAATAAAAAGAATAGCGAATACCCGCATTTATAGTAATGGCTTCTGTAACATCATACCTCTGATCAGCAAAAATTGCGCTCTCAAGCGCTTGCTCCTGCTGCAAAACATCTGCTACTACTAATGATTTTGCGTTATACGGCAACAGTGCCCCTGGTTTGTTCTCATAATAAATACCATTCATTCCGAAATCTATATTCCACCTTGCACTTTGATAGTAGTTAAAGTTTGCTTTTAAGTTGCTCTGGGCGATATTAAATTTAAGCCGGTAATCCAAATCTTCTTTATAATTACTGTAATTATTATAGCTATACCTATCATGTCCTCCGGAAAAAACTGCGAAAAATTTATTATTAAAAATATGCTTCCATCGTAAGGCTATATTTTGATTGCTATACCGAAACGTAGTATCCGTAGCGAGGTTAGATTTATCATTACTCACATAACCCATTGCGTAAAAACTATTTCTGTCATTTTGCTGATGACTTATATGTAGGTTGATATCATAAAAACTTGCTGTTGCTCCCTGATAGCCTGCGTTCTTTGGCAGGAGGTCCATTATCCAGTTGGAATAGGTGGTTCTTCCGCCAACTAAGAATGAAGTTTTATCTTTCATTAAAGGCCCTTCGATATTTAACCTGCTGGTAATTAATCCAATCCCTGCAGACCCTGTAAGCTGCTTTTTATTTCCGTCCCTACCGTTCAGTTCAAGCACAGAAGAGAGTCTTCCACCATACTTTGCAGGGATACTGCTTTTATAGAGCTGCACATCTTTGATCATTTCAGGGTTAAAAGCAGAGAAAAACCCAAAGAAATGAGAGGGATTATAAATGGTAGCATCATTAAAAAGAATAAGATTCTGGTCTGTTGAACCTCCACGAATATTAAACCCTGTACTGGATTCTCCTACAGATTTTACCCCCGGAAGGGTGAGTAGTACTCTCATGATGTCTGTCTCTCCAAAAACCGTTGGCACTTGTTTAATGGTTTTAATATCCAGCTTTTCTATTCCCATTTGTGTTCTCCTGGTATTGGAAGCCTGGTCTGATGTAATTATCACTTCCTTTAAACTTAATGGCTCTTCCTCCACGTGGATATCTAACTTGCCATCTCCTGAAAGAAATATTTTTCGCTTGGTATCCTTTAAGCCAATTGCTGTGATGTTTAACTCATAATCTCCTTTCGGCAGTGTTAAGGAATAGAAGCCAAAAGCATCCGTAAATGTCCCAACCCGTGGATTACTTACAAAAACAGATACTCCGGGAAAGGGTTCACCGTTTGCCAGGTTCTTCACATAGCCAGCCAGGCTAGCTGAAGATTTAGATGGATTCGTATTACGTCCTATTTTGTATAGTTTATTCTCAAGAGTGGCAGGCATGATATTTCTTTCAGATGAAATATCTGCAGCAAGCTGTGCATCATCTATTTTAATAAATTCACTTTTCCCATCCTTAAACTGTGAGGGTAGTTCGGTTAAAATTTGCTTGTTTTTTGTGATAAAAATTTTCTGTTCATAAACTGCATAATAAAAACCTGTCGTAGCTACCAGTTTTAAAACATCAGGCAATAACGCATCTTTAACAGATACAGACACTTTTAAACTATCAAACTGAGAGGCTTCATAATAAAACCTATAGTCAGTTTGAAATTCTAGTTGTGCTACAAAATCGTTGAATGTAGCATTGCTAAGCTCTACATTTATGAGGTTAATAGTTTGCTGAGCATAGGTATATTGAATTAAAAAACATGAGAAGGAAATAAGAGTCAAAAAACTTTTCATACCTTAGTTTTTTGAATCATAAAAATTCAATAACTTAACCATCGCACCCTCATTATTCTTTTTAAAATCTAACTTTTCTTTCTTTAAAAAACTCAAATTCTGATCAGGATTGCTACGTAAGATTTGTAGTAAATCTTTTTGATTTCGGATATGATGGTAAGCGCTGTCTTTAAAAAGGTAATATTTATCTTGTTGTGATATGCTGTATTTGATTCCTTCCGGGCTAATTATTTCATCTATTTTTTTTGTTTTACGAGCGAGTAAGTTGATTTCCCCTTGATACAATAACTGGTAATAGCCAGGGCTGATATCCTTTTTATTTAAAACATCGCTTTTAATATTTATAAAATGATGCTTATCAATAAAAAATGAACTTACAAGTTCTTTTGGTACAATGATGCCACCTGTTTTATCAAAGTTTAACAGTATCAGCTGGTCGTTTACGAGATCATACATCAGGTTTAAATTTTGGTAGTTTAAGCCCTCATAAACTAATGAACCTGACAAATATTGATTGTTTAAAAAAAAGGCATGGCTGCTACTTTCCAGCTTTAAGAAAGGACGATAAATCTTACCATTGTATATTGGTGCTTCACTTCCTAAGAGGTTTATATATTCTTGAGTAATATGATGTTCTACTTTAGCCACAAAAGCACTATCAGTTAAGATTTGTGCAGATAAAGTATTCCCTAACACTTGGAGGAGCAAAAGCTTATAAAGAATCTGCAATCTTAATTTCATTAGATGTGAGTAGTAGGTTTAAAAGGCAGTCTATAAAAATGCTTATTGGAAAATTTTGTAGAATTCGCTCCAAATAATGCAGGTGCAGCACCTGATAAAATACCGGGAGATACCAGCAAATGGTTCTCCCGGTTTCAATAAGTGATTGATTTTATTTGCTTTTTAATGCTTCTGCAACACCAACATAGGCTGGCTTTCTAACAAATTTCTCTGTCCAGAGACCAATAGGTTCACCTGCTCTCCATGAAGAATTTGCCGGACTATCAAGCGGGCTCCAAACCGTAATCCCATATCTTTGGGTTGCCGGAATAATCTCGAAATACTTATCGATTACAAACTTGTATAATTCAGCCTGATCTTGATAATCCTGCTCTGTTGCTTCTGCTGTTTTCTTACCTGCAATACCCATATCCAATTCAGAAATCTTAATTAATTTTCCGGATGCTGCCAGTAGCCTAAACATTTCCACTATCTTATCTTTATCTGAAGTGGTAGAAATATGCATCTGTGTACCAATACCATGTACTACAGCACCTTTGCTTTCTATATATGCAACATACTCTATTAGGCCTCTGCATTTGTCTAGACTATACTCCAGATTATAATCATTAATAAAAAGCTTATCGGTAGGATTACCATGCAATTTGGCTAATTTAAAGGCTTCTACAGCATAGTCTTTCCCCAGGTAATCCTGCCAGTAAAATTCATCAGCAGGAATATTAGTTCTGCCAATACCGGTTTTCAATTCAAATGGCCTGCCGTCATCCATAGGCTCATTTACCACATCCCAGGCTTTTACATAGTTTTTACACGTATCCACCATTCCGGAAATAAATTGGGTCATCGCCTGTGTGATGATGGTCTTCTTCTGTTCAGGAGTTTTTTGTATGATTTGATCCTGTGCACCACCATACCCTTGTCCCTGAGCAGACAGACCTCTTGTAGAACTGCCACCCCATCCTACCCAACTGCCTATGCCCGATTCAAAATCTGAAGTTGAAATTAAATTAGTCGAACTATTTCCAATAGATAATTTTACGTTGTCAATGAATACAGTTCCTACATAATCACCAAAACTAATTACTAAACGGTTACGATTTGCTGTAGTGGTTGTTGTCTTCAACTCATATTCTTGCCACCCTGTGCTTAAAGCAAATGTTCCGAAAGAATTGGAAGAATAATCAGCAGATTGTAACTCTGCCCGAATAGTACCTGCTGCACTTCCCTTGGCGGCGAATTTCAGAGTATACTCTGTATTGTTCTGAAGTGTAGGAACATCATGAGCAACCTGAGCAGACCAAAAATCAGATAGAGTTGGGTTAGTAAAAGTATAGGCAAAGCCAGCATTTCCACTACCTCTTTCGTTATACTTTTTCAAAGTAATATTATCTAAGTAAAAGCTGGTAGCAAACTTGCCCAAATTAAACGCTATAGCTCCGCTTGTGGCCATACTTTCGGTAATAGTAATGGTTTTGGTAAATTTAGCCCAGGAATTGGTAAAGGGAATATTTCCAAAAAATTCATACCACTTATAAGAATAAGGTACAATATGTGCCTGGGTAGGTACGCTAACACTTTCATCAGCCTTAACATCCATACTTAGTTCATATTGCTCTCCTGCCTTTACAGCAGGGCTAAATTTGATAAAGAACTGAGCATCATAATCATTGGTACGTATTGCATCGTTGGTTATTTTTATTGCCCTCCCCTGCCCGCCTGCACCTTGCCCTGCGGCTGTAAAAGATAACCTTGCATTGGTATTAGATTCATAGTTTGAATTGTTATCAGTTTCAAAATTTGCGCTGGTAAGTACATCCCATGTTGGTACACTGGTACCGGGTATAATGGTTGGCTCTATCAATCTGTTTAAATAAGTAGCGTTTTGGTTGGCATGCCAAACTAATGTATGGCCATAAACTGCCATCCCAACACTTTCTGCTACTTTTAATAAACTTTTAACATTGTCCAGTTTCAATTTTCCATCTGCCTGAACAACGGCACCATGTTTCATTTCATAACCAAGTACAATTTCATTAAAATTGCTATTGATTAATCTATATTTAACTCCTTTATTAACATAATCAGTTAGTGAAAGTGCAGCCCCAAATTTAAAATTAGGATGAGCATCTTTATTTAAATAAGATAAAAGAGGTTGATAAGCATCTATTACTTCCTGGTTAGCAAATGAAATCGGCTTATCAACATAAAAATCAAGGGCTTCGTATTTAGAGCAAGAAGCCAGCACTGCAGACACCGTCAGGCCAAGTGCTATTTGGTAAAATCTTTTCATATTCTTTTATAATAAAATAATATTTAATTTGCTGTTGGTGTAAATGTCTCTATTGCCACACCTCTATCACGTAAAACAAGTGTATCTGTAGAAGTTATTTGTCTGTCACTTAACTCTACACTATAGTTTAAATAAAGTGCATCTCTGTCTTTATTTCCCCAGCTTTGTTTTTCTCCTTTTTTTATAAATTTACCTGTACCGGTTGCCGTAAACCCACTGGCACCGGCTGCTATAGTACAGTTACCAGCATCATCAAAACTGAGCAACAGCGGGCAGTCAATATTGGTATTTCCTGCTCCTTTATACACTACCGGAAACTCCGCTTGCTTTCGTGTTTTGGTATTTAATTTATTGATCTCGTCTTTTTCTACATATTGCTGACGTCTAACTATGGTTTGGTTAAGAGAAGTATTCCCGTTTTTACCTACTACAACATCTTTACCCCTGCGCAAATAGTTTCCTGTCCATGCGTTCACGTATTTAATGGCATATAATGTATAGTCTTTGGTACTGAGAATAGAATCGGCTTTCTGAACGCTGGTCATGATTAAAGGAATAACATAAGTTGTTTTAACAGCTAAAGGATCTGCAAAAAAAGCATCAGTCAGTTGTACTTCTACTCCGCCTATGAGTTTTCCTTTTGGAATTACAATTTGGTTTGAAGCGAGAGTATAGTAATTGCTTGGCATTGGCAAAATATTCCCGCTATACGGAGAGGAAAAAGAAAGACCCTGCGTTAAAGAATTATCTACCGCAATTCCAATGGTTACATCTTCTTTATTAGAATAAACCCCGGCTGTTGTTGCCATGATCTGACACTTGCCCTGGTTATCCAGGGTGGTATCAAAAATATCTTCTCCGAGCGTAATGGTACGGATAGGTGCCTGATATGCGAAATAAACCGATTTTAATTCATAATCGGGAAAATCCCACTCATCATTTTGACAAGAGGTAAGTATGGTTATTATTACCGCTGATATACTAAGTATTTTTTTCATAATTATTTAATTGGTGTATAATGGAGTAAGCAGTATTCGTCTTTTAAATTTCTTTTGTATGAACATATGTTAAAGCTTACACAGAAGCGGGCTTCACCCGCCTCTGTGTTTTACCATCCTGTATTTTGTTGTAAAGCATTAAATTTTAAAATCTCACTGTAAGGAACCGGACCAAACCTCATAAAATCTTCATAATTTCTACCTTCGACATCGATAATTTGATTCCCATTTTGAGAAATACTCATCCCTTTTGCCGTTTCATTTAAACCGGCATTCCACCTGCGTAAATCCCAAAACCTAAACCCTTCGAAACAAAGTTCCAGTCTGCGTTCATTACGAATCAATGTTCTCATCTGATCTTTATCAGTTTTAATTGACTCCAGATAAGCATCACCGTTTGAAGTTCCTACCCCTGCTCTGGATCGGATAGCCTTAATAACATCATAAGCAGAATAAGATGCATTTGTGCCTGTACCCATTGGGCCAAAAGCTTCATTGGCCGCTTCAGCATAAATAAGATACATTTCGGTATAGCGAATATGCGGCTTGTAATGTTTTTGGTTATTAATAGATGCAGAATTACGACTAACATCCTGTCTTAATAATTTGCGCATGTAATATCCTGTTCTGGTAGAGGTTTCAGTCTTATTTAAAGCATCATTTGTTGTTCCATTTACTGCTGTGGTAATGGTTACATTCGAAGGGCCTGCAGTACTTCCATTTACAACAATAAATTTCGTAAGTCGCGGATCTCGGCTGGTATAAGGAATGGTTGAATTATAGCCACTTAAAGTAGTATTGGTAATAGGATACCCATTTGCCATTGGGAAAGCATCCACAAGATTTTGAGTGGGATTCAAACGTCCTTGCCCAAATAGTGTTGGAGGATAATGAGATGCTTCAAGGCCACTTTCGCTGTTTACATTTCCTCTCCATAAAATCTCGGGTGGGTTAGCACCAGATCCCAAAGCGTCAATCTCTGTTCTGTTGTCATACCAGGTTACCCCATTAGCTGCCAAACCGGAAAGTCCGCCATTTCTGTTCAGTACTTCTGCTGTATTAGTGGCCACATTGGTCCAGGTGGTTGTGGTGCTTCCGGTACTGTAAGCCGGACTTGCAGCAAGTAAACTTGCTTTTGCCCTTATTGCTTTTACGATCCTTCCGGTCATCAACAATTTAAACAATTTCCCAAATACCCTATTGTAAGCCTCTATAGTAATTCCATTGTACTTTGCCGGAATATCAGCCGTTGAAGTAATATCATTATAGTCAAGAGGCAGGAGCTCTTCTGCTTTATCCAGATCGCTATAAATCTGTCTCATGCAATCATCAAATTTGGCTCTTGGTAAATTAAAATCTGAGGAAGGTGTCTCAGGTGTGGTAACTATAGGAAATCCATACAGTTCGCCATTTGCCCATCCGGCATGAGCCTGTAATAAAAAGAACATTAAGTAAGCTCTTAAACCATATGCCTCGCCTTTCATCCTGTCACCAAACATCTGGTTTAGCATAGGATTTTTGCTATCCCAGCTCACTTTATCAGCCTCGGCCAAAAACATATTAATGTATTGGATACCAGCCCTCGTATTCGTCCATTGATCGAATGGATTAAAGCTGGCTGTCCACTGTCCTGTTGCTGCCCGTCTAAAATTATTCGTTGTTTCGTTGGTTACTGCATCATCTGTTGCTACATCATTAAACGTCCAGTTATTAGATGGTAACCTGGTGTAACCATTCATTAAAAGCCCCTGAGCTAAAGCAGGTTCGGAGTATATATTAGAAAAATCACCATTGTTCTGCAAGGCAGGCTCCGTAAACTTCTCGCAGCCTGACAGCAAAAAAATGAATCCTGTTAGTAGTATTGAAATTCTTTTCATGTCGTTAACATTTATGGCTATTAAAATATTGCTTTAATACCCAGGTTATAAAGCCTCGTTTGGGGAGCTCCTCCCAGATTCATTTCCATTAACTCTCGTTCTTTGGAAACTGTTAACAGATTAAATCCGGTAACATAAAAACCCATTTCCTTAATTAATTTTCTGTTTAACCATTTTTCTGGCAAATCGTAAGAAACCTGCACCTTAGACAGGTCGAATCTATCTGTATTGTAGAGCCAAAAATCAGAATTCCTGAAATTATTGTCTCCACTAAGTGTTGTTAGTCTTGGATAGGTGGCCGTGTTTTTGGTTGCTTCTGTCCAACGATCTCTAACCAATGAGGAATACTTATCTTCTCCGTTAACCCAGAAATAATCTCTTTGAGCAGCATTGCTAGAATTACCTTTGACAGCGTAAGCCCCGTAACGACCAGTGGCTAATGCGAAGACAGTGAAACTTTTCCACCTGGCCGTTAAATTTACCCCAACTGTTAAGGGTGCTCCAGACCATCCTCCGCGTCCAAGGTATACTTCGTCCTGGTTATTTATGAGTCCATCTTCATTAACATCTATATATTTAATATCGCCGGCACTTACTTTACCAAATGCTGGTTGTGGCACTCCGTCTCCAAGATTAGCAGCTGCCGCTTCAGTTGCATCTGCATAGAAACCGTCACTTCTTAAACCCCAGAGTCCGTCGATGGGTCTGCCTTGACGAAATTGATAATCATCTTCAAATGTTTCTGCTCTTTTCGTAGCCTTCGTATTGTAATAGGTAGCAGCCGTACCAAAAGTCCAGTCAATATTGCCTAAACGCTTATTATAATTCAGATGTAAATCAAAGCCTGTACGCTGATCATTATTAAAATTCACATAAGGGATGAAAGAGGAATTAGGGAATCCTGTGGTAAAGTAATTAGGATAGAGCACAGTACTTTGAATGGGATTTCCCTTCATGGTATTCTGGAAAAAGTTTGCACCGAGGTCTAACCTGTTCTTAAAAAATGACCCTTCAAATCCTATGCTGAACTCTTCCCTTCTGGCCATTTCCAAATCCGGATTGCTTCCTCTTCTGGAATCGGTAGTCCTCACCAGTACGCCATCGTTCCAGGCAAACCAGGTACCATCGCTTTGCGAGTAAATGCTTTCATAAAGAAAGTAATTGTCTATATCAAGATCTGTATATAACACCCCCGCTGATGCAGATAATTTTAACCTGTTGATAAAAGAAACATCTTTTAAAAATTGTTCCTCGCTGATCATCCAGCCAATAGATCCTGCAGATGATAAAGCAGAACGGTTACCCTCAGCAAGTTTTGGAGAATGAACAAGTGCGCCACTTAGCTCAGCAAAGTATTTATGGTTAAAATTATATCCAAGCTGTAAACCTAAATTAGAATTAGTAGTTTTTTGATAAACCTGGGATATAGATTGCTGATATCCTGTCCCTAACAAAATCGCCGATACATTATGCCTGTTATTAATAGAGGTGTTATAATTTAGCTGACCCGAAAATGAAATGGTTTGTCTGTACCAGCTGTCTGCAATAACCTGATCGCCAGACTTCGTATCCTGACCAAATTTTTCTAAACTGGAAATCAAATCGGTACCAGAATAAGTGTTCCAGCTTGGAAAATACGTAGCATATCCATTACGATATCCCTGATTATAAGTACTTGAATAATCGATACCTAAAGTAGTATTGAAACTTAAACCTTTTAACATACCTTTTAGATCTCCGTCTACACCTGTGGTAAACTGGAACTGGCGGCTAACAAATTTATTATTCCCCCCAGCGTAAGTTGCAGCAAAAGGATTGGTTTGATCAAGCTGACTTCCGCCAAGCAAATACTTGCCATCAATTACATTTCCGCTACTTTTCACCAGGTTCCAGGTAGCCTCATCACTTTCTTCAATCAAACTTAAAGGGATAAGCGGGGTAACACGGTTGGGACGAAAAGTTGCAGCGCTACTCCAATAATCAGTGTTTACGCCTCCTTGTTTGGAAAACACGGCGCTGGCATCTATCCTTGCTTTTAGTCCT
>JAZQRF010000326.1:0-2765 GCA_045629485.1 Pelobium sp. | reverse complement strand
TTTACAAACTTATACCCCTTTTCACTGCTCGGATCATACTGCCACTGCCGACCAGGTGTAAGAAGTAACCCTTGTTCTTTTTCAATTTTATCACAGATAACATTTAAACGAACTTTCAAATGGGAGTCGCTGAGCAGGCTCCCATCCATGCCAACCCTACTGGCCACAATATGAAAATGTTGATGTGCAGCATCCTTATGCTCGACCACAACATATTGATGATCCGCTTTAGTAATCCCAACTTCTTCAAGGAGGGTATTTATAGCTTTTTCGGCCTGAATTGCAGTTAATCGCTCAGCTGGATCAAAGCTCAATGCCAAATGCAGAACATTATTTTTGCAGTTAGGCCGATCTTCCTGGAACATGGCCATTTGATTAGACATATCCTTGATATCGCCAAAAAGATTATTGGTTTGAATAACCTGGGCTTTTTGTTCTTCCGGCAGCTTTTTATCCTTTTGCTCAATAGCATAGGTCAGTACTGCCGCAGAATTTCCCGACACACTACATATTTTTGCTATAGCCATCTCGAACTGCTCTAAGTATTTTGTCTAATTCGTGCGCCACATCAGGAATGGGAGTTCCGGTTTGGTGCATGTGCTTTACCAACTGGTTGAAGTTGTTGCACAGGTTTTGAAAATCTCGTTTGTCGGTGGAAACGGTTGAATTGGATAATTTCACTGTTGGTGCTTCATTTTTATAGTAAAGCTTTCGGGTATAGGCCGAAAAATTTGAACCGCTTTTCTCGACTATGCTTTCAATAAAGTCCTTTTCGGCTTTATTGAACCGGACCTCTTTCTTGTATAATCTTTGTTCTTCTTGTTTCTTCATTTCGGCGGTGGGTTTCCCCTAAAAAGTAGCGAAGCGTTAAGCTTTTTAGCAAGTTGGTGAAGGCATGGATTAAGGTGTAACCAAAAATACCATGACAAACCCACAACTTGCACTTTTTTTAACGCACTATAAAAGTAACCGGAAAGAATGACAAAATGAAATTTTTGCTTTTTGTTGAGGGGAAAGGATGAAATAAATAAAATCCAAAGGTTTTATTTATTTCAAGACAATAGGTTGTTTCGTTAAATAATCTGACATTAGCAGTTACAAATTATTAACCTCTAAATTAAATTTTATGTATAAATGCATTTGGTGCAAGTATGAATCCAGTAGAAAACATGATTTAAAAATGCGAACCTGTCCTAAAAAGCCTTTCCTGTTAGCATTAGTAAACGATAACTGTTTTTCGCTTTAAATTATAAGATATGAGCACTATTAAAGGAATGGAATATTCAGATACCAGGATAAATGATGAGGGAGATAAGGAATACTATATTGATGATTTGGATCGTTGGTTAACAAAAGAAGAAGTAGAAGAAGAAAATGAAGAAGCAGATTATTGGAAAAAGGATTTTCCTAATGAGGAAGGCCATGATAATGATTAATTAAACAAATACCTTCTAACTTTCTTAAAAGCCATATTAGTCATGATATGGCTTTTTTGATATTCCGATTTTCCATTTTTTTCTACAGAGAATAAATGGGAAGAGCCATCTTCAACCAAGACAACAGCATCTCTTGATGCCCAAAACAATTCTCCAGAGATTGCATATATCCAATATCTGAATCATTATGTACCAAAGCTGTTTTTATATACGGACTTTCAAAATCGGCAAACCTAAATTCCTGCATCCAGCTTAATTCATCCAAGATTTGTTTTTTCATATCTAAAATAAGCCTAAAAATTTCTTTCTTTTTGTTGCTTCAGGTTCTGCCGGAGACTGAGGAGCGATCACTGGCCGAGCTTCGACAAGCATAAGTAAACTGCGCTCCAATAATTCAATCTGCTTATCTTTTGCAGCGAACAATTCATCTTTATGCCTTAACTCCTGCTCTAATAGCGCAATTTTAAAGTCCCGATCATCAGGCACTTGTGGATAGCTACTTTCAGTGACACTGTCAACCCCTTGGCTAGCCTTATTTTTGTCGCTAGGGACATGGACAAGTGGGTAATTCTGTTGTAAAAAATCAATTTTTAAAAGTAGTCGGCCTTTTCCATCACGTTGTATATATTCATTGTTTTTAGGGTCATTACAAAGCCTTCTTATTTGCCTTTCACTTTTCCCAGTGGTCTCAGATGCTTGTTTAAGCGTTAAATAGTTGTCCATTTTATTAAAATTCATTTTGACACTAGACGTTGACATGCAAAGTGACATGTCATAGTGACGCCGACTAGTAAATATACAAACTTTGACATGTCATGCCTCACATAATCCGCTTAAAGTCGCTTTTTAATTCCCTTTAAGTAAGATTACAATGGGGGAAGAAAAAAGCGAATTATTTATCTCCATAATGGCCGTGTGCTGCTAATACCCATACGCTGATTTCCTCATCATTTACAGTATAGATAAGCCGGTGTTTTTGACTTATCCGGCGAGACCACTCGCCCTTATTCGCATATTTCAACGGTTCGGGCTTTCCTGTTCCTGAATAGGGATGCGCTTGTAATTCCTCCAGGAGTTTATCCAGTTTTTTAAATGAATTTTTGTCAGACTTCTTTAGTTTTTTGATATCCTCTACCGCCTGAGAGTGAAAACTAATTTTGTAGATCCTCATAAGGAATCTAAAAATGATTTTAGGTCTTCGGGTGTTTTTACTGTTACAGGGTTACCCTCCGATGTTTCATTAAGGCGATTCTTAAGCTGTGCAATGTTCCTTTTGTCCCCCCAGTATAAATCACCGCTTGAACTGATATCAAAAGGATTACATCGATA
>JAZQRF010000325.1:0-12095 GCA_045629485.1 Pelobium sp. | reverse complement strand
GTGATATCTACCAAGCCATTTATAGATAACCTGGCAGATGCAAACGAGTTGCTGGAACTGAGTAAGAAAACAGGTAAAAAGGTTTTTGTTGGGCAAAGCTCCCGCTTCTTCGAGCCTGCAAAAAGGCAAAGAAAAGATTATGAAGCCGGTTTACTGGGCGAACTTATCACCATAGAAGCACAATACCATGCAGATCACCGTTGGTTTTTAGAAAAACCCTGGGCACTGGATGAGTCTTTCAAGTGGTTGTACGGTGGTTTAAGTCACCCGGTAGATTTTATCAGGTGGTACCTGCCAAATATAGAAGAGGTAATGGGTTACGGCATGTTAAGTTCAAACGGACAAAAAGGTGGCTTAAAGAATGAAGATACCATGCACTTTATCTTTAAAGCAACAGATGGCCGAATTGCCAGGGTAAGCGGTGTATACACCAGTCCCACGCAACCCACCGCCCGTGATAGCGGCATGAGCACCATTTTAAGATGTACCGAAGGTGCCAGCCAGGCCGATTACCACGAGCTGCGTTATGCCATTACCGATAAAACCGGAGAGGAAAAGCTGATCCACTGGGGCGACAGTACCTTAAAGTATTACTTCCGTTTCGAAGGGCAAAGTCACCATGCCGGCGAGTACCAAAACTATTTAGAATATTTTGTGGATAGTATAGAACAGGATTTTGTGGCTTATCCGGATATGAAGGAAGGAATAGGGACATTTGCTTTACTGCAAGCCATGGACAGGAGCTTGAAAACGGGAATGCCTGTAAAGGTGAACAGCTTGCTGGATGAGTACGGGATTGAGTTATAGATAAGTTGTAAGTGGTAAGTTTTAGGTTTTAAGTATAGAGTAATTTTAGTATCAAGTAAAAAGTACTTAGTACAAGTCGGTAGTCAGGCGAGAGCCAAAGCAATAACAACCGTTTACGCTGGATTCGGCCTTGGCCTTTGCGGTAATTACAACATAAGCATTGGCAGAAACTTAAGAAGCAAAGGGCGCAGCCGAGAGTTTTTGGATACTTTTTGCGGAAAAAAATATCTTGAGTTGGCCCACTCAAGAGGGCCGGAAAGCTTTGAGCGAAAGAAATAAAAGATCATAGTGTCTCCTCGGATACGCTGCTAGTAAGTAAATAAATTATTAAAGTAACCATACCAGTCCCTCTCCTTAGGTGAGGAATTTAGGGTGAGGCAATCATGAAAGACATCCATCAATACTTAAACTACATCGATTACTCGGTAATCGCAGTTTATCTTATCAGTTTATTGGCTTTAGGCTACTGGGTAAGTTTTGTTAAAAAGAAAAAAGAAGGCGAGAATCTTTTCCTTGCAGGTAATTCACTTAGGTGGTACAGCATAGGACTTAATATGTGGGGAACCAATGTAGGTCCCTCCATGCTTATTGCCTCTGCCAGTATTGGGTATACTACAGGTATAGTGGCAGGGAATTTCGCATGGTATGCCTTTATATTTATATTTTTGCTGGCAATTGTTTTTGCTCCGCGTTACCTGAAAGCACAGGTGTTAACCTTGCCGGAGTTTATGGGAAGGCGCTTTGGCAACTCTACCAGAAATATCCTTGCATGGTACACTTTAATTACCATACTGGTATCATGGCTGGCACTTACACTCTTTGCCGGCGGTATCTTAATCAGGCAGCTTTTGGGTTTTCCTATGTGGGCATCAGTAATTACCATGGTAATACTTGCCGCTTTTTTCTCTATTGCCGGTGGTTTAAAGGCTATCGCTTATACCAATGTTTTTCAAATGCTGCTTTTGATAGCCGTCTCTTTACTGTTGGTGGTAATAGGCTTTAATAAAGCAGGCGGTATTATGGCAGTTTACGAGCAAACTCCATCTTCTTACTGGAACATGCTTTTGCCTGCCGATGATAAAAGTTACCCCTGGCTGGCCATTGTGCTGGGCTACCCTGTAATGGGCGTTTGGTTTTGGTGTACAGATCAGTCTATGGTGCAATCTGTTTTAGGAGCAAAAAACCTGGAGGAAGGACAAAAAGGAGTCAATTTAATTGGCTGGTTAAAAATTCTGGACGTACCCCTGTTTATCATTCCGGGTGTATTGTGTTATGTACTTTTCCCTGATCTTAAAAATCCTGATGAAGCTTACATGACCATGGTAACAAGACTTTTTCCTCCCGGCCTAACCGGATTGATTATCGTGGTACTGATTGCCGCTCTAGTAAGTACCATTGGTTCGGCACTGAATTCTTTAAGTACCGTTTACACCATGGATATCTATGTAAAGAATCATCGCCCGGATGCCAGCCAGTCACAAATCGTGACAATTGGCAGGGTAGTGAACGTAGTTGGAGCAGTGATAGCTATTTTCGTTACTTTGGCAATAGATAGCATTAAAGGACTCAACCTATTCGATGTTTTCCAGTCTATACTTGGGTTTATAGCCCCGCCTATGTCGGTAGTATTTTTATTCGGTGTATTATGGAAGAAAACCACTACAAAGGCCGCCAACTTTACGCTCATCGGCGGGACAATCATTAGTTTGGGAGTAGGGGTGCTTTACCTTTGGGTGTATCCTGCTGCTGATTACGCTTTCTGGCCACACTTCCTGATGCTTTCTTTTTACCTTTTTATACTGCTTGCTGTACTTGCGTTTATCATCACCCTTATAGATGCCAAAGGAGTAGCGAATAGCAGGAATGTTTTGGATAATACCGATTTACCTAAACCATCTAAAACCGTGTGGACATTATGGATAGTGCTTATTATAGTGATGGTTGGTTTATATATTTTTTTTAACGGGCATTAGTTGTGGGTTGTGTCCAAGCAGGGTCTCTCGCAGAGGACCCTGCTTGCTTCACCTCTCGCAGAGGACCCTGCTGCTTACGTCCAAGCGGGGTCTCTCAAAAGAGGACCCTGCTTCACCTCTCGACGACGACCCTGCTTCACCTCTCGCAGACGACCCCTGCTTCAGCTAATGAGATTATAATGCTTTATATCCACCTCCGGATGCCTGATGTTCTTCTCATAAAACCCCGCACTGCTATGATAGTAATCAGTAAACTCATCAGCCAAATTCCATTTTCCGGATATAGGATTGAAATGAATATAATTGATTTTCTGATGCAGAAATGGATCAGTAAAAATAGATTTTGCATCGAATGAGGGCTCAAAAACCTTGTGCTTTTGTCCTTTGCTAACTTCTTTAATAGAACACGCATTATTCAGCGTCTTTAAGAGGTCCTCTCTTCCGATAGTGTGCAGACGCTGAATCATTTCATAAGCGATAAATCTTTTCCCATTCGCTATTAATTTATTAAGAGAAGTTTCTTCGGCAAGCTCTAGTATAAAATGAACATGATTGGGCATGATTACAAATGCAATAACATGGGCTTGAGATTTTTCTCTCAGGATACGAAACCAGTTGTAAATTAAATCATAGGAATTGGTGATGTCGAATAACGGAATCCAACGGTAACAGGTGAATGTTACGAACCAGGTCTTTTCTGTAGTGTTATGGATTGTTTTAATAGCCATAGTTAAATATAGGAAATGGGGAGGTAAAAGGGAAGGGTATGCGCAGGGTCCTCTTCGTGAGACCCTGCTTGGACCTTGGACAGTGAGAGACCCTGCTTGGACAGTTAATAAAAGGGAAGTGTTCCTGCTTGGACAGTTAATAAAAGGGAAGTGTTTGCGCAGGGTCCTCTTCGAGAGACCCTGCTTGGACGTTGGACAGTGAGAGACCCTGCTTGGACAGATAACCGCGGAAAAGGGGAGATAAAAGGAAAGTGTTTGCGCAGGGTCCTCTTCGAGAGACCCTGCTTGGACAGTGGACGTTGGACTGAGAGACCCTGCTACACCGAAACTCCCAACCCTTGTCTTCAGAATTACATTCTTAAAATAATCATGTGTACTTTTATTTATATTAGCATCAGTTTAAGAGGATTATTAAATAATGAAGAGATTGAAAAAAATATTACTAATGATAGCACTTTTGCCATCATATTTAACCGCTTTTTCACAAGATCAATCAGAATATTTAATGTGGAGCACCAGTCGTAAACTTACGGTAGAGGATTTTGCTATTAAAGCTAAACAACAAGCTGCATCTCCGTCTTTCGGGCAATTTTCTTTTGATTTCCAGATGAAGGGGCTGGATATCTTTAGCAAAAGCTTAAACAAAAATGTTCGTAATTATTTTCTTCCGGCAGCTTCATGGATAGATACTACAGGTAACGTGGGCAAATCTTTAACCTACCAACAAACCTTATTTGATATCAGTGAAATTTATGCCAGGCAATTTAGAAAGGCCTTAAAAGAACAGAGAAAACAGCTGGTAAAAGGGGTTAAATTCGTAGACGGCTTAAACAATCATTACATCAGCGAATTTTCTAAAAGAAGAATTGCTTATGATAATGCAACTAATTATGCGGCTGATACCGTTATGCAAAAGGAGTGGGAGTTACAGATCCAAAAAGAGCTTGGCGAACTTGCCGATTATGCCTACGATAAATAGTTAGACAGCATTTTAAACATTCACCAGCTTAAGCCTAACTTATTAAAACAATAAAATTCTTAATTAATGCGCTGCTATATTCTCCCCGGCACTTGCTTCTACTTCTTTCTTAATCAGTCCTTTTCCAATAAGAAAAGATAGCAGGGCTATAAAGGCAGCAGAACACATAATCAGAGGAATAGGCAAAATAGATGTTTCGCTAAACAGGCTAACCAGCATAGAGGTTAATGCACCTAAACCCATTTGCATGGCTCCCATCAAAGCCGAAGCACTCCCTGCATTCTTTGTGAACGGAGCTAAAGACAAAGCAGCTGCATTAGGGTTAATTAATCCTAAGCATGCTAAAAATAAGGCTATAAAAGTTATCGTGAGGTATAAATCTAACCAGTTGTTAAAGGCAAACACAAGGAAAAATAAACTGAAAGTACATTGTGCTAACAAAGCCCACGATACAATTTTTTTGCTGCTATACCACCTGATGATTAAGCTGTTCACCTGGCTGGCACCAATGAAGGCAACAGATAACAATGCGAATATCCAGCCATAGCCTGTTTTACTGGTTTCATAAATCTTCATGAATAACGTTGGCGAAGCTGCAACGTAAGCAAACAATCCGGAGAATGTGAGAGAACTGATAAGTGTATAGGTAATAAACTGCGGTTCCTTTAATACAGTTGCAAAGTTTTTTAATATGGGGCGGGGTTTTAAAGAGTAATCAGGTTCTGGTGTATAACTTTCTGGCAGTTTAAATATAGATGCCAGCAGAATTATAAATGCCATAAAAGCTAAAAACACAAATACATATCTCCAGCCTGCAGCTGCAATAAGGTAACCTCCGGCAGTAGGGGCAAGCATGGGTGATACCGCGATCACCAACATTAAAGAAGCAAATACTTTTGGGCTTTCTTTTATGGTAAACAAATCCCGCACCATAGCAATAGAAGCTACTGCAGTGGCACAGCTGCCAATAGCCTGTACAAATCTTAAAATTACCAGCTGGTTGATATCCGTTACGGCTAAACAGGCTAAAGAAGAGATAATATATAAAGCCAGTCCGAAATAAAGCGGCTTTTTTCTTCCGTACTTATCAAGCAGCGGGCCGTACAATAATTGGCCGGCAGAGATACCAACGAAAAAGCTGGAAAGCGATAGGGAGACTGCCGACTCGGTAGTACCCAAATCCTGGGCAATATCCAAAAACCCGGGCAGGTACATATCTATAGAAAATGGTCCGAGGGCAGCTAAACAGCCAAGAATAAATATAAGGTAGAAGTTTTTGCTCAATGCCATTGGTAGTGCTTTTTTTGAGGATGCAAAGATTATTATTTTTATTATAAAAAAGGATAAGAATGCAAACTCTTTACAGGAGGTTTGTTTTTTATTTTAGAATGCCGGAAGTTGATCTCATTTTCTTAAATATAGAAGGCCATCAACCCACCTCATTAAGCCGAAACAACTTTTATAAATTCCCGGAAATAAAAAATAATAAATTTATATTTATGTAAACGTTTAATCATCTTACCAGGTAAAATGTTTAGCAGCCTTAATAACAAACCATAAGCCCGAATGAAAGTACATAGCACAAATTATTATAACTCTTTTATAGAAGTAGCCGAAGACACTAAAGCAAGTTGCGGTACACCACCCCCTGCAAAAGAAAAAAAGACAGTTGCAGAAATGCAATACGAACTTATTGCGAAAAATCCCTATAAATATACCTCAGATGATGTTCTCTTTAGGGTGTTTGCAGATAGGAACGATTTAACAGAGGCAGAGTACGAAGAAGCGAGATTACAATTTTTCTCTAAAGGCCAGCCCTGTTTTAGAGCTTCGCCCTTAACTAAAACCTACGGCTTTGGTGTGCATAGTGATAGTGAGGGCAGGGTTGCTGTTTTTGGTATGGAAACCAACGTATACCAGCAGCTTTTAACCGATAACAGCATCAAAAAAATAAAAGCTATGAAATCTGGTAAATAAAAGCCATGTGAAGATGTAAATTTTGTTTGTTCATGTTATTGCTCATCAATCTGGGCGGGGGAAATTGTAAAACACGGCTAAAGCCTACTCATTCATCTCGCGGCTAAATAATTATTGTATATGGCAACCATTAAACTCCTTTTTACCAGTCTTCTTCTTTTAGTTTTGGCTTTGTCCTCGCAGGCACAAGACGGTTGGGCAACCTGGGAAAAGAATTACAAAAATCAGAATTACCAGGAATTAATCGATTTTGAACAGCAGTATGCAAAAGAGACAGAGCAAAACGCAGAGATTGCCCAATATTATTCGCGGTTAGATAAGTATAAGATTACCGCAAAATCTACCGGAAAATTCAGGCCGATTGATAACGAGGTATTAATGTCTATGAAACGGGTATTTAAATTGTTTATTGGAAAGCCGGAGGAATTAGACCATGTAGCAAAGAATGAATACCTTTTTGAGATCAATGGCTTACAAGTTTGGATGCCGATGCAAACTCAACTGGAAGAGCCTTTTAAAAAAGAAATCATTAATGGTACCGAAACCATTTTATACTGTTTGTTTTTAAATGAACATTCGCAGGAAGGCAGGCTATTTAACACCCTGCTGGTGTCTGAATTTAGAACAGATTGAGATTTAGCAAGAGAATGTTTATCAGCCCGGGCTTTACTTTGTCGCTAAAACAAAGAAGTATCTTATAAGAGATATAAATATAAAAAATATTAGTTTTGGCATGTGGTATATTTCATCAGAAATAGCATGTTCAGCAAAGTTCTTTGGGGCATAATGTGTGTGTACCTTTTGAATTTAAGTGCAGACACTACCGACCCTTATCCCCGGCATTTCGCAGAAGACTTAAGCATCAACGATCAGGAAAGCATTGTTGAAATTGTAATAGAGCAAATCCTGGGATATGAAAATGCTATTAAAGAATATGATGACAACGACACGGCAGACCATCATAAAAAAGGAGATACCAAAACGGTCTTTATGGCCCGCTATACTACAGAAACTAAAAGCTTTTTAAATTTCGAATTTAACATTCCGGCCCGGCAGTTTCAGGATTATTCTTCTCTTCTGCTAACGGGCTTTCATCAGCTGGATACGCCCCCGCCAAAAGTTTAATTTGTTTTACCGCAATACCTTTATTCCAACAATAACAATTGTTGCCGAATCTATTATTTAACGCTTTAAACAAATCATCCAAACAATGGGAGTAAAAAAATCATTGCTAATAATTGTATTATTACTGGCAACCTCAAACTGGTCTATTGCCCAGGAATCAAAATCAGAAAAAGATAGCATTTATATCCAGCAGGTAGAAAATCAGAAAGAACCGCATAAAGTTTTACACGCCGAGCCGCTATATGTAGATCTCATCAGAGATTTGGGTGCAAGAAAAGGAGAGAAAGAATGGAATGTTGGCCTGGGGATTACAGATAACTTAAATTTTGATGCCTACGAAGGCCTTATAGAATACGAATGGGCGCCGGTAAACAGGCTTGGTTTAGAGGTAGAACTGCCTTTTACATTCTATTCGCCGGTAAGCGGATCAGGAAATGCATTTTTACCCTCCAATAGATTAAATGCGGTTAAAATTGCGGCGCAGTGGTCTTTCCTGGTAAACGAGCCAATGGCTACTTCTATGGCTCTGGGCTATATCAATGAGTTCGAACTATCAGACTTTAAAAGTTTCGGACAACCTCTTTTAACAGGAAATGTGTATAACCCTTTCTTTGTTGTAGCCAGGCGCTGGGGAAACAATTTTCATTCCCTGTTATACACAGGACCGGTAATCGAACAAAATTTCAGCAATAAGCAATTTCATACCACTTATGATATCAATACCAGCTTTCATTACATGATTACCGGTACAAAAAACTTCCTGGGTATAGAGTTTAATAAAACATTCGACAAACAAGATTTTGATATGACCATAAGGCCGCAGATGCGTTTAGGACTTGCTGATAATTTATTGGTAGGCATAATTGCAGGCGTACCTGTAAGCCGCGAGAATCAAAGATTGAGTTCTTTTGTAAGATTAATTTGGGAACCCGGCCACCATTAGGAAGTGTAACAGGGCAGTTTGCCGCAAATTAACAACCACGATTGCCTGCGTTTTTCTTCTTCTAACGGGTGGCCTAACTGCTTGTGCTTCTCCGCGATATGCCGTACCTTTGGATAGGTATTTAAATGTATTTTGTATTGCCTGCAGCTGCCTAATAGCCGTTGCCGGGTATTGCAAAACACTTTATTAAACAAAAGAAAGATGTCTATAACAAACGAGTTTGAATTAGAGGGGATGCAAAAAGCGAGCGAAGCTGTTGCCTATACTTTAAAAGCAATGCGAAGCTTTGCCCGGCCGGGTATCACTACCAAAGAACTAGACAATTACGGCGGTAGCATCCTTAAAGACCTGGGCGCAAAATCTGCACCTTATCTTACTTACGGTTTTCCGGGATATACCTGTATAAGTTTAAACAACGAGTTTTGCCATGGCATTCCATCTGATAAAAGAATACTTCAGGAAGGAGATCTGATCAATATAGACGTTTCGGCAGAGTTAGATGGCTTTTGGTCAGACAATGGCGGTTCTTTTGTGATTGGCAAAGACATTAACCAGCACCAGCAGCTTATAGAGGCCTCCAAACAAATTCTCTATAAAGCTATCCATAATATAAAAGGAGGCGTACGCATAGCAGATGTTGGAAATATTATAGAAACTGAAGCCAAAAAAAGAGGTTACAAAGTAATCAGAAATTTAACCGGCCACGGCATAGGAAGAAGCCTACACGAAGCACCCGGCGAAATAGCAAATTACAGGGATAGGTTTAATCCTACACGCTTTAGGAAAAACTCTGTAGTAGCTATAGAAACATTTATTGCTACCACATCTACCTATGCCGAAACTTTAGAAGACGGCTGGACAATGGTTGGCAATAAAGGAGGCTTTATGGCACAGCATGAACATACTATTGTAGTAACCGATGGCAAACCTATTATACTAACCGGGATGAATGAGATCTGGGATTAAAAAAATCTCTGCCCCAGGCTAAACCATAAGCAGCTGAATTAAATGATGCAAAAAACCACATTTAAAATTACAAAAATGGATTGCCCGTCTGAAGAACAATTGATTCGGATGAAATTAGCTGCTTTAACCACCATCAAAGCTTTAGAGTTTGATATACCCAAACGTTTATTGCAGGTTTACCATAGCGGCAATAGCGAAGAGATTTTTAGGCAGCTGGATGCTCTAAAGTTAGACACCTCCATGCTCACCACCACGGCGGTTGAGGATTTTGTCGCCAATGAAGATCAAAATGCTGAGAAGAAGACCCTTTGGGCTGTTTTAATCATTAACTTTCTGTTTTTCACCATCGAAATCGCTTCCGGCCTGTTATCCCGCTCTATGGGTTTGGTGGCCGATAGCCTGGATATGCTTGCAGATAGTGCCGTTTACGGGCTGGCTTTAGTTGCCGTTGGCGGAACAATGGCAATGAAAAAGAATATTGCCAAATTTGCCGGTTACTTTCAAATTATCCTGGCCATAATGGGTTTCGCAGAGGTGATCAGGAGATTTACAGGCGCAGAGGAAATGCCCGATTTCCGAACGATGATTTTCGTATCGATAGCAGCACTGCTGGCTAATATGATCTGCCTTTATTTGCTGCAACGCAGAAAAAGTAAAGAGGCCCACATGCAGGCCAGCATGATTTTTACTTCTAATGATATTATTATAAATACAGGTGTAATAATAGCCGGTGTATTGGTTAACTGGATGGGTTCGCCCTACCCGGATCTTGTGATTGGCGCCCTTGTATTTATCATCGTTGCCCGTGGGGCTTATAGTATTTTACAGTTAGCTAAATAAATTTTTATAACCATAAGGCAAACGCATCACTAATATGAAAGAGTTTTTTAAAGAACTATTTGAATATAACCACAACGTAAATCAAAAAGTAGCTGAAGTTTTTAAAACCTACCCTCATAAAACATCTGAAAAGAGCATTCAATTATTTAGCCACATTATAGATGCCCATCATATCTGGAACAGCCGGATCAATGGAAAAACCGAGCAGTATGCAGTTTGGATGTTACAACCTGTCTCCGCTTTTGAGGATATAGACACGGCCAATTACCAGGAATCTTTGCAGGTATTGGCTAGTTTTGATTTAAACCATCACCTTAACTATACAAACTCCAGGGGTTTAACTTTTAATAACAGCATTCGCGATACGCTTTTTCATGTAATCAATCATTCTAACTACCACAGGGCACAAATAGCTACAGAATTTAAACTGAACGGAATTGAGCCACTGCTTACAGATTATATCATGTATAAAAGGTAATTTAAAGGGTATACAAAAGATTCACATCCTTATCGCCCTAATCCTTGTCTGGCGATGTGCCACCCCGGGCAGGGCCGTGATCTTTTCTCTCTCTGTACCAATGGCTATAAATACAAGAGCACTTCGGGGCCTGTAATGCTTAGCTTAATAACATTGCCCGTGGGGGGCACACCTTAACGGTTAATTTAGGCTATCAGGATAAGCATTCCCGATTTTTAGTGACAAGCTCTTCGCATTGCTGATTTATTTGAGGATACCCGGTGATTAAGATTTTCGGCCCTAAGCCTTTTAAACAAAAAAAGAGAAATAGCTTATCATAAGAAATTTCTCTTTTTCCGGAATTAAACGAGTGAATCTACAATACAATAGTACTCAAAACAACAGAATAAACCTCCTGCCCGCGACTGCCAATTGCGGCAACACGGCAAAAAATCTCTGTGCCTCTTGGTAAATTGGTAAAGGTGTACTCCTTGCTGCTGCTGCCTCTCGATATCCATTTACTGTCTTCAGTTATAGGGCCAAAAGTATATTCAAAAATATAAGAAATAGCACTGGCTACTCTTTTAATAGATAAAACTAATTCCCCGGGATTTTTTCCTGGTCTAAGCCTGAAATTACCCGGAGCCTCCACTGGTACAGAGTGGCCGCCCTGATAGGTTAAAATAAGACCAGAAGTAGACAGTTTAGCAAGATCTCCAGCGGCAAGTGATTCTACATTCACGGCCAATAAACGCAACTGCTCTAACAACGCTTCGCGGGCATCATTTTTTAAAATAATGTCTACCCGGGCCCGGCTGCTTATAGAAGCGTTTAACCTCGCATTATACAGCTCGGCGGCAGCAGCAAACACCGTAACCGTAGGCGATGTAACCGGGAAATTTTCGTTGCCTGTTAACGATTCTACAATGGTTTCGGCTCTGGTGTTTAAATTGGCATCAGATAGCCTTTGGTAATTTCTAGATACAGATGATCTTTTCATAATTTTAAATTAATTATACACAGCAAAACCGATTGCTGTACAGCCAATTTAAAAAGTAAAAAATCTATCAGAGAACAACAGCCGCCTTGTTACCACATTTTGATACATTTTGATACTTTTTGATACATTTTGATGTTTTTTGTCGACCTTTTTTTAGGAGAATGTGCCTTTTTAGTATCATTTGAGGCATTACGGAAAAGAAGAAATGATAAAAAAGCTGCAAAAAACAGTTAAAAACGATAAAAAGCAAATCATAAACGATACAAAGTAGGGCTTATTCAATAACCTGATGTTTATTTC
>JAZQRF010000324.1:0-2413 GCA_045629485.1 Pelobium sp. | reverse complement strand
GTCCCGGTATTGGTGTTGATATAGTTCCACTTCCCTTCCCGGGTGGGTTCGAGGATAAAAGTTTCTGCTGGTTTCATTAATGTACCATCCAGGGCCATCACTTCTATAGAAGCGCTCCTGGTCTCTTTAAAAGGATTGTGGTATTTTAAGGTTAACGAATACACGTCGGCTACACCGGTTTTAATTTCAAAAGAGATCACAGCTTCATTGGCTTCATAGGTCAGGCGTTCCTGTTTCATTAAAACCTGTTTCTTTACACCTTTTCCAATTTTAGTTTGAAAAGCTTTATAACTGGTTACAGTTTTTAAGTCGTAAGCGGGCTGCAGACTGCTGGCCTGTATAGCAGCAATTACATAAGTTCCTGCAGCTAAAGAACCAATACTTATTTTCTCTGAAGCATTAAATCTTTTCCTGTAAACCTTAAACTCTTCCGAATTACTATTTCTTAGAACAGACTTATAATCTTCGAATGCTTTTAAGCTTGCCGGGATTGTGGTTCCTGTTTTTAAGGCAACAAAAACATCCGCTTCTTTTGTAAGCTCAAATGTTATATTTTTTAGGCTTTCGCCTGAAGTTCGTATCCAATCGGCACCATAAAAGTTGGAAGGTAAATCAATAAAATTGATATTTTCATTCGTGTATTGCTGATTACCTATATCCATCCAGGACTGTACAGCATCATCAGAAGCTGCTTCGTTAATAATTACATTTTTTATCAGTGAAGGAGCTGCAGGGGCTTGCGTCGGTTGCTCTTTTAAGCTCGCAATGGCAATTGCAGAAATTAATGCCTGCCCGGCTTTAACATTCGGAAAAGAAATCACCAATTCGCCGCCGCTTATCTTCACTTGTACGGTTTCCTTTAAAGCATTGTCATGGCCCGCTTCTTTCCAAATATCTAAATCTTTTAAAACTACCTCATCATTTATTGCCACATCAAATAAACGCCAGGCGGTAGCATCCATTCCGCCGCCAGTACCCAACCATGGTTCGTTAAAATACAGTTCCACAAGGTATTCGCCATCTGCTACCGGAAATTCAAACCGAAGCTGATCGAGTCCATATCGGAAGGTTTGAAAGAGCGGCCAGTCTTTTGTGCCTTTAATAGGATCAAAAACACGACGTTGACTGGCAAAGAAATCTGGTATCCCCTCAAAATTCTTTGTCCATGAAGTTGATCCCCAGTTGTGCTGTCCTTCCCTGTTCCTGTCGGCCATCCAGGTATTTCCGTTTTCATCTTTAAAATCAGAACCGCCGGCATTCACACGATACAGGTAATGATATCCTTTCTCAGGAGCAGTAAGATTGACCGCATCTTTATACAATGCCTTAAAATTTGGTGATGCCGGCAAATGATGCAATACAATAGTATCCCGGGCAGCAATTTTACCATTAATATATCCTATAGCGTAAAGCACATTGTAATTCACTTGCACATTATCCCATCTAAAATGGGTACCTGTCTTACCTCTTTGCTTTTTCCCTAACGATATTCCATCTATATCATTAAAAAGTTCAACCTCATCGCAGTTAGAGTATAAACGTATATTATTTTTAATCCCTGGCTTAGTCCATCGCTGTGGCCAGGTATGTGAAGCAATGTAAACCATGGGTTCACTTTCTTTAGGAGCATAGTTAGCCCTGAACATATAAAATGCATCCAATGGTTCTTCCCATGGCGTAAGCAATCCTTTATAATTTACCGGACCTACTCTGTCGAGCTCCCTTAAGCCCTCACCTCCCTGTACACGCCCTGGATTATCATGGGAGGTCCATAGCCAGAAATAATGTCCGGCTACTTCATTCTTAACCGAATCTGCCAGTCGTACTTTTTTCTCCATCAGTTCGGTAAAACGGTCCTCATTATAATCAGCCACATTCGGTAAATGCGGACCTTCAGAATGGGCATCTAAAGTTCTCCAAGCGCCATACTCGCCCACCAAAACCTGGCGTTTCAGATCTTCTCCATAATTATTAGGGTCGCCGCCATAAGTTCCAGTCCAGTTTTGGGGCACATCCCAGTCGGTTCCACTACCGCCATTACAAGTGGTCACTAAACGTTGTACAGATGCTGTAGGATCTAAACTCCTGATGATCTCTGTACACTCTTTAGCAAAATCTTCGGGAAGGGTACTCTCGTTTTCTAATCCCCATAGTATCACGGAGGGGCTGTTTCTTCGCTCTTTCACCCAATCCTTTAATAAAGTTTTGAAGTTTTCTCTAAAAGCCGGGTTATCAAACCAGATATGAGCGGCCATCTGCGTCCATAGCAAAATGCCATTGGCATCCCAGTACTCTTGATATCTTAGGTTATGGGGCTGATGTGCATCACGAAAAGAGTTAAAACCTGCGGCTTTCATCTGGCTCACTCTTGAGTATACTTGTTCATCAGAAAAAGCATGGGATTTCCCAATCA
>JAZQRF010000323.1:0-20277 GCA_045629485.1 Pelobium sp. | reverse complement strand
TATTACCTGTCCCACTCGGAAGTGTCATGGAAAGTGATTCCAGGAAACTGTTTTCCGGTATACTCCAGATCCCACTGCGAAGAAGAAAAGAAAACCGGCCTGTCTTCCTTATCAAAGCCAATTCTCGAAGACTGAAGTTTTAAAAAGTTCTGCAGAATCTCCGGTGTCTCTGCCGCAATCCAGCTGGCTTTAGAAAAGTTCATGGGCATAAATCTACAAGACGCCCCATATTCCTGTAATAAACGGAACTGGATCACCTCAAATTGCAGCTCTCCAACTACACCTATAATTTTCCTGTTACCAGGATTTTGAATGAATAATTGCGCCACACCTTCGTCGCTGAGCTGGTTAATCCCTTTCTCCAGTTGCTTGGTTTTCATAGGGTCGGTATTTTCCAGCTCCTTAAAAATCTCGGGCGAAAAACTTGGAATACCTAAAATTTGTAATTTCTCTCCTTCTGTAAGTGTATCGCCAATTTTAAAGTTACCGGCATCGTATAAACCAATCACATCCCCTGGCCAGGCTTCTTCTACCAAACTTTTATTGTCTGCCATAAAGCTGGTAGGCGAAGCAAACTTTAATTTCTTGTTTAATCGGGTATGATGATAAAATGTATTTCTCTGGAACTTTCCTGAGGTAATTCTGCAGAAAGCGATTCTGTCTCTATGGTTTGGATCTAAATTCGCATGAATCTTAAAAATAAAACCAGTGAATTTATTTTCAGTTGGTTCAATCGTCCTGATATCAGCTTCTCTTGGCTGCGGTGTTGGTGCAATCTCAATAAAAGTTTCCAGCAATTCCTGAACTCCAAAGTTATTAATAGCACTTCCAAAAAATACCGGAGCAAGGTAGCCTGCTCGATACAAATTCACATCAAATGGCTCGGCAACTTCTTCGATTAATTCTACTTCATCTCTTAACTTAAAAGCAGCTCTCTCTCCAAGAATCTGGTCTAACTCTGGGCTGTTTAAGTCTTGTATAATTACATTATCATCAGAAATTTCTTTTTTATTAGGGCTGTAAAGGTTAAGCACTTTTCTGTTTAACTGGTAAACCCCTTTAAATGTATGCCCAATGCCAATAGGCCAGCTTAGTGGTCTGGTAGAAATATTGAGTTCTTTTTCTAATTCCTCTAAAAGATCAAAAGGGTCTTTTCCTTCACGGTCCATTTTATTAATGAAGATAATTACCGGAGTATGCCTCATCCGGCAAACCTGCATCAGTTTCCTGGTCTGTTCTTCCACACCCTTAACACAATCTACTACAAGAATTACAGAATCTACTGCTGTGAGCGTCCTGTAGGTATCTTCAGCAAAATCCTTGTGACCAGGCGTATCAAGTATGTTTATCTTCACATCATTATACTCGAAACCCATTACAGAAGTCGCAACAGAGATACCTCTTTGTTTCTCGATTTCCATAAAATCTGAAGTGGCAGTTTTTTCGGCTTTATTTCTTTTAACCGTTCCGGCTTTCTGAATTGCTCCCCCAAATAGTAATAATTTTTCGGTAAGGGTTGTTTTACCAGCATCCGGGTGACTAATAATTCCGAAGGTTCTTCTTTTGTTGATTTCTTTCTGCAGCATAACTTGTAAGGAACGTTTCCTTTTTGAAGCTGCAAAAGTACGGGAATTAACTTAAAGCTGAAAGCTTTATGAAGAATACGAAAGCATTAGATTAATGATTAATATTACCTGTAATAGTAAATAAGCAAAAATATGAGGCTTACTACAATGGTAAGAATCCAAAACAGTCGTTCTTCCTTCTTTTTCTGGTTGCCTTTATAGGTGTAATTTCTGCGTTTGCCAAACATGCTGATCCTTTCTTTTATTCGTGGTGGTAAGGCTCGCCTTTTAAAATAGTAAAGGCCCTGTACACTTGTTCTGTAAAAAATAACCTCACCATCTGATGAGAAAACGTCATTTTAGATAAAGATATTTTATCGTTAGCTCTTTGGTAAAGGGTGTTATCAAAACCATAAGGGCCGCCAATAATAAATACAAGGTGCTGCACACTACCAATCATTTTTTTATTTAGAAAATCGGCAAAATGCATAGAACTCACTTCTGTTCCTTTTTCATCCAGTAAAACAATATGATCTGTATTGTTAATCTGTTTAAAAATCAGCTCGGCCTCTTTAGCTTTTTGCTGGTCTTCGCTTAAACTCTTGGTCTTTTTTAGCTCTGGTAATTCCAGCGTCTCAAATTTTATATAATGTTTTAAACGTTTTAAATATTTGTTTATCCCCTCCAGGATATATTTATCTTCTGTTTTGCCTACTGTTATTAATGTAATCTTCATATGATCTGGAGGTAAAATTGTCTGGTAAAAATAATAAAAAGAATATCGTAAAATTGTTTTTAATATCTTTCCGAAAAATAGATTTGCATGAAACAAACAAAAGATATCCTAAATCAATACCGGGGAAATGCGGACTTATTAAGCAAAGAAATCCGGAGATTAAAACTTGTTGTAGACCGTTTTTCTATCTCCAGGCTGGTGGTTTTTTTATTAGGGATTTTGGCTATATATCTTTTATTTGATTTTGGTATTGGCATGGCTATCAGTATTGGTGTGGCTACCGTCGTGATTTTTTTATTACTGGTCAAAATCCAATTTAAAAAGCAGGAAGTTTTAGATTTTGAGCGGGTAAAGCTGAGTCTTTTAGAAAACGAAATCAGCATATTAAATGGTGGTACAAATGTTTATAGCAATGGTCATGAATTTGAAGACCCCAACCATCCTTATGCTGCAGATTTGGATATTTTTGGCGAGAAATCTTTGTTCTCCTATATTAATAGAAGTGTAACCACCAAAGCCACTATTATTTTAGCAACTTGGTTAAGCAAAGCTGCCAACAAGACCCTCATCCTGGATAGGCAAACCGCTGTAGCAGAATTAAGGAACTTTCAGAAAGATATCCTCGATTTCAGAACCAGGCTCTTCCCGTTAAATAAAAATCAATTTTCGAATCTCGACTCTTTTATTAGTATCAAGCTATCAGAGATACTCGCTTTTTTAAATAAAAAAAGTGTTAGCCTTTTTGTTCGGGTTTTACCTTTCCTAAGTTCGGTTGTATTGATAGTTGCTGTCCTGATGGGAGGTGTTTGGTGGAGTGTATTTGGCCTTGTTTTGCTTTTAAGTGCCGGGGGATATATTGTGTTTAAAAAGAGGATAGATTACGCCCATGAAACTGTAGGCAAGACCACAGCCATTTTATTTAATTATTCTTCTAATTTAAAGTGGATTGAAAACACCAACTGGCAAACCACCTACCTAAAGCAAAAGGTACAGGAGATTAAAGGGGATCATCCTGTACATGCCCAAATTAAAGAGCTTGCAAAAATTATTCAGGACCTGGATTACAGGTTAAACCCTTTTATTGGGGCTTTTTTAAACTTAATGTTTCAGTGGGATTTGCGTTGCCTCATCAGGCTTTCCAAATGGCAACAGAAATATAATACCCAAATCTTAAAAAGTTTTGCATTAATGGCCGAGTTTGAGGCTTTAATAAGTTTGGCGGTGTTGGATTATAATCACCCTGATTGGGTAGTGCCTGTAATAAAAGATGATTTTGGTTTTGAAGCTAAAGAATTAGGCCATCCCTTAATTCCCATTACGAAGAGAATTAATAACAATTTTAAATTAAAAAATCAGCCTACGGTGGATGTGATTACAGGATCTAATATGGCTGGGAAATCTACATTTCTAAGAACTGTTGGAATTAATATGGTGCTGGCCTTTGCCGGTGCTAAGGTTTGTGCTGTAAAGTTTGAAACTTCAGTATTTAACCTGTTAAGTTATATGAGGATTAAAGATTCTTTAACAGATGACACCTCCACTTTTAAAGCAGAGATTAACCGCTTAAAGATGATTCTTGATCAAACAGCTATAGATAAGCATGCATTTGTTTTAATAGACGAGATGTTGCGGGGAACCAATAGCAAAGACAAATATTTGGGTTCAAAAGTCTTTATAAAAAAATTGATTTCCCAGGGCACTCCGGGTTTTATTGCTACCCACGATTTACAAATTGCAGAATTAGAGCAAGAGTATCCAGATAACCTTAGAAATTATCATTTTGATATTCAGGTTAACGGCGATGAAATGTATTTTGATTATTTGATTAAAGACGGGGAGTGCAAAACCTTTAATGCATCGATGCTTTTGAAAGCAATAGGTTTGGATGTAGAAAAAGGCTCTTAAGCGCCTTTAATTAGGACATTTATTAGCTAGATTTAAAAAAAAGGTTATTTTTGGACCAAATAAAAAAACTTTTAAAAAATGAATATTATGAAATTTAGATTGGTACTTGCAGCATTGTTATTTGCCACAATGTCTGTATTGGTTAGCTCTTGTAAATCAAAGAAAATTGCTCCTAAGGCAGAAGAAGTTGTAGTTGCTGCTCCGGTAGAGGAAAAAGCTCCTGAACCTGTTAAAGAGGCAGATACCGATGGAGACGGAATTGTTGATTCTAAAGATAACTGCCCTGAAGAAAAAGGGACTGCTGCAAATGGCGGGTGCCCTGAGGAAATTAAAAAAGCAATTGATTATAAAAATATCCAATTTGAATTTAATTCATCAGTTTTAAAAACATCTTCTTATGCTGTATTAGATGTAATTGCTGCGGGTATGAAAAATTTCCCGGATACTAAATTTCAGCTAGACGGACATTCATCTGCAGAAGGAACTGAAGCCAGAAACTTAGCTCTTTCTATTGACAGGGCCAATGCAGTAAAAAATTACCTGGTAAATAACGGTATCAAAGCCAGCAATTTAATTACTAAAGGTAACGGAGAGAAATTTCCTGTAGCCAGCAATGATAATGAAGAAGGAAGAGCGCTTAACAGAAGAGTAGAAATTAAGCCACTATAATTTATATAACTAATTTAAAGGAGTTATTGGAGTTTTTCCGGTAGCTCCTTTTTTTTGTTAATAGTATATAAAATCTGGCTAGGGTGGCGTTGTAGCTCATAGAACTCAGCCAAAGAATGAAAACTTGTTATAAAAAATCAAAATGAAAAGGCCCTAAAGTTTTCACTCCAGGGCCTTTTTGTTTGAAGGTTAAATTTATCCATTAACCTCCGTGTTCCTGCGAATAATATTTAGTGCACCACCTGCTTTAAACCATTCTATTTGTTGTGCATTATAAGTGTGGTTTACATCAAATGATTCCTGAGAGCCATCAGCATGATGTAAAACAATCTGCAATGGTTTCCCCGGAGTGAAAGTTTCTAATCCTAGAATATCGATAGTATCATCTTCCTGGATTTTATTGTAATCTGCAGGATCAACAAAAGTTAAGCCTAACATCCCTTGTTTTTTAAGGTTAGTTTCGTGTATACGGGCAAAAGATTTTACCACTACCGCTCTAACACCTAAATGACGAGGCTCCATCGCTGCATGCTCCCTGGAAGATCCTTCTCCATAATTATCATCACCCACCACAATAGATCCGATACCTGCAGCCTTGTAATCTCTTTGAGTTGCAGGAACTGGCCCGTATTCTCCCGTTAATTGGTTTTTAACAAGATCAGTTTTCTCATTAAAGTAGTTAATAGCTCCAATTAACATGTTGTTAGAAATATTATCTAAATGTCCACGGAATTTTAACCATGGACCAGCCATAGAAATATGATCTGTTGTACATTTTCCTTTAGCCTTAATTAAAAGCTTAAGCCCTTTTAAGTCCGAACCTTCCCAGGCAGGAAATGGATCTAATAGTTGTAAACGGTGTGATGTTGGAGAAACCAAGACTTCTACTTTGCTGCCATCTTCTGCCGGTGCCTGATAGCCTGCATCTTCAACAGCAAAACCTTTAACAGGAAGTTCGTCTCCATGAGGTCCGTCTAATTTAACTTCTTCGCCGTTAGCATTTGTTAAAGTATCGGTTAGAGGATTGAAATCCAAACGTCCCGATATTGCAATTGCAGCAACCATTTCCGGTGATGCTACGAAAGCAAAAGTATTAGGATTTCCATCTGCTCGTTTAGCAAAGTTCCTGTTGAAAGAGTGTACGATGGTGTTTTTTTCTTGTCTTTCTGCACCTACACGGTCCCACATCCCAATACATGGTCCACAGGCATTAGTAAAAATCGTTGCGTTTAAATCTTCGAAAGTTTTT
The DNA here is from genome assembly GCA_045629485.1 of Pelobium sp. Lineage (GTDB taxonomy): Bacteria > Bacteroidota > Bacteroidia > Sphingobacteriales > Sphingobacteriaceae > Pseudopedobacter. The sequence continues at coordinate 14,153 of JAZQRF010000323.1, read as the reverse complement.
AACAAACCATCTCTGTCTGCAGTATAACGTACCTGTTCTGATCCCGGATTGATACCAAACTCCGCTTTAGTGGTTAATCCTTTATCGATAGCTTGTTTTGCTATAGAAGCAGCTCTTGATAAATCTTCATAAGAAGAGTTGGTACAAGAACCTATTAATCCCCATTCTACTCTTAAAGGCCAGTTATTTGCAACGGCAGCTTCTTTCATTTGAGAAACTGGTGTAGCCAGGTCCGGAGTAAAAGGCCCGTTTAGATGAGGTTCTAAAGTAGATAAATCAATCTCTATAACCTGATCAAAGTATTGCTCAGGGTTAGCGTAAACTTCCGCATCTGCAGTTAAGTGTTCTTTAATAGCATTGGCAGCATCGGCAACATCATTTCTGTTAGTAGAACGCAGGTAACGCTCCATAGACTCATCATAACCAAAAGTAGAAGTGGTAGCACCAATTTCTGCTCCCATGTTACAGATAGTGCCTTTACCGGTACAAGACATAGAAGTAGCGCCTTCGCCAAAATATTCCACTATGCAACCTGTTCCGCCTTTTACAGTTAAAATACCAGCAACTTTTAAAATCACATCTTTTGGAGCTGTCCAGCCGCTTAGTTTTCCTGTTAACTTAACACCAATTAATTTCGGGAATTTAAGTTCCCATGGTAAACCAGCCATTACATCACAGGCATCAGCACCACCCACACCAATTGCCAGCATACCTAAGCCACCAGCATTTACTGTATGAGAATCTGTACCTATCATTAATCCGCCGGGGAAGGCATAATTCTCCAAAACAACCTGGTGAATAATTCCAGCACCGGGTTTCCAGAAACCAATACCATATTTATTAGAAACAGAGCCTAAGAAATCAAAAACTTCTTTACTTTCTGTGTTTGCTTTTGGTAAATCCACTTCGGCTCCGGATTTGGCCTGGATTAAGTGATCACAATGTACTGTAGACGGAACGGCAACCTGAGGGCGGCCCGCCTGCATAAATTGCAATAAAGCCATTTGAGCAGTGGCATCCTGCATCGCAACACGGTCTGGTGCAAAATCTACATAAGAAACACCACGAGTGTAAGTTTCTTTTGCTTCACCATCCCAAAGGTGAGCGTATAATATTTTTTCTGTTAAGGTTAAGGGTTGGCCAACTAATTTACGGGCAGCTTCTACGCGGCCCGGGAAGGTTGAGTAAACCTTTTTAATCATTTCTATATCGAATGCCATACTTAGTTTATTTTATAGTGATTATCAATAATGCCCTTCTAAAATTACATGTTTTCCGACAAATTTGTTTTTGTAATTCATCAGCTTGTACTATTTAAAACCATTCTATACAATAGCTTGCATGAAAAAAGGCTATCTAATGAATCAGATAGCCCCTTCTCTATTAACAAAATTATAGCGTTATTGTTCTTATAATTTAGTGGATACTGGTGTAAACTTAGTTAAGTTTATACCTTCTACCGCTGCCTTATATTCTTCGATATTTGGAATACGACCCAGAATAGCCGAAAGTACTACTACTGGTGTGGATGCCAGTAAAGATTCTCCCTTTTTACCATCTTTATCTTCTACCACACGGCCCTGGAATAAACGAGTGGAAGTTGCCATTACGGTATCTCCTTTCGCAGCTTTTTCCTGATTACCCATACATAGGTTACAACCCGGGCGCTCTAAGTACATAATGTTTTCGTACTCGGTACGGGCATTTGCTTTAGGTAAGGCATCGCTGAATTCAAATCCAGAGTATTTTTGCAGGTATTCCCAATCACCTTCTGCTTTCAACTCATCGATGATATTGTAAGTAGGAGCTGCAACTACCAAGGGTGCTTTAAACTCTACTTTACCAGTTCTCGTTTCTACGTTTTTCAACATTTGAGAAACGATTTTTAAGTCATCTTTATGTACCATGCAAGAGCCTACGAAACCTAGATCTACTTTTTTGTCGCCGCCATAAAAAGTCAAATCTCTGATGGTATCGTGTGTATAACGTTTAGAAACGTCCACATTGTTTACATCCGGATCGGCAATCATTGGTTCCTGAATCAGATCCAAATCAATTACTACCTCAGCGTAATATTTCGCATTATCATCCGGAGTTAAAGCAGGTTTTGTGCCTGTTCTGATTTCTTCGATACGTTTGTTTGCTTTATCTATTAATCCCTGAAGTACCTGGTTGTGGTTGTCCATACCTTTGTCTATCATGATCTGGATACGGCTTTTCGCGATTTCCAATGATTTAATTAAAGTATCATCCTGAGAAATGCAGATAGAAGCTTTAGCTTTCATCTCTGCTGTCCAATCTGTAAACGTAAATGCCTGGTCTGCCAGTAAAGTGCCAATGTGTACTTCGATGATACGGCCCTGGAATACGTTTTCGCCATCAAACTGCTGCAACATTTGCAATTGTGTCGCATGAACCACATCACGGAAATCCATGTGCTCTTTCATCTGACCTTTGAAAGTTACTTTAACCGATTCAGGAATTGGCATAGAAGCTTCGCCTGTTGCCAATGCTAATGCCACTGTACCAGAATCTGCACCAAAAGCAACTCCTTTAGACATACGTGTGTGAGAGTCGCCACCGATGATGATTGCCCATTCATCAATAGTAATGTCATTCAGTACCTTGTGAATAACGTCTGTCATCGAATGGTATTCACCTTTAGGGTCACGGGCGGTAATTACCCCAAACTCGTTCATGAACTTCATCAGTTTAGGGATGTTAGCCTGCGCTTTTTTGTCCCATACAGATGCAGTATGACAACCAGATTGGTAAGCTCCATCAACACTTGGAGAAATAACAGTGGCAGCCATCGCTTCTAACTCCTGGGCAGTCATCAAACCAGTGGTATCCTGAGAGCCTACTATATTCACTTTTACGCGAACGTCTGAGCCTGCATATAATGTTTTACCTGGTGTAACACCTACAGCATTTTTATTGAAAATTTTCTCTACTGCAGTTAAACCCTGGCCTTCTATAGAAATTTCTTTTGCCGGAGCGAATACCAATGGTGCCTCGATACCCAAAGTTTGAGCAGCAAAAGTTTGGATTTTTTTACCAAATACAATAGCGTAAGAACCGCCAGCTTTGATAAATTCCATTTTTTGTGGTGTTAAAGAACGAGAGATATCAATCAATTCCTGTTCACCGTTGTATAATTTTTTGGTTTTTGTGTTTATGGTTAATACTGTTCCTGTTGCAACAGAATAAGCTTGTTCTAAAACTGGCTCATTGTTTTCATTACGAACAAGATTTCCTTCAGCATCCGTTTTCTTTACCCAGTTTTTTAAATCTATACCAATACCACCGGTAACATCAACAGTAGTTAAGAAAATAGGAGAGATGCCATTTGTACCTGCTACAATTGGCGCAATATTTACAAACGGAATATAAGGCGAAGCTGGTTTACCTGTCCATAACGCTACGTTATTTACGCCAGACATACGGGATGAACCCACGCCCATAGTACCTTTTTCAGCGATTAACATGACACTCGCATCCGGATGTTGAGCTTGTAACGCTTTTATCTCTTGCTGTGCAGCAGGCGTAATCATACATTGCCCATGTAATTCACGGTCAGAACGGGAGTGGGCCTGGTTACCAGGAGATAATAAGTCTGTAGAGATATCTCCTTCAGCAGCAATGTAAGTCACTACTTTAATTTCTTCGGCAACATCTGGTAACTTAGTAAAGAATTCGGCTTTAGCATAGCTTTCCAGAATTTCTTTAGCAATAGGGTTCCCGGAATTATAGGCTGCTTTTAAGCGATCAGTATCGGCTTCGTATAAGTAAACTTGGGTTTTTAATACTTCAGCAGCTTGCTTGGCAATAGCAGCATCATTACCTAATGACAGGTCTAAAAGCACTTTAATAGAAGGGCCGCCTTTCATGTGAGACAACAGCTCAAGAGCGAAATCAGGAGTGATTTCAGCAACGGTAGCTTCTCCTAAAATAATTTCTTTTAAAAATTGTGCTTTTACAACTGCTGCTGGTGTGGTACCGGGTAAGGTATTGTAAATGAAAAATTTAACAGAATCTTCTCTGTTAGGGTTATTTGTGTCTTTTATTTGTTCGATGATAGCACTCGCTAATTCTGCACTATCAATTGGTTTTGGGTGTAATCCTTGTTGTTCTCTTTCCTGGATTTCTTGTAAGTAATCGTTGTAAATACTCATTTATATTAAATCTTTCTAAGTTTAAGCAGTCAAAAAATGCATACGCTACATTAGACCACTAGGTGTTATAAATAAAATCTGTTAATCTGTATTTCCTTAAATAATTAAAATGAAATTTAAGATTAGCTCTGCTCTGTTTAATATCTGATTTGATAAGAAAATCGGCTCACATGTATCTGGACAAAAATATTAAAAAATCAAGCTTTTATAATAATTCCCGCTTTCAATTCATTAATTTGGAATTGTTCAAAACTACAAAAAAAAGCCAGAATCTGAGCTTGTTAATGTTGTGAATAATGTAAAAATTTATCAATATATTCAGTTTTTTACTCCTCATTTCTTGAGCTATTTTTTTAAGATTTCCTTGCAAATGAATGAGTAAATAGAAATGATTAAATTGCCTATGAATGTTTAATCAAATAGAGATCTAGTGAATATTCTACAGGCTTTTGAACAGATAGCCCTTTTCCGAAAAATATTCAATCATTCTGGGTAAAGCATATTCCAATCTGTCCCACGCTTTCAAACTATCATGAAAAACAACAATACTTCCGTTTTCTGTATGTTTTAATACATTATTTAAACATTTCTCCGGAGATAATTTGGTATCAAAATCGCCACTAAGAACATCCCACATAATGATTTGGGAGATATGAGCGCTTTGTGGTGCAGCTTTCACTTCTTGTGTTTTAGCTCCTAAATCCATCAATCTCTTAATTTGCGATTTCTTTATCCTTCCATATGGGGGCCTGAATAGTTCCGATTGAGTAAGTTCCTGGCATTTTATGATATCGTCCAGGTAGTTTTCGTCTTTGTTTTTCCATCCATTGAGGTGCTGATAGGTGTGGTTTCCAATGGTATGTCCATCAGCTTTAAGCTGATCAAAAATTTCAGTATGTTTAGAGATGTTATCACCAATACAAAAGAAAGTGGCTTTTGCATTATACCTTTTTAAAGTTTTTACTACATATGGTGTAACAATAGGTATGGGGCCGTCGTCAAAAGTTAAATAAATGTTTTTTTGATTCCTGTTTTTATTCCAGGTTAGTGATTCCGGGTAGAACTTTTTTAGGAGCCAGGGTGTTTTAATAAGATACATAAAACTTAAAGGTTGATAGTATATTTAAACAGATGCAACAAAGCAAAGATGAAAATAATAACGATTAAACAATTGATACCTGAAGTTTTATTTGAAAAACCAAAACTCTTAGGTATAATAGTCTGCTTTCTTTTTGTTAGCCATGGGCTTTTTGCGCAACAGGATACCCAGAAGGTCGACCTTAGAACCGCTGTTGATTTAACCCTTAATAATAATCTACAAATAAAACAGGCGCAGTTTCAGGAAGCCATTACCAATGAGACCTTAAAACAATCAAGATTGGAATTGTTGCCAAATCTGAATGGTGCGATATCTGCCAACCGCCGCTTTGGTTTGTTTTTTGACCAAACTACCGGCCGTTTGGTTAATGATGCGGATGGCCTAAATGGAAATCTCAATTCTTCTGTCATGTTATTTCAGGGAGGGCAACTGAGGAATCAGATACTCCAGAATAAATATTCTTTGGCTGCAGATAAAAGTTATGTAGAAAAAGTTAAGAACGACCTCATTTTATCTGTAGTTACCACTTACCTGCAAATTTTAACCAACAGAGATTTTGTAATTGCCAGCGAAGAGCAAGTAGAACTTTCCAGAGCCCAGCTTAGAGTAGCGCAAAGTAATTTTGATGTAGGTAACAACACCCTGGCAGATCTTTCACAGGCTAAATCGCAAGTAGCAAACAACGAGTTGAGTTTAACCAATGCTCAAAATGCCTATGAAATCTCGATTTTAGATCTAAAGCAATTAATGGAAATTGATCCGCAAAAGCAAATACAAGTGGTTACACCTACCACGCCACCTTTAGAAAGTTTGAAATTAACTTATTCGGAAACTGAAGTTTACCAGCAGGCTTTAAATTATAATCCGGATATAAAAGTGGCTAAATATAATTCTGAAGTTTTTGGGACGGCAGTAAAAGTAGCCAAAGGAGGATTATATCCATCGCTTAGTTTTGGTGGCGGGCTAGGTACTTCTTATTCCAATATCTCTCCGGTGCGTTTTGGAAATCAGCTGGATGAAAACGTAAGCAAGAACATCGGATTTAGTTTAAGTATTCCTGTTTTTAATAGTTATAGAGCCAGAACTAATCTTGCCATTGCCAAAATCAGATACAGTAATGCCTTAGTAGGAGAACAACAGGCAAAAAATACTTTAAACAAAACCATTAACCAGGCGGTTTTAGATTTGCGGTCTGCCGAAAAAAGGTACTATGCAACACAGCAGGCTTTTGATGCTTTCAAAGATGCTTTTGATGTAATCAGGAAAAGATATGAGGTTGGTTTGGTTAATGCAGTAGAATTGAATGTTTCTCAAACCAATTTAAATAAATCTGAATTTGATTTTATTCAGGCAAAATACGATTTGATTTTCAGGAGCAAGGTCATAGATTTTTATATTGGAAATCCAATAACTCTTAACTAACATACAATCGCGATGAATAAGACATTTAGAAACATATTAATTTGCCTGGCTGTACTGGTTGTTTTGGTGATAATAGCCAGAGCTGCCGGATGGATTGGCAAGAGTAAGGCTATACAAGTAGCGGTTACCAGGGCAGAGTCTAAGGATGTAGTGGAAACTGTATCTGCCAGTGGCAAAATACAACCAGAAGTAGAAGTGAAGTTAAGCCCGGAAGTTTCCGGAGAAATTGTAGAACTGAATGTAAAAGAGGGAGATCTTGTAAAAAAGGGTCAGCTGCTTTGTAAAATCAAGCCAGATATCCTTATGTCTGGTTATGAAAGAACTGTTGCATCTTATAATGCTCAAAAAGCTGCAGTAGCAAGTGCGCAACAACAGATTGTACAATCGCAGGCAAACTTTAAAAATGTAGAAGCCAGGTATAAAAGAAACCAAACTTTATTTAAAGAAAAAGTGCTTTCTGCAGCCGAATTTGATGCTGCAACGGCAGAATATTTAACAGCTAAGTCTAATCTGGAAGCTGCAAAACAAAATCTTATAGGAGCTAAGTTTGGGCTGGAGCAATCAGGAGCAGTGGTAAAGGAAGCCAGCGACAATTTAGCCCGTACAAATATCTATGCTCCGGTAGATGGCATAGTATCTAAACTTTTGGTCGAAAGAGGAGAAAGAGTTGTGGGTACGGCACAAATGAGTGGTACAGAAATCATGACTATCGCTAATCTTAAAAGTATGGAAGTGAACGTAGAAGTAAATGAAAATGATATTAACCGACTCACTCTTGGAGATACAGCCGTAATAGAGGTGGATGCTTTTGGAGATAAGAAATTTAAAGGAATTGTGACAGAAATAGCCAGCTCTGCCACTATTGTGGGAGTAAGCGCAGATCAGGTGACAAATTTTAATGTGAAAATAAGAATACTTCCAGAATCATACATGGGCGCTAACAGCAAAACTGGTCAATCTTCCCCATTCAAACCAGGGCTTTCTGCCACGGTCGATATTCAGACAGAAAGAACAAAAGGGCTGGTAGTTCCTATTCAATCCGTAACGGTAAGACAGGAAGAGAAAAATGAAGAGGATCCGAATGCAAATAAGGTGGAAGATCCCAATAAAAAAGAAAAACAAAAACCAAAGGCTAAAGAATATGTTTTCGTTGTTGAAGCAGGACATGCAAAGCAAGTCGAGGTAAAAACGGGGATTCAGGACGATCAGAATATAATTATACTCTCAGGTGTAAAATCTGGACAACAGGTAGTTAGCGCACCGTATACCGCAATATCGAAAACCTTAAAAGACAAGGCAGCAGTAGAAGTTGTGGATAAATCTAAACTTTTCCAGGAAACAAAAAAATAAGAATAAGTAATCTCTTTGTGGTGTAGAGAGAAGTATTGATATTAATTTTTTAATTTGTCCCGGTTTGTGTTGCTAGCCGGGACTTTTTATATTTTAAAACCGGAATGCAATTCAAATGTTTAAGAACTAAAAATTAATAATGCAGCGAGATTTAAATAAAATAGCAATTGTAGGAGGTGGAAGTTGGGCTACAGCTATTGTTAAAATGCTTAGTGATAATACAGTTAATAAAGAGATTTTTTGGTGGATGAGGAGTGAGGCTGCTGTGGCTCACATTCGGGAATACAAACACAATCTTAATTATCTTTCTGCTGTTGAAGTAAAAGTGGCACCTGCTAATGTTTCTACAAAACTGAAAGACATTCTTTTTAATGCAGATGTTGTTCTTTTATGTGTACCTGCAGCATTCTTAAAAGAGGCCTTAAAAGGCATTACTGCCGATGATTTAAAAGGAAAGAAAATTGTTTCTGCCATTAAAGGCATTGTTCCTGATGAAAATCAAATCATTGGAGAGTTTATTCATGAAAAATACCAGATTCCTTTTCAGGATATAATAGTCATAAGTGGTCCTTGCCATGCAGAAGAGGTAGCTTTAGAAAAGCTGTCTTACTTAACCATAGCCTCTCAGGATGCGGATTTAGCCCAACAGTTTGCAGATTTAATTAAAACCAGATATATCAATACCATCATCTCTGATGATATATTTGGAACAGAATACGCAGCTGTTTTAAAAAACATCTACGCAGTTGCCAGCGGCATATGTCACGGTGTGGGTTATGGAGATAATTTCCAGGCGGTCTTAATCTCTAACGCTATTAGAGAGATGAAAAATTTTGTAGATGTTATACATCCAATAGAACGGGATATCAAAGAATCGGCCTATTTAGGCGATTTATTAGTAACCTCTTATTCTCAGTTTAGCCGTAACCGTACTTTCGGGAATATGATAGGGAAAGGATATACAGTAAAGTCCGCACAATTAGAAATGAATATGGTTGCCGAAGGTTATTATGCCACTTACTGTTTGTATCAAATTAATAAAAAGGCTAAAGTAGAAATGCCAATCCTCGAAGCAGTTTATAATATTCTGTATCAACAAAAATCTCCGGTAAACGCAACAGCAGAATTAACTAAGCATTTAGTTTAATAATTGGGAGACTATAACTTGGGAAGTTAATATTAGGTTTTATATTTATGGCTTAAATCCCTGAGATATGCAGGCTATAATTTATAAACCCAAATTATTATTCATGAAAAATTTCCTGGTTCTATTCCTTTTATTGTTTTCCGGTCAGCTATTTGCCCAAATCCACCTTCCTTCTTTTTTTTCTGACAATATGGTATTACAAAGAAATACCGAAGTGAATTTTTGGGGTTGGGGTAACAGGGCAAGCAACGTATTAATTATTCCATCCTGGTCAAATGATACTGTAAAAGTAAATACAGGGGGTATGGCTAAATTCGAAGCCAAATTAAAAACAGGAGATGCTGGTGGGCCTTATACCATTACCGTAATCATAGGAAGGCATAAAAAAGTAATTAATAATATTTTATTAGGAGAAGTTTGGTTCTGCTCAGGGCAATCTAATATGCAATGGAGTTCTAAGAATAACCTTGAAGAAATGATACAAGAGCTGCCAAACGCGGCTAATCCGAAAGTGAGATTATTGCAAATTACTAATATAGGAGCAAAGACTCCTCAGGATAACGTTTTTGATTCCTGGAAAAAATGCAATACAGAATCTGCAACAGGCTTTAGTGCAATAGGATATTTTATTGGAAAGCAGTTGAGTAGAGATTTAGATATTCCTATCGGGATAATTAATTCTAGTTGGGGAGGTACATCCGCGGAAGTGTGGACACCATTAAATGTAATTGAGAGTGATGAAGAATTATTAAAAAACGCAAAGGTTATCCCCGCTTCAAAAAACCGACCTCATGAGTCGGGGATGTTGTGGAATTCGATGGTTTATCCTTTGGCTGGGTATAATATTGCAGGTGCTTTTTGGTATCAGGGAGAATCTAATGTGGTAACTCATAGCGGTTATGATAAATTGATGTCTAATATGATTAAAAGCTGGAGAAAGGCTTGGGGATATGATTTTCCTTTCTATTATGTTCAAATAGCGCCATATAGTAATAAATCTAAACCCGGAGGGATAGAAGCTGCTATGTTAAGAGAACAGCAAGTAAAAACACTTCGCCTGCCTACAACAGCAATGGCGGTAATTACAGATTTAGTTCCTGATATTACGAATATACATCCAACCAAAAAGAAAGATGTTGCAGCTAGATTATCTGAAATTGCTTTAGTAGAAGTTTATGGAAAGAAAGCGGTAGATTATAAGTCACCCGTTTATAAAAGCCATAAAGTGATGGGTAATAAAATGATCATAGAATTTGATTATTTAGAGGGTAAATTACAGGTGAATGGTAAAACCATTACAGATTTATTTATTGCGGACAGCTCCAGGAATTTTATGCCGGCAGAATTTAAGCTGGATAAAAATAAACTTATAGTTTTTAGCAGAAATATTAAAAATCCTGAAGCGGTAAGGTTTGGTTTTACCGATGTATCTATGCCTAATCTATTTAATAGTAAAGGATTACCTGTTTCTCCTTTTAGAACGGATAGTTGGTAAGGTATTAACCAAAATAGGCGATTATAATCATAATCGCCTATTTTTATTTTATTTAGAATATTTTTATATCCCGTTAGGATTAACTTGTTTTTTATCCGGAGCTTTAAGCGCTAGTTTTTCTTTATTAGGCAATACATAAGACATTTCTACAGCAGCCACTCCTAAAGAATAAATTCCAATTTGTTTAGCTGCAGCTTGTGATAGATCTATCATCAAATGTTTGTGAAAAGGGCCGCGATCATTAATTGTAACAGTTACAGATTTTCCGTTTCTTGGATTAGTAACAGTAACTACTGTTCCAAATGGTAAGGTTTTGTGTGCCGCAGTTAATTTTTCATGCCGATAAACTTGCCCGCTTGTGGTTTTTCTTCCTACAAATTTACCGTGGTAATAGGTAGCTTTACCTTTTTTTAGAATTATATTTTCATCGTTTTCTTGGGCGTTTACACTAGATAAACTTAGTGTAAAAACTGCTGCTAAAAGCAATAATATTTTCATTCTTCTTGATTTACAAGGTGATGCCACTATTGGCAATATTTCGAATATAGGGTAAAAAAATTAAAAACTAAAATTTTTTATGACTTAGGAATGAATTTCATGCTTAAAGAATTCACACAATGTCTGGTGTTTTTAGGGGTAAAACGTTCTCCTTCGAACACATGGCCTAAATGTCCGCCGCAATTGGCACATACAATTTCGGTTCTGCGACCATCTCTGTCTGGCACATGTTTTACAGCTCCTGGTATTTCATCATCAAAACTTGGCCAGCCACAGTGCGATTCAAATTTATTTTCTGATTTATATAGGGGAGTGTTGCATTGCCTGCAAACATAGGTTCCTGCTTCTTTCAGGTCTGTGTATTCACCTGTAAATGGGGGCTCTGTTCCTTTGTGTAAAATAACGTATTCTTCTTCTGGAGTAAGCTTATTATATGGCATTCTTTAATATTAAGTGTTTGTATTAACGGTTTTTTTAGGAAGATGTTTTATGAAATGGAATTTTACCTTCCTTATTTATATTCTATTATTTGTTTTTAAAGGCCTAATAATTTTCCATGGATCTTTGATACTCCTCTTTTAGGGCTCTCAAACAATCTGCACACAAACAACCATCATGCAATTCACTAATGTATTCTGTTTCATTTAAAGTTAAAGAAACTGAATTGCATTGGCACTGAGTATAGCTGTTGGCTTTACACTCGAAAGATTTATTACATCTGCTACAGGCTATTATTTCGTGTTTAGTGTAGGTCATCATTAGGATTCACTTTAAATTAGAAGAGCCGACTCTGATAAGCCGGCTCTTCATTTCTATAAGGTACTGTTAATTTTTTATGATCCGCAAGAAAGGCAGCCTTCTTCCATGCTGCAGCTCATTCCTTCAACAATGTCTGGTTCTATATCCGAACCATTATTAATAGGAGCAGATGCATTAGTAACCACATTATTTAAAGGCTCTACCTCTTTTCCAGCCTGACTTTCTACAGAGAATTTAATCGCCTGGGTAGCTGCCTGTGTACGTAAATAGTACATGCCGGTTTTTAATCCTTTTTTCCATGCATAGAAGTGCATCGATGTTAATTTAGAAGCACTTGGAGCACTCACAAAAAGATTTAATGATTGCGACTGGCAAATGTAAGCGCCCCTGTCTGCAGCCATGTCAATAATATCACGCATTTTAATTTCCCAAACAGTTTTGTATAGGTCTTTAATTTTTTGCGGAACACTCTCAATTCCCTGTACAGATCCGTTTGCTAAAATAATAGCATCTTTCATTTTGCTGTTCCATAGGTTAAGATCTACCAGGTCTCTTAGTAAATGTTTGTTTACTACTACAAACTCTCCGCTTAAGACTCTTCTTGTATAAATGTTAGAAGTGTAAGGCTCAAAACATTCGTTGTTCCCTAAAATTTGAGAAGTAGAAGCTGTTGGCATTGGTGCCAGTAATAAAGAGTTTCTGGCTCCGGTTTTAACAACCTGTTTTCTTAAAGTATCCCAATCCCAACGTCCGCTGGTTGGTTTGGTATTCCAAAGATCAAACTGGAACTGTCCTTTTGAAAGAGGAGAGCCAGGGAAAGTTTCGTAATGACCTTCTTTCACCGCCAGGTCTGCAGAAGCAGTCATCGAAGCAAAATAAAGAGTTTCGAAAATATCAATATTTAGCTGTTTTGCTTCCGGGCTTTCGAAAGGCATTTTTAGCAAAATAAAAGCATCAGCCAAACCTTGTACACCTAAACCAATTGGGCGGTGGCGAAGGTTAGAATAACGGGCTTCTTCTACAGGATAGAAGTTGTTATCAATAATCTTATTAAGATTTAAGGTAACCTGGTAAGTCACATCATATAGCTTTTGATGATCGAATTTACCATCAATCACAAATCTTGGCAAAGAAAGGGATGCTAAATTACAAACAGCAACTTCATCAGGAGAGGTATACTCCATAATCTCTGTACAAAGGTTAGAACTTTTGATCGTTCCTAAATTTTGTTGATTAGACTTTCCATTAGCCGCATCTTTGTATAACAGGTAAGGAGTACCGGTTTCTATCTGCGCATCTAAAATAGAGAACCATAATTCCTGGGCTTTGATCGTTTTACGGGCTTTGCCTTCTTTCTCGTATCTTTCGTAAAGTGCTTCAAATTCTGCACCATGGCAATCTGCTAAACCTGGTGCTTCATGCGGACAGAATAAGCTCCATTCTGCATCTGCTTCTACACGTTTCATGAATAAATCTGAAACCCAAAGTGCGTAGAATAAATCTCTTGCCCTGTTTTCTTCCTTACCGTGATTTTTTCTCAAATCAAGGAAATCAAAAACATCTGCATGCCATGGCTCCAGGTAAATAGCGAAAGCACCTTTTCTTTTGCCACCTCCCTGGTCTACATACCTGGCTGTATCGTTGAAAACTTTAAGCATCGGTACTATACCATTGCTGGTTCCGTTGGTTCCGCTAATATAGGAGCCTGTTGCTCTAACATTGTGGATGCTTAAACCAATACCGCCTGCACTCTGGGAGATCTTTGCAGTTTGCCCTAAAGTCTCATAAATGCCTTCAATGCTATCATCTTTCATGGCAACGAGGAAACAGCTAGACATTTGTGGTTTTGGAGTACCTGCGTTAAATAACGTTGGTGTAGCGTGGATGAACCAGCGCTCGCTCATCAACTCGTAAGTTTTGATGGCACTTTCCAAATCGTTTTTATGAATACCTACAGCCACACGCATAAATAGATGCTGCGGACGCTCGGCTACACGGCCATTTATCTTTAAAAGATAAGAACGTTCTAAGGTTTTAAATCCGAAATAATCGAAGCTAAAATCACGATCGTAAATGATGGTACTGTCTAAAAGATCGGCATTTTTTTGAATCACCTCAAAAACATCGTCAGCAAGCAAAGAAGCGTTTTTGCCAGTTTTAGGGTCTATATATTCATAAAGTACACGCATGGTCTCAGAAAAAGACTTT
>JAZQRF010000322.1:0-6554 GCA_045629485.1 Pelobium sp. | reverse complement strand
CGGATCTCCATCAATCACACCATCCATCATAAAATAGGTTAAAGGATTGCCGAAAATACCACCCACAGATTCTCCGAATGCCAAACTGAAGCCAAATACCACCCAAATTACAGATATGATTACCATACAAATAAAACTTTGGAGCATGGTGGAGATCACGTTCTTTTTACTCACCATTCCCCCGTAAAAGAAAGCCAAGCCTGGTGTCATAATTAAAACAAGAGCTGTTGCACTTAGCATCCAAGCTATATCTGCATAGTTATAAGTCCCTTCATACATCTTTTGAGGGACAGACGGAAACAATACCGTTAGAATTGCAATAATTGCAAGAAAAATAAAAGGAATTTTAGTTAATTTCTTAGCCATTCGTATATTTATTAATTATTGATTGCCAAATTTATAAATAAAACTGATTTCTTAAATATTTAATGACATTTTTAACAAAAAACTAATAAAAAAATCAAAAACACTATCAAATATATGACTTAAACAAAAAATTCATCCAAAATATTGCCAATTTTCAATAAATCACAAATAAGTATACGACAAGGATGATCATTCGTTAATAACAACTAAGCAAATAAAGAAAAGACTTAATAGATCTCAATTAAGGCAGGAAACACGCCGAGAATAAGCAAAGCTACAGCAAGTGCTAACACTAAAGCGGTGGTTACAGGACTTCTTTTGATCATAACGACATCTGGATTATGACGCAAGAAGAGATTAAGAGGGAGCTTAAAATAGTAAAACAGGGAGATTACGGTGGTTAATACCGCTGTAATTAATAATGATGTTAATAATACGGAATTACTTATTTGCTCTATTAGAATGGTAAAGACGAAAAATTTGGCAATAAATCCGGCTGTTGGAGGTAAACCAATAAGAGAAACCATAAAAACAATTAAACTTACACCTATCAACGGAGAAAACTTACCCAATCCTTTTAAATCACTAAGCTTTGTAGCGCCATAAGCTTTCTCTAAATATGCAAGAGAAAGAAATGCACCAATATTCATAACAACATAGGTAAGTAAATAGAAATTCAGTGCTTTCAGGATATTGAGTTCAGGAAGTACGAAGAGCATCAATAAAAAGCCAGTGTGCCCTATTGATGAATATGCCATTAGCCTTTTAGGATCCTCCTGGAAAATAGCCATTACATTACCAATCACCATAGATGCTAGGGAAACGCTTAATATTACCTGGAAATAAATATCTCCGGATACATGAAACAGTTTATTTATGCTAAAAAGAAAAGCAAAAACCGCAATCTTTGGTGCTGTAGATAAAAAGGAAGTAACAGAAGTTGGTGCTGCCTGGTAAGCGTCCGGAGTCCAGAAGTGAAAAGGCACAAAAGACAATTTAAAACCTATCCCTGCTACAAATAAGATAATCACCAAGTTTTTAGCAGTATTTGAAACTGCGTTTAGTCCCTCGGGGATGGCATTGGTAAAAAGATCTAAAGATCCGCTAAACCCATAAATAAAACTGATCCCGTAAAGCATTAAAGCTGATGCTGCTACACCAAAAAGCACATATTTTAATCCGGCCTCTGCTTCTGACCTTGTTCTGGCAGCGTAGCTGACCATTAAATAGGAAGCCAAAGAAAGCATTTCTATAGAAATATACACCAACAATAGATTAGCCGATGATATAAGTACCATCATAGCCAAAACAGCTGCAAGGAAAATATTATAAAAATCACCCAAACCTTTAGCATGCTGTTTTAATTTATCATCTAAAGAGAAAAAAATAAGAGAGAGAATGGAAGCCAGCAATGTAATGAGCTTAAAAACAACAATGTTTTTATCTACAGAAAACATTCCGTTAAAGAGCATCAGCTTACCCTGTAAAGTGACATACTGTATCAACAAAAAGGCAGCAGAAATCAAAAGGGTTAATAAAGCAGTACAAAACACCACTCTCTTTGGTCTTTTGATAAACAAATCAAAAATTATAGCTATCAAAAAACCTATACTTAAAGCTAATTCTGGTAAAAACCAGGGGATAGAATTTACAGTATCCTGAATACTTGTTGATATGTTTGGAAAGCCCGTCATTATTTAAAAAGAAGTATAAATTGGTTAACGGACGTGTTGATAATATCGAATACAATTGACGGAATAATCCCAATGATTAAAGCCAACGCTGCCAATGGCAATAAAGTAATGGTTTCCCTGAAGTTGATATCTTTTAGCTTAGCGAACCAGCTCTCTTCTTTTAGCCTGAGTTCACCAAAAAACATTCTTTGTAATGTCCATAATAAGTAAGAAGCTCCTAAAAGCATTCCAATCGAACCTGCAATAGCCATCCAGCGTGGCAAGAATCCATTAATACTTTGCGAATTGAAGGCTCCAATTAAAGTAAAGGCTTCTGCAATAAAAGCTGAGAATCCGGGCAAACCTAATGAAGCGAAAAATGCAATCATCACAAAGCCGGTAAAGTAAGGCATGTGAGTCGCCAGCCCTCTAAAATTATAAATATACCTATCGTGAACCCTATTATAGATGATTCCAACAATAAAGAATAACATCACGGATAAAAAGCCGTGGGAGATCATCTGCATCATGGCACCGCTTATACCTTCCACGGTTAGAGAGGCTAAACCCAATAATACAAATCCCATATGGGAAACGGAGGAATAAGCAATAAGGCGTTTAAGATCTGTTTGGGCGAGAGCCACTAAAGCGCCATAAATAATAGAAATTACCCCTAATAATCCAATATAAAATGATAAAGACGAAGCTACTTCAGGAAAAATACCGTAGGCAATTCGAATAATTCCGTAACCTCCAACTTTTAGAAGCACTCCGGCAAGGATAATGGAAATTGGTGTTGGCGCCTCTACGTGGGCATCGGGCAACCAGGTATGAAAAGGAACTATTGGAACTTTTATAGCGAAAGCAATAAAAACCACTATGAAACCTAATAACCTTGCCGGAATGCCTAAAATTTCGGCATTGGCCAGGACAGAAAATACCGAATCGGGGACATAATTTGCAGCGTTCATCATGTGAACCATATTAAAGGTATGGTTCCCTGTCACTGGGTCTACTACTGAAAAGTACAAGCCGGCAATCACCAACAGCATAAAAATTGATCCTAATAGCGTATAAAGAAAAAATTTCATTGCTGCATATTCTCTTTTCACTCCCCCCCAAATCCCGATAAGGAAATACAGAGGTAGTAGCATTAATTCGTAGAAAACATAAAATAGAAAGAAATCTAATGCACAAAAAACACCAACAATTGCGGTGTTTAAAAGCATCAGTAAAGCAAAATAACCTTTTAAATTTTTCTTTATTTCCCAGGATGCAAGTGTGGCAATTAACATCACGAAGGCAGACAACCACACTAAAGTAACAGAAAAGCCATCAATACCTAAAAAATAATCTATTTGCAATTGACCCATGCTACCCGCATTTAGCCTGATCCACTCGGCTTTTTCTATAAACTGATATTGCGATTCCTGATTTACTCCTCCATATTCCACTCCGGTTTTGAAATTCATCCAGATATAACTGGCAATAATAAGCTGAAGCAGCGATACCGCAATAGAAATATATTTAAAGCTTTTATCGAATTTTGAGGGCATCATTAAAATAATGAAACCGAATAATAGAGGTATAAATATTAATACTGTTAATAAACCCATTTTTAGAATATCATTTGAAAAATGAAGAAAGACAAAACTACAGCAAGCATCCAAATTACATAATGCTGGAATTTACCGTTATGTACTGCTCTAAACCAAATCCCCATTCGGTCTACAACTAAAGCCGAAAAATTTACCAACCCATCAATTATATTTTTGTCGGTCCAATTAGCGAGGTAAGAGAGTTGAATAGTCAGTTTCCCAGAAGCATTTATAAGCCCATCAATCACATGCAAATCAAACCAATAAAAAATTCTTGTTTTTAGAAGTATTGGTTTCACAATTAAAGTATCGTAAATCTCATCAAAATACCATTGGTTATAGGAAAACTTATAATACCAGCTTTGCTCGAAATTAACACTCATTTTATTTTTCGCATAAACTAAATAAGCAATGCTTAATAATGCAAAACTCAACACATTAATATATAGCGGAACCATTATGTGGTACAAGCCTTCGTTATGTTGTTGCAATATAAATACGTGATACAGCCATGAACTATCCAGATTAATTGGATTGTAGGCATATATAAACCCAAAACAAAATACAGAAAGGATAATTACTGGATATTTCATCCAGCCATTAGGATCATGAAGGGGTTGATCATTAAACTTAGTATTCAACAACTCTGGCAACCTGAATTTCCCGAAAAACACTTTAAATACTACTCTGAAAATGTAAAAAGTTGTTAGCCAAGAAGTAAGAGATACAACAATGGGAAAGGCCCAGAATATTCCACCATTTAAATCGGCCCATTCAAAAACACTCACTAAAATAGCATCTTTGGAAAGATAGCCGGATGTGAATGGCAAACCGGCCAATGCCATTGCTGCTATTACAAATACCACAGTGGTTACAGGCATCATTTTGCGAAAGCCGCCCATAAAGTGCATATCCTGTTCATCAAAGTTTAAACGATGCTTTTCTTTTAGGTGATGCATTTCGTGTATAACTATACCGGCACCTAAGAACAACAAACATTTGAAGAACGCATGGGTGATGAGATGAAAAATTGCCGCAGCGCTATCTCCTACTCCAATGGCCAGCATCATAAAACCTAATTGTGATACTGTAGAAAATGCCAGTACTCTCTTAATATCGTTTTGAGTAACCGCAATTGTTGCAGCCATAAACGCTGTAAACAATCCTATTATCGAAATGATAATTAAAACCGTTTCGTTAAAAAGTGGCTGAATCCTGATGAGCAAAAATACTCCGGCCGCAACCATTGTTGCTGCATGAATGAGAGATGAAACTGCAGTGGGACCTTCCATGGCATCGGGTAACCATGTATGCAAAGGAAATTGTGCTGATTTTGCGATGGCTCCGATAAAAAAACATAATCCGGCTATTGTTAACCAATAATCGGGCATGGTTCCAAATGGACTAACCCATAAATTAGCCTGAACAAATGAAGAAGAAATCAGGTTTCCACTTCCGAAAATAGTATCTATATCTAAGGTATGGAAATGGCTCAATAAAATCATGATACCGGCAAGGAAGCCTAAATCGCCTAAACGGTTCATGATAAAAGCTTTCTTACTCGCTATAGCAGCTTTTTCTCTGGTATACCAGAAACCTATTAACAGGTAAGAAGAAAAACCAACCAGTTCCCAAAAAATATATACCAGGAATAAGTTATCGGCTAATATCAGGCTCAGCATGGCAAAGCAAAACAAGCTTAAGTAAGCAAAATACCTAGGTTTTAGCTGGTCCTTCCGCATGTATTCCACAGAATAGATGTTTACCAAAAGTGCAATCAGTGAAACCAGTAGCAGCATAACTACCGTAAGGTTATTGAGCAGAAAGCCAAGATTTATCTGAAAAGAGGAAAAATTGATCCACGGAATAGCATAATGATGTGTAGTTCCTTTCCATATTCCTAAGAATAAAAGAAGAGATGCGCCCAGACTAACAGCAACAGCGCTGATGGATATTGCAGCTGCTCCTTTCTTCCATAATAAAGAAAAGAAAAAAGACAATAGCGGGGCACAAATTACCAGAAAAGAAGCAATTACAATTTGTTGGTCTGAAATAGCTAAAAACGGGTTCATTATCCTCTTAACGTATTTGCTTTATCTGGGTCTATGGTATTGGCCCGTTTATAAAAATTCAAAATAATTACTAAACCTACTGCTACTGCCGCTGCTGCAAGAACAATAACGAATAATCCAAAAACTTGTCCGGCATTATCAATTTTATCGTATTTCCCAAAGGCAACCAGGTTTAAAATAGAAGCGTTTAACATGAGCTCTACACCAATTAACACTTGTATTGCATTCTTACGTGTAATCACAGCGTAAAGCCCCAAACAAAACAGTATAGCTGCTACTACCAGAAAATCTTCTAATGGAATCATTTGGCAGGCTCCTTTCTTGCTAAATTTGCAGCTCCTATTAAGGTCATCATTAAAAAAATGGAAACCAGCTCAAAAGGGAGTAAATATTTGCTCATGAGGTTAACACCGATGTTAGTGATGTTTTCTTCAGCCACACTTTTCACATTTCCACTTTCTTTTGCCAAAACGATCCAGTTCAACTGATTAAAATCAACCTGAAAAATCGCATAAATGATGATTCCTAAAAATGCCAGACAAATAAAAGTACCTGGAATTCTATTGGAGGATAACACTTCTTTTTGTAAGCCTTCCAGGTTCTCCAATGTATTTTTAGAGGAAAGCATAAAAACAAAAAGCAACAATACCAATACACCACCCACGTAAATAACAATTTGAGTGAGAGCGATAAAATCTGCCAGGGCAAAAACGTATAGGCCTGCAACAGAAAGTAAGGTGACAAAAAACATAAACACAGAGCGAATTAAATGCTGACTGCTGACGACATAGATGCCGCTTGCTACTGCAATTAAAGCTAAAATGTAAAATATAATTTGTTCCATT
>JAZQRF010000321.1:0-2746 GCA_045629485.1 Pelobium sp. | reverse complement strand
CAAAGCTGGTTTAATGACCTGGTTATAATAAATAAAGTGTCTTTCTTTTATCTTATCATAAGCCATTTGGATACGTCCGCCCAATTCGGGCAGCACCATCATTTTTATATATTTATTTTCAAGGAAAAGGGCCGTATACTCCTTATCCTCTTTTTCATCAAATATCTTTTCTATTACAGGATGAGGATACACTACCCCGCTGCTCCCCTGGTAAACCCTCTTTTCAAAAAACATGGGATTTTTCTCAGGTTTCCCCACTCCATAGGTAGGGATCATTATCTTTTCTTCCCAAACGGATACATCTGAATTCATCATTACTAATTAGATTAATGGCTTATAAAATTATCTTCGAGCTCTTCCAGCGTCTGACCTTTTGTTTCTCTTACCTTACTTTTTATAAAGAGGAATCCCAGGAAGCAAATGATGGCGTAGAGATAAAACGGTCCGTAAGTCCCCAGCTTTTCTGCCAGTATCGGGAAGGTAAATACCAATACAAAATAGGCTCCCCAAAGAGAAACGATAGCAACGGAAGAGGCAACTCCGCGTATTTTATTAGGGAAAATCTCAGAGATCAACACCCATGTTACCGGGGCAATAGAACAGGCGTATATACTAATGGCCAATAATACCGCCATGGAAACAAGCCCTGCTGCGTATTGGTTTTGCAATAAATAAGCCAGCAAAACATATAGTATAGAGAGCCCTAAGGAACCAACCAGCATTAAAGGCCTTCTGCCAAGTTTATCAACCTGCCACATGGCTACCAGTGTAAAAATGAGATTCACTATCCCGATGGCAACAGTCTCAAAAAGTTGCCGGTCTAAGTCGGCACCTACAGATTCGAATATGGTAGAAGTATAGTTAAACACGACATTGATACCGCATAATTGCTGGAAGATAGCCAGGGCAACTCCCACAACAACAGCAGGTCTTACGCTTTTTTGAAACACATCCCGATAGGATTGTTTTTTAACCCCGACAAGAGATTTTTCTATATCACTAAATGTGCTGGCAACAAAAGATGCGGAACCAATTTTATTCAACACCAATTTTGCTTTTTCCTGTTTCCCGGCTTTAACCAGCCAACGTGGGCTTTCGGGCAGCCAAATCACTCCGATAAAGAAGAAAACAGAAGGTACTGCTCCAAGACCAAACATCCAGCGCCAGGCTTCCGGACCGTTATCTGCCAAAGAGTAGTTTACCAAATTTGTGATTAATATTCCCGTGACGATGGTCAGCTGATTTATTGCCACATTTCGTCCACGTATTTTTGCTGGCGAGATCTCTGCGATATACATAGGGCTTAGCATAGAGGCCATGCCCACCCCAATTCCTGCTGCAAAACGCATGATGACAAAAAAGGTAAGTCCCTCGGCAAAAGCCATTCCTAAAGAAGACAGGGCAAAAATTAAGGCCGCTAAAGATAATCCTGGTTTTCGGCCATATTGATCGGCCAGTTTTCCGGCCATTAAACAGCCAACTATGCAGCCCAAGGCCAAAGAACCTGTAAGAAAACCTTCCCACCAGGCATCCAACATAAATTCGGTCCGTAAAAAAGGTAATGCTCCCGATATAACGGCAAAGTCGAATCCGAATAAATATCCGCCCAAGGCCGAAATAAAAGATATGCCTATGATATAGGCATTGTTAAAGGTTTTTTCTGGTTTAATCATGGTTTAAATTGTTGATTAAAATTGCAAGTTTATCTGCAACATAACAATGGATTTCAGTGATTAAATGATGGATAATTTTACCATAAGTAGTAACAAGCCGTTCTTTCTTTATTGCCCTGTACTAAATTTAAACATAATATTTTCTTTATACTGATGATCAGGACCGAATATTTTTGACGGAAAATTCTCTTTATTGGGACTATCAGGGAAATACTGGCATTCCAGACATAAACCATCAAAAGGTTTAAATTGTGCATTCTGGTTCCCGATATAACTGCTGTATAAATAATCTCCTGTATAAACCTGCATCCCGGGATAGGAAGTATAAACTTCAAGGCGCCTGCCGGAAGCCGAATCTTTTAATATTGCCGCCGGTATTTCATCATCATTCTTTTCTATAATGTAATAATCATTTAACCCGCTAAGAATTCCGGTTTCCTCAGAAACCATCTCCTTAATTGACTGGTTACGCAAAGATTTTATCCCCGTTGGTTTGATGATTCCGGTGGGAATGTAATTAACTGAATTTTCTAACATAAGCCTGGAATTAACTGTTAGCTGATGCTCTAAAATATTATTTCTTTGGGCAGAAAGGTTAAAATAGGTATGATTGGTAAAATTAAGCACTGTTCTCCTATCGGCAGTTGCAAAATACTCTATGATCAGCTCGTTATTATTGGTAAATTGGTAGCTGACCGTAAATTGCAGATTTCCTGGGTAACCGCCTTCTCCATCTTTGCTTAAAAAGCTGAAAACTAAGGCTCCGTTTTCTATTTTAAAATCAAAAACTCTGGAATGAAAGCCAGCATCACCACCATGATTCGCATTTTCTCCATCGTTTTTCTCCAAATGGAAAACTTCATCATCAAGACAAAAAGATGCGCTGGAAATCCTGTTGGCAAATCTTCCAATGGTAGCGCCTATATAACAGTTATCCTCAAGGTATCCTTCCAGGCTATCAAAGCCCAGCACAACGTTTTCCAGTTTGCCATTTCTATCCGGAACAACAATGGACGTTATTGAAGCTCCGTAATTTAAAAACTCTGCATAAGCTCCGGATTCGTTCTGTATTC
>JAZQRF010000320.1:0-9547 GCA_045629485.1 Pelobium sp. | reverse complement strand
CACCTTCTGCAAGGGTAACTTTTGCAAGAATCATTGAGGAAAGTGTAGAGCCAAGTGTTACCGTGACCACAAAATCGAAGGCATTCAATTTAGCGAGTGTTCTTTTCCCCGAGATCCTTATAAAGAGAAACAGTGCAATGTAAGATAGTGAAGCGCAAACTGCTATGTGCCAAAGGCTTTCCCAGTCTTTAAAGAGTAAATGTTCCATTTTTAATGGTGGACAAATATTATTCCATATTATATTGAGGAATAAACAGATAACAATAAAATTAAGTATATGTTGTTTCAATTCGGAGAGAAAAATGAATCGCAATAGTGAAAACTTCACCTCATTTTATACCCTTTAACTGCATAATATAAAAGAAGAGCAAGGTCTAAAAATTATATACGCCAATTGCAGATTGAATAAGCCAGCTAGGTAACGAAAGAGATAAGCAGCCTCATATTCCTTTAATAATTATTCATTTCGTCTTTTCTTAACTTCATGCAAATGCTATTTCTCGTTTGTAGCATTTATATTTTGAACAAAATTTTTAAGAAGTTGATGCAACCTCCACGGAATAGGCTAACTGCTGTTTTACATAATTGATTATAATAAAACAATACTGATGTTAGAAATACTGTTTTATGATGCAATCAATATCTTTTTCAAGTCCTTAGCCCTTTGGGTCTGCATTGTTAAAATATACTCAATCACGCCCCACAGAATACAAATTCTTCTAATTGATGATCTTCGCTGACATACCAAAAATAACCTCTTTCCTTGATGCTTATGAATTTTTTTATAGGCACTGGAACAAAGAAAAGCTTGAATTTAAGCTTTTGTAATTATACAGAAAACAGGATATCCGGAATACAACTATATCAGTCTATTTTAACAAAATAATTAGTACACAGGAAATGATAATTTTATTTTTTTAAAAGGTTTAACATCTTCCCCAATTCGTAGGTGGTCCTTGATAAGTTTTCAGGGGTTAATTTCAACGCATCAGTCAATTCCATTGGTTGGTTAGTTATTGGCAATATTACATCAAAATGTTTTCGTAATTCAGGGATATCTCTTAACGAGACTTTCCCGGCTAATGCACATACGGGAATACCATAATGTCTGGAGAGTTTAGCTACGCCCAAGGGACCTTTACCCTGTAAGGTTTGGTTATCTAAAGCCCCTTCTCCAGTAATTAAAAAATTACTACCTTTTAATGCACTCTCAAAATCAGTAAGCTTTAGGAAGTGATCTATCCCATTTACCAAACGAGCGTTTAGAAATGCACAAACTCCCGCTGCGGCTCCTCCGGCAGTACCGCCAAATTCTAATCCTGCTATATTTAAGCCTATTTGCTCCATTGTGATATTTGTGAAATGATGCAGAAAAGCTTCCAGCTCTTTAACCTGCCCTGAGTTTGCCCCTTTCTGTGGTCCAAAAACGGCCGCCGCACCCTTCTTACCTAAAAGTTCGTTATGAACATCACATAAAATAGTCAGCTTACAATTGAAAATTCTTTGATCAACTTGTGATAGATCAATAGTAGAAAGTGAGTTCCAGGCAGCAGGTAAATTTACTATTGGATGCCCTGCGGAATCTAAAAACCTAATACCTAGTGCACTTAATATTCCTGTTCCCCCATCTACTGTAGCAGAGCCACCCATCCCTAAAAAGATTTCCTGAACACCTTTATCCAAAGCTTTTTTAATCAACTCCCCGGTTCCAAAAGAAGAAGCGTGCAAGGGATTCAATTCTCCAGGTATTAATAATCTGATCCCAGAAGCATCTGCCATTTCAATTATTGCAGTCTTCCCCTTATTGATCAAACCAAAAGAAGATTCAATTTCACGGCCTAAAGGATCCTGAACCCGGGTGTTGACGATCTTCCCTCCACACTTCCCAATAATCAAAGCGGCGGTTCCGTCTCCCCCGTCAGCTATGGGAAAACATTCTAAAGTTGCATTCAGGCCACTATCAGTCAATCCCTCTTTAATGGCTGTTGCAGCCTGGCTCGCCGTCAGGCTATTTTTAAAGGCATTAGGAGCTATACATATCTTCATGTTAATGGAGAAAAAAATACAAAACGTAAATTATTAATAATGAGGAAAGGCCCATAAACAACGTAGCCATAGAATATACCCGCAGCATAGTTTTCATATCCAGTCCTGAAAATTTGGAAATTACCCAAAAGTAAGAGTCGTTTGCATGGGAAATAGTCATAGAACCGGCACCCATGGCCAGTATGCTCATTAAATGTCCATTTTCACTGTCCAATCCTAAATCTTGCAACAACGGCAGCACAATAGAGGCCGAAGTAATAATAGCTACGGTAGATGATCCTTGTGCTGTTTTCATGATAAAGGCTATTAAAAATGGAAACATTAAACCTAAAGTGGACAAAGGCAAGGCCATGCCCAACTGCTCTCCAATTTTTGCCTGTGCCAAGATAGCTCCAAATGCACCTCCGGCACCAATTATCAACAAGATGTTGCCTGCTTTTTCTCCTGAATCATGCATTAAATCTTTAACAATCTCTTTTTTCCAGCGCCTTTTACAACTAAAGGCTAACAATACCCCTATAGACAATGCAATTATAGGATCGCCCAATGCGGAAACTACATTTAACCAAAATTGATCCTGACTTCCCTCCATTACAATAAATGATTTTAATCCGATTAAGGCAATAGGTACTAAAATAGGCAGAAAGGCCTTCAGCACAGTCGGACTCTCTTCTTCGTTTATTAATGGCTCTTCCTTCTCTATTTCGACGGAGATTTTTCTGCTAGCATATTTTGCCCAAAAATGACCAGTAAGCATTGCAGGAATCGCTACCACGATGCCTAATAGGATAAAGCGGCCAAAATCAACCGGAATGATTGCAGCCGCAGCCACAGCGCCAGGGTGTGGAGGTATCAAACAATGAACGGCGTATAACCCTGTGGCCAGCGAGGTTGCCATAATAGCAATATTGGCACCGGTTTTTTTGGCCAGAGAGTTATTTAAGCCACTCAGAACAATATAGCCTGAATCACAAAAAATAGGCAGCCCTCCTATAAATCCGGTGATGCTCATGGCTAATGCTGAGCGATGCTCACCAATTTTCTTGATGATATAATTTGCCATTGCACGGGTACTGCCTGTATATTCTAAGAGCATACCTAGAGTTGTACCTAGTACGATAATTAAGGACAAAGATTTAAGGATGTTGCCAAAACCTTCCTTTACGGTTGTCAATACCAGATTCAAGGGCAATCCAATACTAAGTCCAACAAAAAAGGATGCCAGAATAAGCGCAAAGAAAGCATGGATTCTATATTTAGTGGTAAGCAGGATAATAATTGCTACTCCAACCAATAAACACATTAAAGTGTATGTTACGCTAAAATTCATAAGAAATATTTCTTTTACTTTCTCTACCACTTGATGATAATTTCATTCTGACTACTGTACGTTATTGGTTAATGACAAATGTTGCTACAACCGGTCTATGGTCCGAAGCATAAACTTCTTCAACCACATGGTAATCTTTTACTTGCCAGCTGGTATTTTTGGTCAAAATAAAATCTATGTTTCTGCGTGGTTTAACTGCGGAACAGTAAAGCCGCAATTATCTGTACAAGAATTTTGAAACTGTTGCAGCAACAGACTCATGGATTCTGAACCTGTCGAACTGTTTAAATCACCACATAATATTACGGGTAGATCTGTTTTTCCCAATTCTTTTTGAATCGCCTTTACCTGCAGCACACGGCTGGCTTCGCCCTTTATACACAAATGTGTACACGCAAAAATAATTTTCTGTCCACTGGATGTTTGATCTCCACATAACCCAGGGTACTCGTTTCTGCATTTTCTACCAATTTAGGGAGGATGATCTGCTTCGGTTTTTTTATGTCCAATTTACTAAAAATAGCAACTCCATATTCACCACCGCCATAATCTATAGATTTAAAAAAATGATAATTCATTCCTAGTTTTTGGGCCATTGTTTTTGCCTCGTCAATATTTCCGGAGCGATCAACCTTTTTATCGACTTCCTGCACAGCAATAATATCCGGGTTTTCTCTTTTTATCGCCTCAACAATGGCGTCTATATCAATCAGATCTGGTTTGGAGGGCCGATTAGCATGGTGGATGTTATAACTCATTATGCGCAATACCCTTTGTGTATTTTTATCGGCTGGTTTTTTTTGCGCATATCCTTCTGGCAAAAAGTTTAGTTGCAGAAAAAGAGCGAGCAGGAAAAATGTTATTCTGGTCATTTTATGTTTTGTTGATAAAGGTGCTTCCCAGTTTTTTTAGGGAAGCACCTGGTTATAATACTATTGCTTACTATAATGCTTAATCTACAACTTTCGTTGGTACCAGACCTGGGGTGGTACCAGTTCCTACGGGAAATTCTTTTTCCAGCTCATCAAGTACTGATGTGATTTCTAAATCTACCCTGTTTTGGGATCTCGCTGTTACCCAGCGCCCCAGACGTATATTGTAAACACCACTCAATTTATAGAAGAAACCTGCATTTGTTGGTGCCGGTCGGCTTAAGCAAATAGTGTTTGACCCTTGTTTATACAAAGGCTGGGATTCTAATGTTACCGGATTGATAATATCATACCAATCTGTATTAGCTATACGTAAACCAGCCTCTTGTGCCAGGATATAGATAGCGCCATTGGCTCCAGTAATAATTACATCTATCGGAGTTCTACTTTTTGTAACCGTAAGCCCCTCGAATACAGCAATACCATCGGCAAAACCACTAGTTCCATTTAATAACAAATCGGCATTTATGTCACCAAGTCCATCGCCTGCAGAGCTTCCTGTATTTTTAGATACGATCCACTTGCCATTTGAAATACTGGTTGAGCCTACTCCATTAATTAATTTGTTTGAGTTTCCGCCTACATAAAAATATTGTCCTTTTGCAACTGTTCCTGTTTTAAGATCAAACTTGTATGAACGTCTGCCACCTGCTGCCCATCCATTAAGTGGCACACCAGTTGGTTGATAAGCAGAATTGGTATTATGAGTTACCACACAGTATGGCGTTACAGAGAAATCAATATCTTGTGTTGCCAAGAACTGCATGTATTCGCCATTAGTTGATGGAGTACCCTCTGGCATCGCCAAAAAGCCGGAAATTACAATGGCCGACCGTGTAATAGTGGAACTTAACACGGTAATATCCTCGGGTCTGCGTATGCGCAAATGAGGAATGTATTTACCTTCTGTACTTTTTGCATATTCAACTACGCCAAAGAAATTGGCCATTCCAGGTAAAGATGTATTGGCAAAAGTTGCAGCTGCTTCAGTATGTAAGGTAAAATTACCAAACCCGTCATTTACCAATTTTTTACCACTATATACATCTGTTGGTGCAGGTATAGGATCAAAACCACCCTTTACAATTACTATTTCGGTACTTTCATATTTCTCTGGATTAGCCAGAATATAACTACTGGGAACCCGATTAACAGCAATAGATTTATCAGAAGCAACCTTAACCACAGCTGAACCACTTAGCCCTGTAACTTGCAACATTCCGTCAACCTGTTTCATAACGCCACCAACCATGTTTACAGTTACCGAATCTCCAGGAATATAGTTTGCCGCATCAGCACCAATATTAATCGCAATACCCCTAAGCTCATTTAACCTCCACTTGTTTTGTAGCATCAGCAATCCCGGGGTCATGTTTTTACCCCTATGATCTGAAACAACTACGCCAGTAACACCAATTGAGCCGAGCATAGACTCTTTTGTAAGTGGATAATCAGCCCCTTTATAAAAGCTTCTTAAATCATAAATGGCTATATGTGGGTTAACTTCGCCACCGGGGAAATTTCCTGTTTTTTCACAGCTAGCTAAAAGAAGCAAAACTGAAAATAGCAATGAAATATTAAGTAATAGCTTATTCATCGTTAAATATTTTAAATTATATAAAATCTTATTTATTAAGGCTTTTGCCACCAAACCAAAGTGTTCATATCATCTCCCCCCATACTCGCTACAGCTTTACTATAGTTGGTTGGATTGGCCGATTGTATATAAACCGGATAGTTAAGTCTCGCTGGCATTTTACCTCCGTTTTTTAAACCTTCGCCTTTAGGCAATATTGGATGCCCAGTGCGTCGGTATTCAAACCATTGCTGGAAATCTGTAAGAAAAAGGCTATAATACTTTTGGATATGGATGCGCTCCATTTTACTGTCACTCATGTTTTCTTCGATATCTAAAGGTAAGTTATCATTCCATGCAATGCCTGCATTGGTTATGTAATTGGTAAATACTGGGTCAGAAATGTTTGCACTAAAGTTTGGCACCCAATAATTTATAGCGCTTGCAATACCTTTATAATAGAATGTTTCCGCTGAACCAGAAATCCAACCTTTAGCTGCTGCCTCGGCCATGATAAACTGTAGTTCTGCATAAGTCATAATAATACCTGTTAACGGACTTTTCTGCAAAGAAAACTCAGAATTGCCAAAGGAATAAAAATAAGACTGGCGTAGTTCTTTACTACCTGGTTCGTAGCCACTATCAATACCAATAAAACCACCAGAACCAGCTGCTATGCCCAATCTATTTCTGGCATTCGCTCCATATACTGAACCAATATCTATACGTGGATCGTTCCAATCATTCAATTTAAGTATAAAGAAATTACATAATGAAGGTATAATGAAATCATTTTCACGTAAATTGATAGCATAAGGATTTGTGTAAGGATCTGTAGTGGTAATAGTTCCATTCCATTTGAGCACAGCAGATTCCGCATTTGAAGTAAACACCGGATATTTTGATGGATTAGTTTCTACCATTTCCTTGATTTTGGCAATCATGGTATTTGCTACCTCCTGTTTTCCAGATAAGCGTAATAACAGGCGTAAGTGTAAGCTATTACAGAACTTACGCCACAACATAATGTCGCCTTTATAAATCGGATCACTCGCTACATCAATAGCCGTATTTACCGTCAGTAAGGTATTCGCTTCTTCTAACTTAGCCAACAAAGCTGTGTAAATTTCTTTCTGACTATCAAACACCGGTTCTACTAAACCTAATCTTCCTTGATTGGCTTCCTTAAAGGGTACATCACCGTAGGTATCAGTAATTAAAGAAAAAATCCATGCTTCGCATACCAATGAAATGCCTTTATACGAATCGTTATTATATTCAGGCTTACTGGCTATCTCGTAGATATCCCTAAAGTTTGTAAGTTCCGGGTACCAGATATTCCAGGTATAATCTGCAATGTTTGGTCTGAAATTATATCTAAATACCGTAAAATCATCTTCACTTTGTGTCACTGTTACCTGCATCAGCTCGTTATTAAAGTTACGGTTACGTGTCAGGTTACCTGTTAAAACATTCACTAAAGCCGGAGCCAGCAACTTATCAGGTGAAGTGCTTATAATGTTTATTGGATCGGTATTTTCGCGGTCAAACCCCTTATCGCATGCTAAAAAGCTCGATACAAAGGATAAAAAGGTTATGAAGTATATTGTTTTTTTCATTGCTATATTAATTAATACCTATCACTAAATTAAAACCAAAAGTACGCGTTGATGGGAACTGCCCTATCTCGAATCCTTGTACAATATCGGTACCGCTCAAAGTGCCAAACTCCGGATCAAACATTGGCCAGCTTGACCATATGGCAAGATTACGCCCATATACCCCTATACTTGCCCTGGATATCTTAAGTGATTTCAAAAGTGATTTAGGCAGTGTATAATCCAGCCTCGCTTCTCTAAATTTGATAAAGTCTGTTTTAAAAGTTGCTCCTTCGCCATTTAGAGTTCCCATAGAGTTACTATAAAACGAGGTGATATCTGTAGCTATAGTTGTATTTGGACTGTAAGTCCCGTTGCCGTTGTCTACAACTCCATTCCCTGTTATACCACTGTAACGACCTGGCAAGGTAGCCGAAAGCTTACCAAAATCCGCAAGACGACCGTGGGTATAAGAATGAGCTACGCCTCCATTTTGTGCATCAAACAGCACATTTAGCCTAAACTGTTTATAGCTAAACTCAGTACCTATACTTGCTTTATATTTAGGGATAGTATTACCCAAATAAACAGGAGTACTTGATAGCAAAGGAATTCCTGTAGTAGGGTTGTATACCACCTGACCGTCGGGGGCACGTAAAAACCCTGTACCATACATATCGCCAAGACTACCACCAACCTTTGCTATAATTTGAGCACCACCAACTGCACTCGACCGCAACAATACTGTAGTATCGTTATTTGCTAAAGCAATAATTTTATTCTTATTGGTAGCGAAAGTCATAAAGGTTGTCCATTTAAAACTTTTACTTTGTATAAGCGAACCATTAAGTGCCACCTCCAAACCAGAGTTATCAATCTGTCCGGCATTAATAATCTGGCGGGAATAGCCTGATGAACGGTCAACAATACGTTCTAAGATTTGGTTTTTCGTATTTCCAGCGTAAACAGCAACATCAATACCCAAGCGGTTTTTAAACAATTTAATGTCTGCACCTATTTCATAAGCAGTAGTTTTGAGCGGTTGTAAATCGGGATTGGGTATAGTAGTTGGATTCTGTAACGAACCATTTGGATAGGTTCCATTAGCCGACAGACCATATAAATATGCGGTACGATAAGGAACTGTACCACCACTACCAACCTGAGAAACAGACAGTCTTAGTTTTGCAAAACTTATGGTTCCAGGCAATTTAAAAAAATCGGAAGCAATAAAACTCAAGTTTGCAGATGGATAAAAGAAACCCGTACTTTTATCTCTAAATGGATTGGCCAAGGTACTATTCCAATCCATACGACTAGTTAAATCCAGATAAAGAAAGCTTTTATAAGCAGTTGAAAAGAGGCCATAGACGCTGTTCAATGAGAAACGTGAAGTATCTGGCACATATACTAAGGGATTGGCAGCATTCTCAAAACTATAAACATTTGGCTCTATCAATCCATCAGCCCGCATTTCATCTTTAGAATAACGGTTCTTAAGCATGCTACCACCAACAGTGGCCATTACATTAAATTCTTTATTTATTTGTTTATTGTATTTCAGTAAAAAATCACCGCTATATTCCTTAGAAACAATGTCTTGTGTACGATAAGAACCGGTAGCTAGACGTGCCGCAGTCCATGGCCGTTTTTGCACCCTATCATCGCTGTTATGATCTAAAGTTGCCCTTAATTGCAAACTCAGTTCTTTGGTAAATGCATAATTTAGTTGTGCATTACCCGTTAAACCATTACGTTTTGAGCCATTGATAAACTCATATGAAATGGCGTAAGGGTTTTCTGGCGATGCTGTAAATACATCTTTAAGTTCTTTAAATTCTTTACCATTTACCCAATAGTTACGCAGCCAATTGATGTCGGCATTTGGCACCCAAAATACATACCAGTACATTACAGATTGGTTCCCGTATCCCATGCCTGGTAAATTATCACTTTCCCTATTGGTATAACCCC
Source organism: Pelobium sp. (assembly GCA_045629485.1). Taxonomy (GTDB): domain Bacteria; phylum Bacteroidota; class Bacteroidia; order Sphingobacteriales; family Sphingobacteriaceae; genus Pseudopedobacter. The sequence goes on along the minus strand of JAZQRF010000320.1, from coordinate 91 downwards.
CTTTTACAGACAAGCTTAGCTTTGAGGTAATTTTGCTGTTGGCCGAAAAGGAAATATTATTACGTTTAAAGCCTGTATTTGGAATAATCCA
>JAZQRF010000319.1:0-10028 GCA_045629485.1 Pelobium sp. | reverse complement strand
TTGTACAGCGTTTTTTCTCTTCTTAATCTTTTCTGTAAACTCATCATGTTTTCTTTTCATTTCATCTTGAACTTCATCCATTCTTTTCTCAAGTTCTGGAGATTTTTTAGTCAAGAAATTGATATATTTAAAAAGCTTCTTATAGTTCTCATGTTTCTCATCATGCTTCATAATCAAGATACACTCAGGAGAATAATTTGAAGCAATTACATTAACAAAATGATTTAAGTCCTTAGTGAAGGTATTTATTCTCGCATCAACTAATTCTTGTTCTTTTCCAGTGAAAAACTCAGCTAACTTTTTAATATTAAAATCTCTCAAATGCTCTCCAATCTTATTGTGAAATATCAAAAAATCATGTTGAGTGGATATTTCCTCAATTGAATTAGCATTCTCAATTTCCTTTGTTGTTATATTTTGATTGATTAGATGTAAATCAGCATTCGTAATTATTATTGGTATTTGAAGGAAAATAGAGTCGTTAAACATCTCTACATCTTTGTCTAACTGACTAGAAAATGCGCTAATTACTTTATCTATAAAAGCGTATGACAATTGACTTATAGCTCTACTAATATTGACTTCAATTGATTGATTATTTAATATCTCCACACCTTTAAGGCAAAAAGGCCCTAAAGCTTCCTCAAAAACATTGTCGAATGGAATCCTGTTAAATAGAAATGAGTTTTTAGTAAAGTGGTCAACAGGATGAAAAAATGAGTTTTTACTTAAATCTTGTTGATATGAATATGGGTCTGGAGTAAAAACCCACTTAGTCGGTTCTGTTTTGTATTTGCATTCCACCATAAAATCTATGGAATGTCCTCCTTGCCATGTATTTGCATCTAAATCATATGAAAACTCTTTCTCAATATTATGCTCATCACGTTTTAAATAAGAATATTCATCCCAAACTGTACAGCCATTTTTTACAAAACACTCTTTCACTTCGTATTCAAATGGCAATCCAGATTTTAGTAAATGCTTTTTCCAATTATTATCCATAAATCTCTTGGTTTATGTAATGTTTTCCCTTCACCCTATTCCTGCACCTTCGGGGCTAAGTTTGTAATTGGTACTTATATGTTCCTCTATCTTCGCTATAATCATCATAGCGAAATAAATTATATCGTTTATTATTCCGAATATATAAACATTATTAATCTAAAAGAATTTTCTTTTTTCATAAAACCATATCATCCAGATCCTTTAATTCTCCTCTCTGGCGCAAGTATGCAGCCTTAGCCATGTGCGGCTGAGTACTTGTGCCTTCATTATTAAATCCTCTCATAACCTCTTTCATACCTTTAACGCTTCTACAAACTTCAATGGCAACATCCCTTTCATTCCAAAATAGTCCCTTGCACTACTATAGAGGTAATCTTCTGCTTTTTCTACAATACCTGCCGTTACCGGATGGTTGTCCTGTCTCCATAATTGAAAATTTATATTGTTACTGTTCTTTTTACCTGCTCTTTCCATCATCCACAACAGCCACTCCCTTCGGCTTTCTTGTGGATGGGTTTTAATCACTTGTTTCAACATTTCAGACGTATACTTCTTCATATCCCGCATAATATTTTCTAACCTGTCTTTATTTGTTCCTATCAGCATGTGTATATGGCTCGTCATCATACACCAGCCGTATACTTCCAATCCTTTATTTTCTATACAATATTCCCAACTGTCCAGCATTACCTGTTTATACTCATTCCTGATGAACAAGTCTATCCAGTTGATGACTGAAAACGTAACGAAGTATAACTCGTCCTGTTCGTGGAATTTGTATTTTCTGCTCATCAGTTATTTTTACTATTATTTAAAGGCACAAGTACCCTTCCCTCATTCCCCGACTGCATACTTGCGCCAGACGGGATTTCGGAGCACAAAACTGTCTGCCAACACTGCACTTGATACGAAGCACAAAGCTTCATTTAACCACTGAACCGCCAATTTCTTGTAGGTGCTGTTATGGGCTGGTTTCCTATTCATTCTGTTGGTACAATTGCTCCATAAAAGTCACATATACTAATTGTGTCCTTACTAATGTTATTGTCAATTTTGAAGTTTATTAAAGTATGGTCATTGCAGTTTACTGTCAAGCCACAAGGAACGGCTTTTGTGTAACCTCCACTTGCTTTAGTTTCGATTCCGCTTGTGTCAGTTAGTGTTTTGTCAAAAGTGTAAGCGTAGGCACAATAGTCACCAAAAGGAATGTTTGTGAATTTAAAAAGTCGTTGATTGTCTGTTGTTGTCAGTTTATAAACCTTGTCAGAGTTGGTCTCCTTTAAATAGACTGTCATTTTAGGAATATAGTCTGACGGGTAACATAAAACTCCATTTAGCTCTGTTGTCTTGTCATTTGCAGTCTGATTTACATTCTGGTCGTTCACACCATTACTGTTATTTGATGTGCAAGAACAGAGAAATGTTATTATTACTGTCGTTATTACGATTATGTTTCTCATTCAATTCTGTTTTTGAAATGTCTATTTGTCTATAATATTTTTTGTTCGTCTGGGTTCTCCAAACTTGCCCATAACGTTTTGGCTTTGCGAAGATGGCGGATAGAAAGCACTTCATTGTCCCCCGGTACTAAACTTAGTTAAATGTAGAAATTTTCGAGAATAACGTCACCCGCCATTTTTGCAAGAGCCAGTGTTAGTGGCTGGCTTTTTATTAATAGGCTCACCAAATTTGACAAGACAATGCCAAGTGTATTTAATCAGTTGTAATAACTCTTCTTTATTTCCCAAGTCACCCCATAAGTTGGGTTCACTCATGATTTTGTTAAAGGCAAGGCCAAGTAAGTAAGCGTTTACTACGCCTCTGTGGGCAATCCTCTTTGCAATTTCTGGAATTTTAGGACCTCTAAAGTTAGTAGGAAAGTCCGTCTCCTTCATTTGGAATCCTGAGTGCCAGCGAAAGTCAATTGAATATTTTGAGCAAATATTGCCAAAGTCACGTTCAATTTCGGTTCCGTGAAACGAATAGTCGGCTACCAGACTTGTAATATCTCGTTCGAGCAAGATGTCTCCGTGAACTTGGGATTCTATATAAAAATCAAGATTGCGTGAAAACGAGTTAACATTTCTGAAGTCTGCATTTTCGATGTTAAAGGCAACGAAATTTAAAAAGCTAAAAACGCTAGTGTTTTTCTTACCGAGAGTTTCATTTCTTGTAAACAGGTCATTAAGTAGTGCCTCCATAATCAAGTTGAAATGAGTAATTGTTCCTTTCTCTCTAGGGAGGGTATGAGAGTCTCCATAAGTAAAAGTTGACCTTTCACTAATTTCTGGTTTAAGTAGAAAATAACATGAGCCAAATCTTGGGGATGGACCATCTTCAGTCAATGTTAGGTCTAAGGAGCCGTACTTAGGTCTATTATTGCTTTTTACTTTCGATGAATGGTAGAAACCTCCGAACAATTCTTTCTCCCAAATATCTCTATCTCCTCCTTTTTTAGCGGAAACACTTCCAGAAGAAATCCCAATTTCAAACTGGTTTTTGTATTGCCCGGTCAGTTGAAGGTTTTGAACAACAGTTAGGTTATGAGATGTTATTCTATCGGGATGAAAGTGCAATGCTATGGTGGAGCGTTTTCTGATTTTGTGGACGACTTCCTCGTAAAAATCTCTATCGATATTAGACTGGTAAAGGATTAAATCAATTATTCGCGAACATTTACCACTATTTTCCTTACAGCGATTCTCGACAAATCTAAGGGCTGATTTTTGTTCAGATGTCAAGGTCGTCATAGTCGGTTGGTTTTGTTGCGGTCTTTAAGCTTGCCACTAACAATTATATATACGAACATTCGTATATTTCTTATATAGCAGATCATACTTATCATTCTCACCAAAGGCAGATACAGGTAGCTTAAACCTATAAATCGACACCTGTAGCAAAAACTCCCAATAAATCCTCTCATTCAGTATTATTTATAAGTTCCTCTGTCTTCCCTATAATCATCATAGCGAAATTTATTACTCCGAATATATAAAAATTATTAATCTAAAAGATTTTTCTTTTTTCAGAAAACCACATCATCCAGATCCTTAAATTCTCCTTTTCCCTAACAAAAATTTAATCATCACCCACACAACCAGGTTGTTATGCGCCATAACCTTTACCTGCCATCAGATTAAAAAAAGTGCCGTATGGTTTAAAAAAAGCCTTTTCATAAAAAAACAGAAAAAAATTTTCAAAAAAATTTAAAAATCTCTAAACAATGTTTTAAATTTAATATGATATTTATTTATTAACCACTTAATCAATAAGTTATGAAAAAGAAACCTATACCCTTGTTTCTCTACGCTGCTCATTTTAAGATTTTACTTAATGTATCAGACAGGCAGGTTTACCGCGAAATGGACATGATTAGAAACCATTATGGCCTCGGCAAGAATGGATTAATTAACATCTACCAGTTTGCAGAATACCGGCATACCTCTGTTATTTTGGTAGCCAAGCACTTGTTCGGCTTAGTGTATATTATTTTTGAAGAACACGAAAATTAATTGCCTATGCTTTAGCATTACTAAATTCAGCTATTTACCAACCTGGCCCCTGTTTTCGTAAAAACTTTGTTTTGACATAAATGGGGACTAGTTTATTTCTCTCCTGGCTTAAGATCCTCTTCCGCCTCGCCTATTCTAATTTATTCAGGTTCATTTTCTTTAAGCTTAGCCTATAATAGGTCTTGTTAAACCATTTATGCGCTCTAATAAATAAAAAAAACTCCGGGGGAAACCCTTAAAGGCTGATCATTTTAAGTGAAACACTTCTAAGCAATCTCTAAAAACTTCAGGTAAAAGCATTTTTTCTTACCGTTTGTGGCAGAAAACTTTATGGAAACAGGCAAAAACTTAAAGTCTTTGATGCAAAACTTTAAGGAAGAGCACTTTTCTTTTAAGTCTTTGGTGCAAAACTTTATGGAAACCGGCAAAAACTTAAAGTCTTTGATAAAAAAATTTAAGGAATTCGGCAAAAACTTAAGGTTTGTTCTCGAAAATTAGAATGAAAAAACCTTTTAAAAATAAGATTTTGTCTAACTCCATTACCCGGTTGCGAAAAATTTCATGAAAACCTTCTGCCAAATGCGTGATATTTCGCCAAATATATCGTTTCCTGCCAAACACTACCCGTCTGGCAGCCAGCGATTTGCATGGTTTTTCTAAAAAATTTACTTTCATTTCCGGATGCCAGGGAAATGTCTCTCTGGTTAAAAACTTAAAAACATGAAATATTGTCGACTTAACATTGATTGCAAAAAATTGTCTGACGCTAACCTTGTTACCCGTTCTAACGATGTGGTGAATTCTTTAACAGGAAACCCTAGTTTCCCTACCACCGTACCCCCTATTCTTGAAGTTGCTGAGAAACGAACGGCATACATAGAGGCGCTGGAGAAAACAGTTACCGGCGACCGCCATTTTATTGCGTTAAAGAACCAGGCGAGGGAAGTGCTGCTGGCCGCTTTGTACCAATTAGGTATGTATATACAGGCGCAGGCAAATGGCGACCGGGCAAAATTAATATCCAGCGGTTTCGAACTTAGCGCACACGGAGATAATACTTTAGGTTCTCCCAAAGATTTTATACTGTCAGACGGTTTGTTGCCCGGTGAACTGGTATTGAGCTGTAAAACTGCCAGCAATGCCACCGGCTACCTGTTCGATATTACAGAAGACCCCAACATCGAAAATGCCAAGTGGTACACCCAGGCCAGCAGCCGCCGTAAGCTTACCATCAGAAACCTAAAAAGTAATGTACGTTACTATGCCCGTATAAGAGTGATTGGCCGTAAAAACCAGGAATGCTGTACCGAGGTGTTGAGCCGGGTAGTGCAATAATCATTAGATGATTGAACGATTTGACGATTGGACAATTGGACAATTAGTCAATAAGATAACTAGATAATTGAAAGTTCCCTGCCCTTTGTGCGGAGTCTGAAGCGAAACATTGCTCCGCATACATAATAAAAAGAGTTTCTAGCTCCTGTAAGTATTAACCACGAGGCTGGAAACTCTTATTTATTGGATACCCCTCAGAGACACCCAATTTAACTCTACAAACCTGATAGGCTCTCTCATCATCAAATTGACAAATCAACAAATTCCCTCATCATCAAATCAACAAATCAACAAATTCCCTCATCATCAAATTGACAAATCAACAAATTCCCTCATCACCAAATTGACAAATCAACAAATCAACAAATTCTCTCATCACCAAATTGACAAATCAACAAATTCCCTCATCACCAAATTGACAAATCAACAAATCAACAAATTCTCTCATTCCCTCATTCCCTCATTCTCCACACATTCTCTCCTTCCCTCCACTTCCCCTCACTTCTCAAAATCCAACAAACCCATCACCAAACCTTTCCACTGCGGGTAAGATAAGCCCAGCTTGGCTCCCCAGCCTACAAGGGAGTTCCTGGCATTATCAAGAGTTTTATCGGTATCGGTATTGGGGACTTCGTTTCTGCCGTGTTCTTCTGCAGTAATGGTGGTGCCCATGCGTTTCACCTGGAAGGTAGAGGTAGCCGCATCTTCCAGAAAATGTGCAACATCGCTGCTTTCACCAGAAGGATTGGCCACAGGCCTCACCCGCATGCTCAGGTATTCACCTTCGGCATTCTTTTCTGCTTTGATAGATTCTACCACCACCCAGTCGAAACCTTTTCCGGCTTCGGTACCGGGTCCGGGGATATCAATTTTAAAATAGTCGCCTTCTTTGGCCGGTCCTGGAATCTCCTGTCCCAGGGCATCGGTTAACCTGAAGGATGACATGGGTAGCTCTGCTATTTCGCCCCAGTTATTTACATCCAGCAGACGTTGCTTTACTACATTAAAAATCCGGATCGCATCTGCTTCCGTATCACAAACCAGCTCTTCCACCGCATTCATCTCAGATCCTTTGTACTGTTCGGGTACATGCTCTTCGCCAATAGGTGCGTTTTCTTCGTTTTTCATAGCTATAGATATTTTTATAGCTTAATCACCAATATTATGCCGCTTTAATCCAGCCGGCAGCATCACACAGCTATTTCATCTGCGCAAGCTAATAGATGGCTTAATAAAGGCTTATTTTTTAACGATCTCCTCTTTTAGCCTGTTTACTTCTTTAAGCAATAATGGAAAAGAAGGAGCAGCCATGGTACCATGGTCAAATCCCTGCAACTCGTAAAGGCGGGTAAATTTGTGGCCGGCTAACTTCATCATCCTGCTGAGGTAAGCATTTTCTTCGTACCTGCCCAAAAGTTCCATTTCCCTGTCGCCGGTAATCAAAAGCATTGGCGCAGCATCTCCTCTTACATGATACAGCGGCGCATATTTATCGATAATTGGCTGTGTAGCGCTTATGCCGTTCTCCTGCCGGATAGTAAAATGGGTAATAGCCTGTCCGCTAAAGGGGATAAGCCCGGCTATGGCATTGGCGTCTATCTGGTGTTTGTTTAAATATTGTTTATCAAGGCCTACCATCATCCCAAGGTATCCGCCGGCCGAATGTCCCGAAACAAATATCAGGTTCTTATTCCCCCCATATCTCTCTATATTTTTAAAAGCCCATGCAATGGCAGCAGCAGCATCTTCTATATAAGCAGGTGCTTTTACTTTAGGCGATAACCTGTACCCTACGCCAATTACTGCAATGCCTTTATCTGTTAATTCTTTGGGGATCTCTTTCTGGCCGCCGGTTATACTCCCGCCATGGAACCAAACTACCGTTGCAAAGTTCTTGGTAGCTTTTGGATAATGGATATCTAAAGTACACTGAGACTTGATATAGGTATCCTTCTGAGCTACAGCTTCCGGATAATAGGAAATATTCTTCTCCGGGAGTGTAGCCTGGCTGAAACCAGGGCCCGAATAAAGCAGGCATAAAAGCAGAATAGATAACTTAACAAAATGCCTGTGTTTCTTAAATTTTAGATTCGGAAATAAAATATTCATCTGTAGCTAATAAAATATGTAACCTACAACTAATATAGGTTAAGATTCCTTTTATAAACCAATAAAATTTCAATAAACTTTTTTTTACCCAGTATGTTTTATAAATACATCAATACTACCTGTTATGGAAAACAAGAATAAATATGCACTTATTACCGGTGCCACCAGCGGCATTGGATTAGAACTGGCCCGGCTCATGGCCAAAGATGGTTACAACCTGATACATGTAGCCCGTGATGAGCAGGAACTGCTGAAAGTTTCCGGAGAATTTAAAAAAGAATATGGTGTAGAGGTGGTTAACTTCCCACAAGATTTAGCAATCCCCGGAGCAGCAAAGGAATTGTACGATAACATTCGGAACGAAGGTTTAGCTGTAGATATTTTAGTAAATAATGCCGGCCAGGGAGCCTATGGTTTATTTGTTGAAAACGACCTGGATAGAGAACTGGAGATTATACAGTTAAATATTGTTGCACTGGTATCTTTAACAAAATACGTTTTAAAAGATATGGTGCGCAAAGGCGAAGGCCGTATACTAAACCTGGCATCTATTGCCAGCAAATCTCCGGGGCCATGGCAGGCAGTTTACCACGGCACAAAAGCTTTTGTTCATTTTTTTAGCGAAGCGGTAAACAACGAAATTAAAGATACCGGGGTTACCATTACCTCGTTATTGCCCGGCGCAACAGATACCGACTTTTTTAATAAAGCAAACATGAACGAGGCTAAAATTGTACAGGAGCAAGATCTTGCAGACCCTGCCAAAGTAGCTAAAGATGGTTATGAAGCCATGCTGGCCGGCAAAGACATGGTGGTTTCTGGTTTTAAAAACAAAATGCAGGTAGCCATGGGCAATGTCATGTCTGATGAAAAACAAACAGAAATGATGGGTAAACAACAGGAGCCTGTCAACAAAAGTTAGTACCTGTTACCTGGTTAACAAACAATTAGAGTTTATAAACTGGCCCGGCCTTTTGGTAGCTTAAAAAATCATGGCCGGGCCGGTTTTACCAAACCCCTCATCAAAACAGGCCGCAGCAAATGCTGTAAATATACAGGTCGGCATCCTCCGCTTCCTTCGCCATCGCTTTTGCTGAGGTAAAGAGACAAGAACAACATTTTTTTTTGATCTGATGCCGGAATATACCATACCATGAAAAACTTTAACCACCCTTTTTTCCCTTATAAAAGCCAGCTGCTGTTCTTTTTCCTCTTACTGCTGGGCGCCTGTAAATATAACCCTTCTACTAATGAACAGCCGGTAGCCGATACCTGGTACCGTAACGCAGTAATTTATAACCTTGATGTGAAAGCCTTTAAAGACAGTGATGGAGACGGCATTGGAGACTTTAATGGTTTGGCAGCAAAACTCCCTTACCTGGATTCTTTGGGTGTTGATGTAATATGGCTTTCTCCTTTTCATCCAAGTCCGGAAAAAGACGACGGATACGACGTGACCAACTTTTATGAAATAGACCAAAAACTAGGATCTGATACCGACTTTGACACCTTTATAAGGCTGCCAAACAGAAAGGGATACGCGTAATTATGGATATTGTGCTTAACCATACCTCTATAGAACACCAATGGTACCAGGCAGCCAGGGCTGATAGCACTTCTAAATACTACTCCTGGTATGTGTGGTCTAAAGAAAAGCCTAAAGACTGGGATAAAGAAATGGTGTTCCCCGGAGTGCAAACCGCTACCTGTATCCCGCTTTTAAGGAGTAAAAACATTACATTCACCCGGTAGCCATTACGCCCCATGGCATGGTTGTTGGAAAACTAGGAGTACAAAGCTTAACACATTTATGACATCTTTTTTATGAATACAAATATTAGCACAGACCTTTGCATTATTGGTGCAGGCCCCGTAGGCTTGTTTGCCGTTTTTGAAGCCGGATTATTAAAAATGCGTTGCCACCTGGTGGATGCGCTTCCCCAGATTGGCGGACAGCTTTCAGAAATATATCCTCAGAAACCAATTTATGATATTCCCGGTTTCCCTGAAATAAAAGCCCAGGAACTGGTAGATAACCTGATGGAGCAAATCAAACCTTTCGAC
>JAZQRF010000318.1:0-36321 GCA_045629485.1 Pelobium sp. | reverse complement strand
AGATTACATTGGAGATAGTTTAGGATTATCTCAGGAAGCAGCAAAAACTGATGCAGATATTATTGTTTTTGCCGGAGTGCACTTTATGGCCGAGACAGCTAAAATCTTATCTCCGGATAAAAAAGTTTTATTGCCAGATGTGAAGGCTGGATGCTCATTGTCTGACAGCTGTCCTCCTCACCTTTTTAGGAAGTTTAAAGAGAAGTACCCGGATCATTTGGTGATTACCTATGTGAACTGTACTGCAGAATTAAAAGCATTGAGTGATATAGTTTGTACATCCAGTAATGCTGTACAAATTGTGGAAAGCTTACCAGCCGATCAAAAGATAATATTTGGCCCTGACAAAAATCTTGGAGCTTATGTGATGAAGAAAACAGGTCGCGACATGGTATTGTGGAATGGTGCCTGTATGGTTCATGAAATTTTCTCTAGGGAAAAGATTACTAAATTAAAAGAACGTCATCCACAAGCTAAATTTATAGCGCATCCAGAATGTGAAGATCATATTTTGCAGATGGCTGATTATATTGGTTCTACCACTGGATTATTGAATTATACTATTAAGAATGAGGCTTCTGAATTTATTGTAGCTACTGAAACTGGTATTATTCATCAAATGGAAAAATCAAATCCGGGTAAAACCTTTATTCCGGCTCCACCAAATAATTCTTGTGCTTGTAATGATTGTCCTCATATGAAGCGTAACACATTGGAAAAGTTATACTTATGCTTAAAAAATGAATTGCCAGAAGTTGATGTTCCACGTGAAATAATTGAAAGGGCAAGATTACCCATTGAAAGAATGCTGGATATTTCAGCGAAATTAGGACTTTAAATAGAGAATAGGCATGTTCGAGAATACAGAAAAAACAGAGATTTCTAATTTAGGTGAGTTTGGTTTAATAGATCATTTAACCAAAAATATTAGGTTAACACATAAAACTACTGTCAAAGGTGTTGGAGATGATGCAGCTGTATTGGACTTTTCTGGTAAGAAGACGTTAATTTCTACTGATCTTCTTTTAGAGGGAATTCATTTTGATTTAGCCTTTACTCCTCTTAAGCACTTAGGTTATAAAGCAATTCAAGTTAACTTAAGTGATATTTACGCCATGAATGGCATAGCATCTCATGTTACAGTTTCTTTAGGTTTCTCGAGCAGGTTTCCATTAGAAGCTATAGAGGAATTGTATGCCGGAATGTTGCTGGCCTGCGATAAATTCAATATTGATTTAATAGGTGGAGATACCACTTCTTCCAGGCAAGGATTGATAATAAGTGTAACCAGTGTAGGCTATGCAAATGAAAGTGATGTAGTTTACCGTAACGGTGCAGAAGAAGGTGATTTAATTTGTGTCTCCGGAGACTTGGGAGGAGCTTACGTGGGTTTGCAGCTACTAGAAAGAGAAAAGCAGGTATTCCTTGCAAATCCAAATATCCAACCAGATTTAGAAGGAAAAGATTACATAGTTGAGCGCCAGTTAAAACCAGAAGCCCGTTTAGATATAGTGGATTTATTAAAGAAGATGCAAATTAAACCCACATCTATGATAGATGTTTCTGATGGCTTGGCTTCAGAGATTTTGCATATCACCCGCCAGTCTAAGAAAGGTTGTAAATTATACGAAGAAAAAATTCCTTTCGACCCGCAAACTGTAGAGATGGCAAGAGAATTTGGACTGGATCCAACGGTTTGTGCTTTAAATGGTGGCGAGGATTATGAATTGCTCTTTACTATCAAACAAGCTGATTACGACAGGTTAAAACACGATGTGGATATTTCTGTGATTGGTTATATTACCGAAGAAAGTGCTGGAAACTACCTTGTAACTAAAGCCGGGAATGTTCATGAATTAAAAGCACAAGGCTGGAATGCTTTTAATTCTACAAAAAGTTAATTGATTGTTTCTGGTAACTGAGATTTGATTGTTTGTAATAAGTAAGATATGTCGAAAGGTTTTTCGATAACCTCATCGGCACAAATATCTTTTATTTTATTAATTTTATTATAAGTAGAAAGTACAATTACCGGAATATCTTTTATATTTTCTGTTGCTTTAATAGCCCTGCATAATTCCGTTCCTTCTTCAGAAGGAAAAATAATATCTAATAAAATTGCATCAGGTTGATAAGTTATAATTTCATCTAAAATGCCATTTTCGGTTTTTGATAATCTTACATCATAACCTTCTTCGGTTAATACAATATTAATCACTTCTATAATAGATGGATTTTTTTCGACAACAAGTATTTTCTTTTTCATTTTAGAAGTATAAGTTTTTTATACTGAGCTTGAATTTTTAAAGATAGATCAATTAAATTTAATCGATACTTTCTTCCGGATTAAAAAGCAGCATGTTTAATCCTTTTGGATCAAAAACTTCATTAGCAATTTCGAGGATATCTGTAGCGGTAACAGCTTCTAATTTAGCAAAAACTTCTTCTAAAGAGTCTATTTTATTAAAGTCTAATAAACTTTTTGCCATAGAAATTAATACGCCCATCCTGTTTTCTTCACTTAACGCAATCTGTCCTGTAAATTTTTGTTTTGCTTGATGTAATCTAATTTTTCCAAGTTTATTTTCTCGTAATTTATTCATTTCTTTATGAATAAGTTTTATAGCCTTAGGAGCTTTTTCTTCATCTGTTCCAAAGTAAACAGAAAATATACCAGTATCACAAAATGCAGAATAATTAGATTCTATAGTATAAGCAATACCATGTTTTTCTCTTATCTCTAAATTTAAAATAGAACTCATCCCATTACCTCCCAATAAATTATTCAAAAGAAGTAAGCCGTATTTTTTTTCATCGTAAAATGAATAAGCCTGACTACCAATAATACAATGAGTTTGATTAATAGGCTTAAAAATTTCTATCTCTCTGGTGATGTTTTTAACGGGTTTAATTCTGTTTTTCTTTTCATTGTTATCTTTAATAATACCAAAGTATTTTTGTGTTAATTTTAATACTTTAGAAGAACTATAGTTTCCGCTAATTGCAAAAATGATTTCTGATGTATTATAAGTATAATCAATAAAATCTAAAATGTCTGCTCTTTTGATTTTCTGTACAGACTCTTTTGTACCTAAAATATTTTCACCTAGCGGATGTCCTTCAAATAAAATATTTTCAAAATCATCAGCAATAGCTTCCTCGGGCTGGTCTTCGTAGCTTAGAATTTCATCAATAATTACGCCTTTTTCTTTTTCCATTTCGTTCTCATGGAAGGCAGAAAAAAAAGCGATATCCTGTAAAAGATCTATACTTCGTTCTAAATATTCATTTAAAAAAGAAGCATGTAAACATGTATATTCTTTTGTAGTATAAGCATTCAAATCAGCACCTACTACTTCTAATCTGTTCAAAATTTGATTAGTGTTTCTTTTGGCAGTTCCTTTAAAAAGTAAATGCTCTATAAAATGTGCCAGTCCGGGTTCTCCAGGTTTTTCATCCCGGGCACCGGCATTTATAATTAAGCAACAATGAGAAATAGGTGAAGTACTGGGTTTAAATAATACCCTTATGCCATTTTTTAAAGTGAAAGTTTCCTGATCCATATAACGTGACAAAGATATTAATAAAATAGCCAAGTAGATTCTCACTATAATTGTTTAAAATAGCTCTGTGATAAGAACCTTTAGTATTTCTAAACGTTGAAGGATAAATGAATCTGGAAAGAGAAAAATTATATAATACTATATTTAATGCTGATACCAAAGAAGGTAAACGGTTTGATATTATATTATTGATAGCAATACTGGTAAACGTTTCTCTGGTTATTATAGAAAGTATGCCCGAAATTGGGCACAAGCATCCTAAAACTTTCTATATTATAGATTGGATTTTTACCATCATTTTTACTGTAGAATATATCTTTCGAATATACTCTTCGCCTGACAGAAGAAAATACATTTTGAGTTACTGGGGTTTAATAGACTTTCTTTCTATCCTCCCAACTTATTTAAGTTTAATTTTTGTAGGTTATCATTATTTGCTAATGGTAAGAGTTTTAAGATTACTCAGGGTTTTTCGGGTATTAAAGCTCATGAGATTTACCAGGGAAGGCCAGTTACTTTTACATGCGCTAAGGTTAAGCACCTATAAAATAGTAGTTTTCATAAGTTTCATCTTTACTTTTGTGGTATTAATAGGGTCTTTAATGTATGTAATAGAACATGGAAATCCAGGATTTAACAGCATACCTGCCAGTATATATTGGGGGATAGTAACTATTACAACAGTAGGTTTTGGAGATATCGTTCCGGCCACCTATTTAGGAAAATGTTTAGCATCTCTCATTATGCTATCCGGCTATGCCATCATTGCGGTACCCACTGGTATAGTAACGGTAGAGCTAAATAAAATGAGAAATAAAAAAGAAAACTGTACTAATTGTAATTATGCGATTGAAATTGATGATAATTATTGTAGTAATTGCGGAGTACAACAGTTGAAAGAAAATACAGATTAAGATATAAGATGGACCTAACAATAGACGATAAAACCTTCGAGATTTTTATAGATCATAACATGATAGAAAAACGGATCCGCTTAATTGGCATCCAACTAAATGTAGACTATGAAGGAAAAACGCCCATATTCATAGGAGTTTTAAACGGAAGTTTTATGTTTATGGCCGACCTGATGAAGGAGATAGAAATAAGTTGTGAAATGGCTTTTGTAAAAGTATCTTCCTACTATGGAGAAACAAAAACTTCCGGAGAGATTAGAGAAGATTATAGTCTGAGTATGGATATTAAAGACCGGGATATTATTATTATTGAAGATATTATAGATACTGGTAAAACCCTGGATTTTCTCATAAACAATTTCAAAAAGAGAGAACCTGCATCTATAAGAGTTGCAAGTCTTTTATCAAAACCAGCCGCTTTAGAAGTAGAAATAAATGAAATTGAATATATAGGTTTCGAAATAGCTAATGATTTTGTAGTAGGTTATGGTTTAGATTATAAAGGTTTAGGTAGAAATACAAAAGATATTTACAGGCTTTGTAAGCAAAAGCTACCAGGATAAGCTAATTTCCCCTCCATCCATTTGCTACTCTAAGGTTTTATCCCCTAATAAAAACTACTATTAAAAAGAAGTTTTTTATCTTCGTAACCTACAAAACAAAATAAACTAATGCACAGAACTCATACTTGTGGTGAATTAACCATTGCTGATTTAGGAAAAGAAGTTGTTTTAAGTGGTTGGGTACAAAAATCACGCGACTTAGGTGGAACTACTTTTATTGATATGCGTGACCGATACGGAATTACTCAATTGGTTTTTAATGCAGAAGACAATGCAGAAATGAGAGCAAAATCTCGTGAGTTAGGAAGAGAGTTTGTGATTAAAGTAACAGGAGCTGTAATAGAAAGAACAAATAAAAATCCTAAAATATCTACGGGAGATATAGAAATTAAAGTATCAAATCTGGAAATTTTAAATGTTGCAAAACTGCCGCCTTTCATGATAGAAGATGAAACAGATGGCGGTGATGAGCTGAGAATGAGATACAGATACCTCGATTTAAGAAGGAATCCGGTTAGAAATAATCTTGTACTACGTCATAAAATGGCGCAGGAAATAAGAAAGTATTTAGATTCTCAAAATTTCTTAGAAGTAGAAACCCCGGTTTTAATTAAGTCTACACCAGAAGGTGCAAGAGATTTTGTGGTACCAAGCCGTATGAATCCAGGAGAATTTTATGCTTTACCACAATCTCCACAAACTTTTAAACAATTATTGATGGTATCTGGTTTCGACAGGTATTTCCAAATTGTTAAATGTTTTAGAGATGAAGATTTAAGAGCAGATCGTCAGCCTGAGTTTACCCAAATAGACTGCGAGATGGCATTTATAGAGCAGGAAGATATTTTAAATCTTTTTGAAGGCTTAACCCGTCATATGTTTAATACTGTAAAAGGTATAGATATTCAGGATTTTCCTAGAATGACCTATGACGATGCAATGCGTTTATACGGATCTGATAAACCAGATATTCGTTTCGGGATGCAGTTTGTAGAAGTTACAGACCTTGTAAAAGGGAAAGATTTCCCTGTGTTTGATAATGCACAATTAGTGGTTGGTATAAATGCTAAAAACAGTGCTTCCTATACAAGAAAACAATTAGACGAGTTAACAGATTTTGTAAAACGTCCACAGGTTGGTGCTACAGGCTTAATTTACATGCGTCATAATGAAGACGGATCTTTAAAATCTTCTGTAGATAAGTTTTATAATGAAGATGAATTAAAAAAATGGTCTGCTGCATTTGAAACTCAGCCAGGTGATTTAGTTTTAATTTTAGCAGGTGCAGTTGGAGATAAAGTTCGTAAACAATTAAACGAGTTACGTTTAGAAATGGGCAACCGTTTAGGCTTAAGAGATAAAAATAAATTTGCACCTCTTTGGGTATTAGATTTTCCATTATTAGAATGGGATGAAGAGTCTGGGCGTTACCACGCCATGCACCACCCTTTCACATCGCCAAAACCGGATGATATTACTAAACTAGACTCAGATCCGGGAGCAGTAAGAGCAAACGCATACGATTTGGTTATTAACGGAACAGAGATTGGAGGAGGTTCTATTCGTATTCATGATAGAGAACTACAAGCCTTAATGTTCAAACATTTAGGATTCAGTAAAGAAGAAGCCCAAAACCAATTCGGTTTCCTAATGGAAGCTTTCGAATATGGAGCACCCCCACATGGCGGTATCGCATTCGGTTTCGATAGGCTGGTTTCTATTTTTGCAGGATTAGATACTATTAGAGATGTAATCGCATTTCCAAAAAATAATTCAGGAAGAGATACCATGATAGATACTCCTTCCCGAATTGATGATAAGCAAATGGCAGAATTAAGTATCCGCACAACAGTATAAATTTTTCGTATAATTCATAATATTTTTCATATATTTGCACAAAGACTGAAAAGAGGGGACCTATTGTCCCCTCTTTTCATTTACAAAAGATGAAACAATGGGTGTAGAAAAAAGAATCAGAGAGCTGGCCGAAGAAAAGCTGGCAGATAGGCCTGACCTTTTTATAGTTGATATTAAAGTAGTCAATAACTCTAAAATAATTGTTCTTTTAGATGGTGATAAAGGAGTAGGAATACATGATTGCGCTTTAGTAAGCAGGCATGTGGGGTATCACTTAGAAGAAGAAAACCTGATAGAAAACGCATATAATTTAGAAGTGAGTTCTCCAGGATTGGACACTCCTCTTTTATCAGACAGGCAGTATCAAAAAAATCTCGGAAGAAACGTAGTTATTAAGTTAGCCGACGGAACAAAAATAGAAGGTAAATTAGTAGAAGTAAAAGAAGACGGCTTATTAATATCCCATTCTGTAAAAGAAAAGGGTAAAAAAGCCCAGCAAATAGAAAGTTTAATAAAAAAATCAAACATAGCTGAAACAAAAGTCAGCGTATCATTTAAATAAATAACGCATTAATTAAGGATAATATTAATGGAAAGAAGAAGATGAATAGTATTAATTTAATTGATTCATTTCAGGAGTTTAAGGACTTCAAAAATATCGACAGACCAACAGTAATCAGTGTGTTGGAAGAAGTTTTTCGTAGCATGCTACGTAAGCGTTTTGGCACAGATGAAAATTGTGACGTAATCGTAAACCCTGATAACGGGGATTTAGAGATATGGAGAACCAGAACTGTAATGGAAGATGGTTTTTCTGAAGATGATGATTTAGAAATTGAATTGGCTGAAGCGCATAAGATTGATCCGGATTTAGAGGTTGGAGATGATTTTATAGAGCAAATTACTTTAGAAAGCTTTGGAAGAAGAGCAATTTTAGCTGCTCGTCAAACCTTGGTTTCTAAAATTTTAGAGCTTGAGAAAGACGAAATCTTTAAAAATTATAAAGACAGAACTGGTGAAATTGTAACCGGCGAAGTTTACCAGGTTTGGAAAAAAGAGACTTTAGTTTTGGATGATGAGGGTAATGAGTTAATCCTGCCAAAAACAGAACAAATTCCTGCAGATTACTTCAAAAAAGGAGACACTGTAAGAGCGGTTGTGTTAAAAGTAGATATGCTTAACACCAATCCAAAAATCATTATTTCAAGAACAGCTCCTGAATTTTTACAAAGATTATTTGAATTAGAGGTTCCTGAAATTTTTGATGGCTTAATTACTATTAAAAAGATTGTTCGCGAGCCAGGTGAAAGAGCTAAGGTTGCTGTAGAATCATATGATGACCGTATCGACCCTGTTGGAGCCTGCGTAGGGATGAAAGGATCCCGTATTCACGGTATTGTAAGAGAATTAAAAAATGAAAATATAGACGTAATCAATTTTACCAACAATATTTCATTATATATTCAAAGAGCATTATCTCCTGCAAAAATCACTTCTATTAAATTAGATGATGAAACCATGAGGGCTGCCGTATATTTAAAACCAGACCAGGTTTCTTTAGCAATTGGACGTGGTGGCCATAATATCAAATTGGCAGGTAAATTGACGGGCTATGAAATAGATGTTTATAGAGAATCATCAGAAGAAGATGAGGATGTTGATTTAGAAGAATTCTCTGACGAGATTGATGGCTGGATTATAGACGAATTTAAGAAAGTTGGTCTTGATACGGCAAAAAGTGTACTTGCACTTAATGTAAATGAATTGGTAAAACGTACTGATTTAGAAGAAGAAACTGTAGAGGAAGTATTAGAAATATTGCGCTCTGAGTTCGAATAATTTTACATTTGCATTAAGTAAACGTACTTTTGTATTAAAATAAGAATAGAAAGATAATATTAGATGTCAGAAGACAAAAAGTTAGGAATTTTAAAAGTAGCGAAAGAACTAAATATTGGCCTTGGTACAATAGCTGATTTTTTAGGCACAAAAGGCTTCAAAATTGAAGCCAGGCCTAATACTAAGCTAACCGATGAAATGTATAGTGCTCTTTTAAAAGAATATCAGGGGGATAAAATCCTAAGAGAGGAAGCCAAGAACATTGTTATTGGTAAGATCCGTCGTGATGACGCTCCTCATGCAACAGAAAATCTTCAGGAAGGAAACGAAAAGAATGATTCTGACCTGGAAGAAATTTTGATCAAAAACACGGGATCTTCTCCAGCAATAGAAAAGAAACCAGAAGTTGTGGAAAATGAAGTGAAAGCACCAGTGAAAACTGAAGAAGTTGCTTCATCTGCGCCTGGAGTTAAAATTGTTGGAAAAATAGACCTTGATAGCCTAAATTCCAAAACTCGTCCTGATAAGAGAAATAAAGAAGAGCAAGTGAGCCCTGCTCCTGTTGCTCAGAAAGAAGAAGTTGTTGCTGCGGCCCCTGTTAAAGAACCGGAAGCCGAAAAGCCAACTCCTGTAAAAGAAGAACCTAAGGAAGAGGTATCTGTTAAAGCTCCTGAGCCAAAGGTTGAAGAGCCAAAGGTTGAACTTCCTAAAGAAGAAGAGAAAAAAACTGAGGAAACAGTTAAGCCTGAAGAGGCAAAAGTGGAAACTCCGGTTAAGAAAGAAGAAGCTCCGATAGAAGTTCCTGAACCAGTCAAAATTAAGGAAGAACAAGCTCCAGAAGCTGAAGAGCCTGATGAGGTAATCAGAGCAAAAGCTCAACAACTGAGCGGACCAAAGATTATTGGGAAGATACAATTGCCGGTAAATAAGAAAAAAGATCAGCCGGTTGCATCGTCATCTAATCCTAATGCTGCAGATAATAAAAGAAAACGTAAGCGTAAACCAGCGCCAGGCGGAACTACTAGCGGAAGACCAGCCGGTACTCCTGGAGCAGGCGGAAATACAGGTGTTGGAACTCCACTTCCAGGTGGATATCAGGGAAATCGTCCGGGACAAGGAAACCAGGGCGCAAGACCTAATACTTCTGCAGATAAAGGCGGAAGACCTCCACACAAAAGAGGACAACCTTTACCTCCGAAAGCAGAGCCAACAGAAAAGGAAATACAAGACCAAATTAAGGCAACACTTGCTCGTTTAAGCGGGGCAGGAAAGTCAGGTAAATTCGCTCAACGTTCTAAATTACGTGGGCAGAAGAGAGACAGAGCTTCAGCAAGTGCTGAAGAAGCAGCATTAGAACAAGAATTACAATCCAAAATTCTGAAAGTAACAGAGTTTGTTACTGCGAATGAATTGGCCAATATGATGGATGTTTCTGTTACAGAAATTATATCTACCTGCATGAGCCTTGGAATGTTTGTTTCTATAAATCAAAGATTGGATGCAGAAGCACTAAGTATTGTTGCTGATGAATTTGGTTACGAAGTACAGTTTGTAGGTACAGAAGAAGAAGAGTTTAATCTTGATGAAGAAGATCCTGAAGAAAGCTTAGTTACAAGAGCACCTATCGTTACAGTCATGGGCCACGTCGATCATGGTAAAACATCTTTACTGGATTTTATCCGTAAGGCGAATGTAATTGGCGGTGAAGCCGGCGGTATAACTCAGCATATCGGGGCATACGAAGTAGTAGTTGAAGGAAATAAGAGTATCACTTTCTTAGATACTCCGGGTCACGAGGCCTTTACAGCGATGAGAGCCCGTGGTGCTAAAGTAACCGATGTTGCAATTATTGTAATTGCGGCTGACGATACAGTGATGCCACAAACTACAGAAGCAATTAACCACGCAATGGCAGCTAACTTGCCTATTGTATTTGCTTTCAATAAAATGGATAAGCCAGGTGCAAACCCTGATAAAATCAGAGAGCAATTATCAGCCATGAATGTTTTAGTAGAAGAGTGGGGTGGAAAATACCAAACTCAGGAAATCTCTGCTAAAACTGGAATGAACGTAGATAAATTATTAGAAAAAGTATTGCTTGAAGCTGAGTTGTTAGATCTTAAAGCTAATCCAAATAAGAGAGCGGTTGGTACCGTAATCGAGGCTCAGTTAGATAAAGGCCGTGGTTATGTAGCAACAGTTCTTGTAGAAGCTGGAACGTTAAAAGTAGGAGATCCTATTCTTGCCGGTTCTTACAGCGGCAGAGTTAAGGCTCTTTATAATGAAAGAGGAAACAGGGTAGAATCTGCAGGACCATCTTCACCAGTACAGGTCTTAGGTTTTCAGGGAGCACCACAGGCAGGAGATAAGTTTAATGGCGTAGATAGCGAGACAGATGCTAGAAATATTGCTAACAAACGTCTACAATTACAAAGAGAGCAAGGTTTGCGGACTCAAAAACACATCACTTTAGATGAAATTGGTCGTCGTTTAGCGATTGGTAACTTCAAAGAACTTAATATTATTATTAAAGGTGATGTGGATGGATCTGTTGAGGCATTATCAGATTCATTACAGAAATTATCCACTGAAGAGATACAGGTTAAAATTGTTCATAAAGCAGTGGGACAAATCTCTGAATCAGATGTTTTATTAGCAACCGCTTCTGATGCAATTATTATTGGATTCCAGGTAAGACCATCTGCCGGAGCTCGTAAGTTAGCAGAAGCTGAACAAATTGATGTAAGACTTTATTCTATCATCTACAAAGCTATCGACGAAATTAAGGCAGCAATGGAAGGTATGCTTGCGCCGGAATTTGAAGAGAAAATAGTTGCTAACGTAGAGATTCGCGAAACTTTCAAAATTACTAAAGTAGGTACCATTGCAGGTTGTATGGTTCTTGATGGAACTATACACAGGAACAGTAAAATTAGAATCGTTCGTGAAGGAGTGGTTATTTATACCGGAGAGCTAGCTTCGTTAAAACGATTTAAAGACGATGTGAAAGAAGTATCTAAAGGATATGAATGTGGATTAAATATCAAAAACTTTAATGATATTAAAGTAGGAGATATTGTTGAAGCTTACGAACAAGTAGAAGTAAAAAGAAAACTCTAATAAAAGGGTTATAAAAATTAAATCCCCGATAAAACAGTTTTATACCTGTTTATCGGGGATTTTTTATTTCTCAGGGTTTGTTTATAATTTATCAATAACCCGGAAAGTCTCCTGAAAAATTTTTGAAGCGCTGTAACTATTTTAAAGATGATGATGTCTTAATATTATAAACAAGAAATTATCAAAAAAAAATAGGATTATGAAAACTCAGAAATTACTCAGCCTTTTAATAGCTTTTGCTTTTGTAGGATCAACCTCTTTCGCTTCACCTGATGCAAAAAAAACAGTACAAAAAACTATGTCTTTAAGTTTAGATACCTATATCCAAACCTTAAAGTCGGGCTACCATGCAGATTATCCTTCTATAATAGCAGATAATGCTAAATTTAACCTCAACAGAAACGGTAAAATCTTTAGCCATGGTAAAAGCGAAGAGTTAAAAGCTCACGCTAAAAAAAGCGCAATTACGCAAGACTGTGATATAAATTATAATATAATTACGGCAAGTGAAAATTATGCTTTGGTGAATGTGAGTATGAAATACGAATTGTTTACCCGTGAAAATATTGTGAGCCTTTCCAAAATAAATGATTCCTGGAAAATAACTGAAGTAAACTCCGTCTTCAAATAATTTTTATTAGAATAATTATGCCTTTCAGAGTTTCCATCTTAAGTCGGAAACTCTTTTTGTTTTTAATCC
Source organism: Pelobium sp. (assembly GCA_045629485.1). Lineage (GTDB taxonomy): Bacteria > Bacteroidota > Bacteroidia > Sphingobacteriales > Sphingobacteriaceae > Pseudopedobacter. The sequence continues at coordinate 23,765 of JAZQRF010000318.1, read as the reverse complement.
CTCCTGCTATTAGCTAAAACCAAAGACATCTTGCCCTGTTATCTTAAAAACCTTTTAAATGAGAGAATTTGATGCAATAATTATTGGTGCCGGTCAGGCTGGAGTGCCTCTTGCAAAAAAACTAGCCAAAGCAGGAATGAAAACCGCATTGATAGAGAAAAGTGCTATTGGTGGAGTTTGCGTAAACGAAGGCTGTACACCAACTAAAACGTTAGTGGCATCCGCCAGGATGGCTTATCTCGCTGGTAGGAGCAATGATCTGGGAATAGAGATTAAAACCTACAAAGTAAATTTCAAAAATATCATTAAACGCAAAAACAAAATTGTAAAAACTTTTAGAGCTGGCGCAGAGAGAGGAATAAAAAAAACACCAAATCTTACATTAATTTACGGAGAGGCCTCTTTTAAAGATAACCATACGATATTCATTTCCACAAAAGACAATAAGCAGGAAGAAATTAAAGGGGAACAAATATTTATTAATGTTGGAAATACTCCCCTTATCCCTGAAATAGACGGAATAAAAGAAGTAGAGTATTATACTTCTGATAATATCATGCACCTAAAAAAATTGCCTCAACATCTTTTAATTGTAGGTGGCGGTTACATAGGCCTGGAGTTTGGACAAATGTTTAAACGTTTCGGTTCTAAGGTAACGATATTGGAAATGGGAAAAACACTAATGCCCCATGAAGATGATGATGTTTGTATAGAAATGAGTAATATTTTTAAGAATGAAGGGATTAAAATCCTGACTTCAGCCGAACTCATAAGTTTAAGACAGGCTAAGAAAAGCAAGAAGGTTACGATAAAGGTTAATGGAAAAGAAAAGCAAATCTCTTGCAGTCACATTCTCATTGCTACAGGAAGGAAACCCCAAACAGCAAGCTTAAATTTAAGTTCTGCAGGTGTAAAAGTTGATGAACAAGGCTACATACCCACTAATCAGGTTCTCAAAACCAATGTTAATCATATTTATGCTTTAGGTGACGTGAATGGAAATTCCGCATTTACACATATATCTTATAATGATTATGTAATAGTAAGTAAGAATATTTTAGGAAATGCAAGATTAAGCATCAGGAATAGGATAGAGCCTTATTGTATGTTTACCGACCCACAATTGGGAAGAGTTGGAATCACAGAAAACCAGGCTAAAGAAAAAGGCTTAAATTATAAAGTAGCTAAGATTCCTATGAAAAATGTAGCCAGAGCGATAGAAACTGCAGAAACCCGGGGCTTCATGAAGGCTATTGTAGACGCCGATACAAAAAAAATATTAGGAGCATCTATCATTGGGGAAGAAGGTGGAGAAATTATGTCGGTTTTACAAATGGCAATGGTTGGTAATTTAACCTATGACCAAATCAGGTACATGATTTTTGCTCATCCTCTTTATTCAGAATCATTAAATAATTTGTTTATGTCTTTAGACTAGAACTAAAGGCATTAAAATTGTTTTGATGAAAGAAATCTCTGGTATATATGAATCTTCCTGAAAGATATAAGTCTATAAGAACATGGAGTGAGGCAATTTGCGAGCCTTTGGAAACAGAAGATTATGTGGTACAACCCGTAATTGAAGTAAGCCCGCCTAAATGGCATTTAGGCCATACGACATGGTTTTTTGAAACTTTTATTCTCAAACAATACCACCCAAATTATAAAGAATTTGATCCCCAGTTTAACTATGTTTTTAATAGTTATTATGAGACTCTTGGTGCCAGAGTAGTACGAACAGATCGTGGGAACTTAACCCGCCCAACAGTGAAGGCTATTTACCAATACCGTTATTATGTAGATGACGCTATGAATTATTTATTAAGAAATGAGGTATCTAAGGAAGTTAAAGAATTAATCATACTTGGAATAAACCACGAACAACAGCATCAGGAATTATTGTATTATGATATAAAATATATTCTAGGTCACAACCCTCTTTTCCCTTCTTATTCTTCCAAAAATATAGAAAGTCAATTAAGGAATAATGCAACAGGCTGGGTAGATATGGAGGAAGGGATTTTTGAAATTGGATATGAAGGAGAGGAATTTTGTTTTGATAATGAACTGGGCAGGCATAAAGTTTACCTCCCTAATTATTCCATCTCTAAAGCATTAGTCAGTAATAAAGAGTTTATAGAATTTATCATCAATGGTGGCTATGAAGATTTTAATTACTGGCACATGGAGGGCTGGGAATGGGTAAAAAATAGCAAGATTACAGCGCCGCTCTATTGGCATCAGATAGATGGGAAATGGTTTAGATATTCTTTATCAGGATTAAAAGAAATTAATCCCGATGAACCTTTAATGCATATCAGTTTCTATGAAGCTGCAGCTTATGCTGCATTTAGAAAGTTACGTTTGCCTACGGAGTTCGAATGGGAAGCAGCTTCTAAAAGATTTGAATGGGGAAAAGTATGGGAATGGACAGAAAGCGCTTATTTGCCCTACCCAGGCTTTAGCAAGTCACCAGGTGCTTTAGGAGAATACAATGGGAAGTTCATGGTGAACCAAATAGTGTTAAAAGGCGCTTCTATTGCAACACCACAAGACCATCAGAGGCCAACCTACAGGAATTTTTTTCATCCCAATTTAAGATGGCACTTTAACGGAATAAGATTAGCGAAATAACCCTGAACACCTTATGAACCAATTTTTACAGGATGTAATAAAGGGATTGAAATCATCTCCCAAGCAATTATACTCTAAATATTTTTATGATGAGGACGGAGACATAATATTTCAGCAGATTATGGATAGCGCTGAATACTATCCAACAGATTGTGAAATGGAAATTTTTAAAGAACAAACTGCTGAATTAGCCGAGGTATTAAAAAATGGTTTTGAAGAATTTGATCTCATAGAACTTGGTGCAGGCGATGCAACAAAGTCTTTTTATTTACTAAACCAGTTTATGTGTAAACAATCAAAATTTACTTACTATCCGATAGATATTTCTTCACATATTATTTCCGAATTAGAGAATAATCTCCCTACCAGAATAAATGGATTAAAGGTAAAAGGGCTTAACGGAGAATATTTCGACATGCTAAAGGAGGCGTATCGCCTATCTGCCAATAGAAAAGTAGTATTATTCCTTGGCGCTAATATTGGGAACATGCCTGTAGAGGAAGCTCAGGTTTTTTGTAAACAATTAAGAAAACACTTAAGTGAAGACGATTTGTTAATGGTGGGATTTGATCTTAAAAAGCATCCCAATACCATTCGTAATGCCTATAACGACATAGAAGGACATACTAAAGCATTTAATTTAAATTTATTAAAGAGAATTAACAGGGAACTAAATGCAAATTTTGATATTGAAGCCTTTGACCACTACCCTTCGTACGATCCGGCAACCGGATCCTGCAAAAGCTATTTAATCAGTCTTAAAAAACAATCCGTAACTATTGCAGATAGCGATCCTATTTTTTTCCGTGAAAACGAATATATTTTTATGGAAGTTTCTCAAAAATATAGCATTACTGAAGCAGAAGAATTAGCTATTCAGGCAAACTTTAAGCCTGTAAAGCATTTTTTAGATACTAAGAAGTGGTTTATAGATAGTGTTTGGAAATGTGTGTAGTTATTAAAATCTGACAGACTAAGGCCTGCCAGATTATTTAATATACTTTCTTATTTCCTTTGCGGAGTTTCTAATAATTTGAAAAATTGATCAAGCTCAGGAAGGATAACAATTCTTGTTCTTCTGTTTGCTGCTCTTCCCGCGGCATCGTTATTTGAGCTTATTGGATCATATTCCCCGCGACCAGCGGCAGTCATCCTTATCGGAGGAATATTATACTGGTTTTGTAAGATTCTAACTACTGAGGTAGCTCTTTTTACACTTAAATCCCAATTATCCTGTATAAAACCATTAGGCCTGTAAGGAACATTATCGGTATGTCCTTCAACCATAAACTCTATGTCGGGTTGATTCTTTAGAACTTTTGCAACTTTCCCCAATACATTTTTGGCACTTTCATTCACCTCAAAACTTCCGCTTTTAAATAATAATTTATCAGAGATATCAATATAAATCACGCCTTTATCAACCTTTATGTTGATGTCTTCATCATTCATATTTCCGATTGCCCCTTTTAAATTCATCACCAATGCCAGGTTTAAAGAGTCTTTGCGGGCAATTGCTGATTGCAGATCCCTAATGTAATTATCCTTTGCCCCTATGTTCTCCAAGGATTTATTAATGCTTTCAGCCTGTTTATCTGATATTACAGCCAGGTCTTTTAATTGGCTCAAGACTTGTGTATTCGACGTTTTTAAATTGCTAAGCTGCTCATTTAAACTCTTAATACGCATTTCATAACCAGCCGTACTGGTTTTTCGGGCATTCTCACAAGCTAGCAATTCGTTTTGCAATCCACGATATAAGCTGTCGAGCCGGGCGTTTTCAGCCTGAGCTTCTTTTAATTTTCTTGGTGCAGAACATGAAGCAAGTACCATAGCGGTTCCTGCTATCATTACAAAAAATTTAGTTTTCATAAAATTAAATTCTAGTGTTTAACTAATTCGCATTTATTAGAAACAATTACTGTGCAAAGTTCGGTCTATTGAGTTTTTATATGAAAATTAAATAGAACAGCTCTTTTCCCATACAGGTTTAACGTTAAATATTAAGATTTCTTTATATCTTAATTTATAATTTAGAAGGCGGATTTCAGATGAATAATAGCTCAAAACGGATCGCAATAGGATATTTCTGTATAAGTATAATATGGATTTACTTTAGCGATATGCTCTTTGCTATAGTTTTAGAAGATTTATCTGACAGTCAGAAGCACTTTTTTCAAATGTCAAAAAGAGCTGGCTTTGTATTGATCACCGCCATCTTACTTTATAAACTGATCAATAAATATTATAAAAAACTTAAACAGTCGGAAGAAGAATACAGAGCTATGTTTGATTCTAATCCGAATCCAATGTGGATTTTTGATCCGAAAAGTTTGGATTTTATAAAGGTGAATAAAGCAGCGATAACCAAGTATGGATATTCAGAACCTGAATTTTATAAGATGAAAATTACTGCTATTCGTCCACCTGAAGAGCAAAAAAGGCTTAAAGATTATTTGTCACAGGATAAGCTGAAAGAGAATTCTGGTATCTGGATACATTCCCTCAGAAACGGTAAATCCATTCAGGTAGATATTTATTCCAATGAGATTATTTATAATAATAGACGAGCAAGGTTGGTGCTGGTGCTGGATGTTACCGAGAAAGCTAGTTACGAGAATCAGTTGGCAGAACAGCAGGCTACTTTGGCTGCAACAAATGCTCAGCTGGAGATTATTATCAAAGAGCTTAAAAAAAGTAAAGAGAAAATCTTTAGTACACAAAAAATTGCAAGAATTGCCGGATGGATTTATATTATAGAAAAAGATATTTTTAAATTTTCTTCCTTCTTTTACGAACTTTTAGAGATTCAGGAAGTAAACAATCGCTTAACTACGCTTCAGGATGTAGAAAAATTTATATTCGAATAAGATCTTTCTAAGCTTAAGTCTTTTATGAAAGCTTTTAAAAACGGCGACAAGGAAGGAGAATGCGTACTGAGAGTAAGCCATAAGGGCAAATGGAAATTTATAAAGTTTGGGGCGCTTTTAACTTTAGACAATTCAGATCATCGGGTACTGGAAGGATTTGTTCAAGACATTACCGGACTAGAATTAAAAGATCAGTTAATAGAAACCACCAAAGAACGCTTCGAACAGTTTGTTACCACTACGAATGATGCGATATACGAGTGGGACTATAAGAATAAAGTAATAAGGTGGTCTGGAAATGTAAGCTATCTCTTGAACGATACAGATACTGATCTTCATAAAGCAGATTGGTGGATGACAAAAATTCATCCTGATGATTTGGAGAAGAACCATAAGCTGTTAATGGATGCTATGGAGAAGGGAAGTGAACACCTGGAGAGAGAATATCGTTTTAAAGTAGAGAATGGTCAATATAAGTTAGTATATGATCAAGCTACCATTAAATATGATGAGCACCAAAATGTAGATAAAATAATAGGCTCTTTACAGGATATAGAAGAACTTACGAACATAAACAAGGAAAATAAAAGGCTAATAGAAACAGTAAACAAGGTTAAAAACCTTATTATTATTTCTGATAAAAATGGCAATATTGAATGGGTAAATAATGCATTCTTAAATAAAACACAGTCTAGTTGGAAAGATATTATTGGAAAAAGACCCTGGGATTTTCTTAATTATCCATCCACAAGTAAACCAGCAATAGAATACATGAAGGAGTCGATGATGAAGAGCGAATTTTTTCAGGTAGAACTAGAAAATATTATGAAAGACGGTAGTGTTTGCTGGTTTCATATTGATGGTAGTCCTATTTACGATGATAAAAATAACCTGGATGGTTACGTAGCTATAGAAAGTGATATCACAGAACGTAAAATAAAAGAAGAAAAGATTAAAAAGCAAAACGAATTATTGAAAGAGTCGGCCTTAATTAATTCCCACCAGGTTCGTAAACCTCTCGCGTCTATCTTAGGTTTAATCCAACTTATGCAACTTTCAGAAAGTAAAAAAGAAATTGAGGAATATCTAGCCCTACTTGAAATTTGTAGTAATCAACTTGATGCAAGTGTTAAACAATCTATTGATCTCTCAGACAATAAGGAATAGCTTATATTTCGATTTCGCCTTCAAAAACTTTAACCGCCGGGCCTTCTAGAAAAATCTGACGATATTTTTCACCGTCATAATTAAATCTTATAATTAAATTGCCTCCTAAAACCTTAATAGGCTGGGCAATATCGCCCGTTTCGTTTTTACCTTTAGCTACAGCTAATGCCACAGCAGTTGCTCCTGTACCACAGGCAAAGGTTTCGTCTTCTACCCCACGCTCATAGGTTCTAACAAACAAATAATCACCTTTGTCTTCCGCAAAGTTTACATTAATTCCATCGGTTTTATAAGTGTTGTTGTAGCGAATATTCCTTCCTTCAGTAACCACATCTTTTTCATCAATATTTTTTTCTAAACGGATATAATGTGGCGAACCTGTGTTGATTACGTAATCTTCCCCATCTCGATTAACCACATCAACATCAATCATTTGTAAGCTTACCCAATCGCCAGAATCTGCAATTTTGGCATAGTGTGGGCCGTCAACTGCTAAAAAGTTAGTCTCATTGTCAAATATTTGTAAGTATTTGGCACAAGCTACTATGCACCTGCCTCCGTTTCCGCACATGCTACTGTGTTGACCATCAGAGTTATAATAAATCATTTCAAAATCAAAGCCTTCGGCATCCTCTATAAACATAATTCCATCTGCTCCGATACCAAATCTACGATTGCATAATCGTTCTAGTAGCTGGGGATGATGATGATTAAAAGCTCGATTCCTGTTATCTATAATAATGAAATCATTTCCTGCACCCTGGTATTTATAAAACTTGATTTTCATTTTTGAAATTAAGGCAGTAAAATTGGTTATTTAAATTTAACCTTGCAAACCATACTGTCATCCCTAAGTCTGAATAAAATTATGTTCTTCGAATTTAAATGTTTTAACATTTTTTAACAGTGTAAAGCATAACATACACTTGCAAAATTCGTCTTTATGGTATTATTTTTGACCCATATGTTTAAATCGGGAACCTAATTTAAAGAATAAGAATATGAAGAATAATATTAAGAAAATAGGTATTACTTTACTTACAGCTTGTGTGGGTGGAGCCGTTGCCATTGGAGCATATAAGCTCTTTGAAGATAAGCCTTTAAATGGCCTAACTTTGGATGAAAGACAGAAAATATATTTTGCAAATCATCCTGAGTCACGTATTTCAAACAATGGTGCTTTAGATTTTACTCAGGCTGCAGAGGCTGTTTCCCCGGGCGTAGTTCACGTTAGAACTACTTACAACAGAAGCGCATCAACATCCAGACAGGGCGGAGATCCGTTTGGTGATATGTTTGAAGATTTTTTTGGAAGAAGAGGCGCAAGACCCCAATCTAATACGCCATCAATGGGTAAGGGTTCTGGGGTGATAGTTACTGATGATGGCTACATCATGACCAATAATCATGTGGTTGATGATGCAGATAAAATCGAAGTTATCTTAACAGACAAAAGAGTATTGCAGGCGAAAGTTATTGGTAAAGACAAGAACACTGACCTCGCTTTAATTAAAATAGAGGCAAGAAACCTTCCAATTGTAAAATTAGGTAACTCTGATGATGTGAAAGTGGGAGAATGGGTATTAGCCGTTGGTTACCCTTTAACCCTGGAATCTACGGTAACAGCTGGAATTGTGAGTGCAAAAGCCCGCCAGATTGGTATCCTTGCTCAGGATAATATAGACCCTAGAAATTATGATCCCGAAAATCCACCGGCTAGCTCTTCGATAGAATCTTTTATCCAAACAGATGCTGTAATTAACCGAGGGAATAGTGGTGGTGCATTAGTAAATGCAAACGGAGAATTAATTGGTATTAACTCAGCAATAGCATCTCAAACAGGCGTTTACGAAGGTTATGGTTTCGCCATTCCTGTAAACCTTGCCAAAAAGGTGATGGATGATTTTATCAAATTTGGTGAAGTTAAACGTGGATTTATTGGAGTAACCTTCCAGGAGTTAAACTCTGATGTTGCAAAGGGCTTAAATATAAAAGAGATTAACGGATTATATGTTAGCTCTACTGTAGAGAATGGCGCCGCTGCTAAGGCCGGTATAAAAAAAGGCGACATTATTAAAAAATTAAACGGAAACAACGTATTAACTTCAGCTGAGTTACAGGAGCAAATTGGCCGTATGAGACCTGGTGACAAGGTAGAGCTAACTGTATTAAGAGACGGAAGTTTAAAAAACTTTAACCTAACGCTTAAAGGAGCTGAAGCAAATAAGATTGCTTCTAAAGACAGCCCTGCTGCAGCAGAGGTTTTAAATAGTTTAGGTGCTACTTTCGCTCCTCTTAAAGAGGCAGATAAAAAGAAATATGGCATAAGCTCTGGAGTTGTAGTTAATACCGTATCGCCAGGTAAAGTTTTTGATATGTATGAAGTTCCGAAAGGAACAATTATTACCAGTATTAATGGCAGGGGTGTAAACAATACCGACCAGGTTAATGCTGCGTTAAGTGCAACTAAAGGAAACATGCTGGCTATTCAGGGTATCACACCTGATGGCGGACAATTTAGATTTACTTTCCCAATAAAATAATATTTCATGTTAATAAACGAAGTCCTGTAGATTTATCTGCAGGACTTTTATTTTTTATATGCAACCCAAAAGCTATCCGATAAACCTAAAAGGCGAGAAATTACTCTTACTTCCTGAAAAAGCAATTTGGCTCCCTGCCTATCAGGTACTATTGGTGTCAGATGTTCATTTAGGAAAAGGCACACATTTCAGAAAAGCAGGAATCCCTATTCCCAGGGAATTATCACAAGAGGATATGGCTAACTTGTCAGACCTGATTTCTCAATACAAGCCTAAGAAAATCATTTTTTTAGGTGATCTCTTTCACAGCGACATAAATGATGATTGGAACTGGTTTAGGTTATGGCGGCAGCTTCATCAGAATATAGAACTCATTCTTATAAAAGGGAATCATGATATTATAGAAGAACAGCTTTATCAAAATCTAGACATACTGGTGGTGAAAGAACTTTTTTTAGGTCCTTTTCTACTACTACATAATTTGCCGAAGAAAGAGAGAGAAAATTACATTTTGGCCGGACACATCCATCCGGGAATTAAACTTCGCAGTAAGGGCCGTCAGAGCTTAACAGTGGCTTGTTTTTATTTTGCGGCTAATTATGCCGTATTACCTGCATTCGGTAAATTTACAGGAAAAGCCTGTATCGAAGCTAAAGAAGGAGATTTGGTTTTTGCTATTGCAGGGCAAACAATTTTAAAATTACCTCAGCTTTAATCCTTTATCAAATATAAGGGCTGATCCAGGCTACTTAAGACTAACATTATTAAGTTGTATCAGGCCAGTTTGCTTGAATCTTCCATTTAGTATGAATAGCTATTACGGTGTAAGTAGCAAGAAAGGTTATACGATGCAGGTAAAAACAATGCGGGTTTCGATTCAACATTGATCTCCATTTATTAATCTGCTGTTGGTAAAATCTGTGATTACTGGAATAATTATTGCCGTAGGGAAATCAAATGAAAAAAATTACTAATTTTTTCTGGTTTTGTTCCGGAGCGCATATTGAAACACTTAAGAAATATCCAACAGAACACAATAAATATGTTGGTATTGGAGCAACCATTTTTTTTACTGCCTTGTTTGCCTCCCTTTCTGGTGGATATGCTATGTATTTTGTTTTTGCAGGGAATAGTGCTGCAGTACTATTTGCAATAGTTTTCGGAATTCTTTGGGGGCTGGCTATTTTTAATATGGATAGGTATATTGTAGCGAGTATAAAGAAAACCGGTTCGGTAAATCAGCAGATTTTCCAGGCGTTACCCAGAATTTTGCTGGCTATTATGATTGGGATTGTTATTTCTAGGCCCTTAGAATTAAAGATCTTTGATAAAGAAATTCGCCAAAAGCTAAAAACCAGTTACCTTAACGGGCAGCGTTCTAAAATCGATACTCTGAACAAGGCTTTTGGAGAGAAATATAGCCTTGAACTCACCAAGCTGCAGGAATTGAAAACAGAAAAGGATTCTTTAGAAAAAGACATCAATAGATCAAGATATATCCTCAACCAGGAGGTTTTTGGTGATAAAACCAATCAAACCAGTGGGGTTACCGGTTTCGGTACGTATGCGAAACAAAAGCAATCTGTTATAGATCAGAAAGACGCGAGGTTAAATCAGGTAAGAGGAGAGATGGAGCAGCTGGATAATATGATCAACAGGCGAAAAGATATGGAGGGGTTAAACAGTACAAAGTTGTTTAACGAAGCACAGTTGGATAGTTTAGCTAACGTAGCGGGATTTGCAGACAGGAATTATGCGCTTGGGCAATTGTCTTTTAACCCTGATGGTTCGAGGGATGTGGATACTTATCTTGCTATTTCTTTTATATCATTTCTTTTTATTTTATTGGAATGTTTACCGGTATTTGTGAAATTAATGTCTGACAGAGGGCCATATGATGTTGCCTTACAGAATATTGAAGCTGTAGCAATGCATAACAGTGAAAAAGAAAAAGACCATGAAATAATCGTTACCGACCATACCCTCGATACATTAAATGAAGCAGAAATTGGAAAGAAGAAAGTGTTGATAGAAAGGAAAGTGAAAAAAGATTTGGACGAACCTGTTTAACTAAACAATAGTCTCATAAGATTTGTAATCCAATAAGAATTTAAACTTTAATAACAATCTTTCCGAATTGAGATGAATCATCCATCATCCTCATTGCGTTTTCTGCATCTTCAAAATTAAAAACGCCCTCAATTACAGGGTGAATTTTATGCTTGTTAAGCAGATTTATCATGGATTGAAATTCTTCGATGGTACCTAAAGTAGTTCCCAGAATTTGTATTTGTTTCCAGAAAATTATACGTCCATTTAATGAAGGAATATCTCCGGCAGTCCCTCCAAAAAATACAATTCTTGCACCTGGGTTTAGATAGGTGAAATGCTTCGCAAAGCCCTCTCCCAAAGCACTATCAATAACCACATCAAAGCCTTTAACCATGGCAGCGAGTTGCTTGTCCCAGTCTTCCTCTTTATAATTAACGCCTCCTTGTGCACCCATCTCCTTTGCCTTATTGATTTTCTCTTGCGTTCCGGAACTGACATACACATTGGCGCCTATCGCTACCGCCCACTGTAAAACAAAAGTTGCGGCCCCGCCTCCAATGCCTACAATTAGAACATTATCTCCTTTTTTAACTCTTCCTTTTGTAAATAATGCCCGGTAAGCCGTAACCCCTGCTAACGGAAAAGCTGCGGCCTCGTAAAAGTTAAGGTGATCAGGTTTTGTAAACAAAGATTCAGATTTTACTTTTACATATTCTGCAAAAGTACCATTATCTGGTAAGCCCAGGATGCTAAAATCCTTTCCCTGAAAGTCTGGGTTTTCTCCCCAATTATTTCCAGGGTATATGACCACATTTTTTCCTATCCAATGCCTGTCAATTTCATTAAAAACTTCTTCCACAATGCCAGCTCCATCAGAACCTAAAATAATAGGAAACCTTAGACCAGCATATTTACCTTTTTGTATCCAGAAATCTCTCCGGTTAAAAGCTGCAGCCTTAATTCTCACTAAAGCCTCTCCTTCTTTAAGGATAGGTTTGTGTACTTCTTTTATTTTTAATGGTTGGTCTACCCCATCAAGCACAAGTGCTTTCATTTTGTTACCTCAGCTTAGAAACAATCCAAAATATAATGGCTAATACCAAAACCACTACAATAATACCTACAAATAATCCGGCTTTAAAAATGCCTTCTACAACCTCACAGCTGCTTAAAAGCATTACTAAAAAAGCCATAAGAGGGAAAGTTAACTTTTTCATATTTTATCAATAAAAAACGGGAAGATGAATTTCTTCCCGTTTTTAACATTGATAAAATAATGCCAAACTATTTTGCGTTCGCAAAACGCTCTGCAACCGCATCCCAGTTTACTACATTCCAGAAGGCTGCAATATAATCAGGACGTTTATTTTGATATTTTAAGTAATAAGCATGTTCCCAAACATCCATTCCAAGAATTGGAGTTCCTTTAACATCTGCTACATCCATTAATGGATTGTCTTGATTTGGTGTAGAGCTAACTACTAATTTGCCATCTTCAGCTACTGATAACCAAGCCCAGCCTGAACCGAAGCGGGTTGCACCAGCTTCTGAAAATTTGGTTTTAAAGTCTTCAAAAGAACCAAAAGCGGCATTAATAGCTTCTGCCAATTCTCCGGAAGGTGTACCGCCTGCGTTAGGGCCTATAACTGTCCAGAATAATGAATGATTGTAATGTCCGCCACCATTATTTCTTACCGCTACAGGGTAAGTTGAAATGTTTTTACAGATATCTTCTATAGATTTAGACTCTCCGTCTTTACCTTCTAATGCTTTGTTAAGGTTAGTTACATAGGCTGCATGATGCTTATCATGGTGTATTTCCATAGTTTGTGCATCAATATGTGGTTCCAATGCGTCAAAAGCGTATGGTAACGCTGGTAATTCAAAAGCCATAATTTTAATATTTAAGTTTTACAAATTCTTTATACAAATATAAACCCCTGTACTTAATAATTGTTGAAACAATGTTAAGTTTTATTTCTTTTATTCTGGAAAAATTCTTTTACCAGGCTACCGCAAGCCTGCTGTAGAATACCCCCAGTAAAAGTTGTTTTTGGGTGCAGGATAGATTGGTTTAAGCGGCTAAATCCTCTTTGTGGATCATAAGCCCCGAAAACAATTTTGCTGATCTGTGTCCAGTAGGAAGCTCCGGCACACATTACGCAGGGTTCCATAGTTACATACAGGGTGCAGTCTTTCAGGTATTTACCTCCTATAAAGTTACTGGCAGAAGTAAAAGCTTGCATTTCAGCATGCGCAGTAACATCGTTTAAACGTTCGGTTAAATTATGCCCGCGACCAATTATTCTACCATTACACACGATTACGGCCCCAATCGGAACTTCGTCTGCTTTTAAAGCCAACAAAGCTTCTTTATAAGCTTCTTTCATAAAAAACTCATCCTGTGGTATGGTGGGGTCTTCGCCAAATGAATAATATTTCATCTTAATCTTGTAATATAAAGAAAAACCGGAGTATTTACCGGCTTTCTCTTTATTAAGTTCATTTAACTATTTCTTTGCATCAGCGTAAGCAAAAACCTTTTGTAATAAAGTAGTAGAACGGGCACCTACATTCTCTCTTATTTTTAATTCTTCTTTGGCGATTTCTACAAATAAACCGCTCACGGCTTTCTCTGTTACATAACCGGTTAAATCTGTATTTACTGGTGTTACCAATGGGATTTTATTATAAGCGGTAGTAGCATCCCCCCAATATTTAGTTGCTCCAACTTTGTTGATGCTGGCTTTAATAATAGGACTAAATTTAGCCACCAAAGCTGCATTTGTTGATCTTTTAAAATATTCTGTTGCAGCGGTTTTGTCTCCTAATAATATATTGGTTACATCCTGGAAACTCATTTGCTTAATGGCACTAACAAATATCGGTTTTGCCTCTTTTACCGCATCTTCGGCCGCCCTGTTTAAACTTGTAATTACATTATCGCAAAGGGAGTTTAGGCCTAATGACCTAAGTGTATTTTCTACTTTCTTAGCTTCCTGAGGAAAAAGAATTTTTACTGCAGCATTTCCTAAAAAGCCGTTTTGAGAAGATAAGCGGTCTACACCATACGCTGTCCCTAATTCTAAGGCCTGTTTTAATCCCAGGGCAATTTCTGTTTGCGTTGGAGCACCGGTTTGAGTAAGAACCCCACCGTATTGCCCGGCAACCTGGTTTAATGTATCACAGCTTGAGAGTAATATTGTGCTGCTTAATAATGTTACGATAGTTGTTTTATTCATTTTCATTTATGTGGAAATATTAATCTTTTTGATGATGGCTTTCGGAAAGCAGTTTGGCATTTTCAGCAAGGGTGATAAACTCTGTTTTAAAGCCATCTTCATCTTTGCCTTTTGCACTGCGGGCTAAATTAATCAAATCCTTAAAATTTGCGCCCTGTTTAAATTCAGAATCTCTGAGGAGCATTCCAAAGCTAGCTAAAGAAGCGGCAAATTTTAAATCTGAAGAAGCATTTTCAAGGAGTTTAATTTTATCATCTACCACCAGCGAGATTTCTTTACTTATATCTTCCGCAGGTTTTTTATACCGGAGTTTAATGGTTAATAATTCATGTGAGTCTTTAAGCAAACCGGGTTTTTGATATTTTAAGTCATCATTATCTGTTAGAAACACATTAGGAATGCCAGCAGGTATAATCTCATACAAAGCAGTTACTGTATGCCCCGCTCCCATTTCCCCTGCATCTTTTTTATCATCTTTAAAATCTTCGTTATTGAGCAGCCTGTTTTCGTAGCCAATTAAACGGTAGGCCTGTACCTTGGCCGGGTTAAACTCCAGCTGTAGTTTCACATCTTTAGCAACGGTGAAAAGTGTAGCTCCAAATTCGTTCACCAAAACTTTTTTAGCTTCTGTTAAATTATCTATATAAGCATAATTTCCATTACCCTTATTGGCTAATGTTTCCATCTTGCTGTCTTTAAGGTTCCCTATTCCAAAGCCTAACACCGTTAAGAACACCCCAGATTTTCTTTTATCTTCTATTAATCGTTGCATTTCAGAATCGCTGGACGCTCCAATATTAAAATCTCCATCGGTTGCCAGTATGATCCTGTTATTTCCTCCTTTAACAAAAGACTGTGTTGCTAGTTTGTAGGCCAGCTTAATTCCGGCTCCTCCGGCAGTAGAGCCACCGGCTTCTAATCTGCTTAACGCTTCTTTTATTTTGGTTTTCTGATTTCCTGATGTAGATGGCAACACGACACCCGCTGCCCCGGCATACACCACTATGGCAACCTTATCTTGTGGACGAAGCTGGTCTGTAAGAAGTTTGAACGATGTTTTTAGCAGTTCTAATCGATTTTGTCCCTGCATAGAACCCGAAACATCTATCAAGAAAACCAGGTTTGCTGATGGCAGGTTCTTGTTAGCTAAAGTTTTTGCTTTTAAACCCACCTTTAGTAAATGATGCTTTTTATTCCAGGGCGCCTGTGTGAGCTCTGTTTCTATATTTACCGGATGGATACCCGTTGGTTCTGCATAATCATATTTGAAATAGTTAATCATTTCTTCTATTCTTACGGCGTCTTTGGGAGGCAATTGTCCCTGGTTTAAAAAGCGCCTCATATTACTATAAGATGCCGCATCTACATCAATAGAAAATGTAGAGAGAGGATCGCTTTGAGGTCTTTTAAACCCATTTTCACTAATAGCATCATAAGATTCTGTATTTACACGAAAAGGAGGAGCGTAGTATTGGCTGTTTTGATGCATTACAGCTGCAGACCTGTACTCCGCAACTTTAGAAAGCGCACTAGATCCAATAACAACTTCTTCCATAAGCATTAAATTATCAGGTTCAAGGTATATTTTAAGAGATTTACCTGAGTTTAGAATAGGAATTTCCTGAGATTTAAATCCAAGGAAGCTGATCTTTAGAGCCTTGTCTGCTGCAGAAACATCAAGTCTAAAATAGCCTTTATCGTCGGTAACTGCTCTTTTGCCCGAACTTTTTGCGATTATAACCACACCAGGTAAAACTTGTTTATTAGATTTTTCATAAACATACCCATCGATATATTTAAGTTCTAAGGCATTTGTATTAAAAAACAGGCCGGCCAACATGATAATTAAAGAGAATGTTTTCATAATTTTATATTTTATATAGAGGATGCTTTCAATTGCTAAATTCCATAAGACCCAATAATTTTTTTTATTATTGAGTATAGAATGAATATTTCACACCTAAATAAGACAGGCGCTAATCAAGACGAAAAGTGGATCACTGAATATAAAAGTTCGGGGAACCTGGATTCTTTGGGAAAGCTTTATGAGCCGTATATGCCCCTGGTGTATGGCGTAGCCTTAAAATATTTGAAAGATAAAGACACCAGTAAAGATGTGGTAATGCAGGTGTTTGAAGTGCTGATAGAAAAGGTGAAATCTCATGAGATTGGGAATTTTAGAAATTGGTTACATGTTTTAAGCAGGAACCATTGTTTGATGATTTTGAGGAAGGACCAAAAAAATGTTGTCATTCCTTTGGATGAATCTTTTATGGAATCTGATCCACTTCTGCATCATGAGAATGGTCTAGATAGAGAAGCCCAGCTTCTGGCTATGGAAAAATGTATAGAAACACTGGATGAGATGCAGAAACAAAGCATTCATCTGTTTTACCTACAGCAGCTCTGTTATGCAGAGGTCGCTGAGAAAACAGGTTATGATCTAAAAAAAGTAAAAAGTTATATTCAAAACGGGAAAAGGAATCTAAAAATCTGTATCGAAAAAGAACATTGAAAAAACCAGAGATAGATATAGAACTCATTGCAAAATATTACAACGGAGAGTTGGATGGAAGAGCTATGCAGCAACTCGAAGAAAGAGCGCTCGAGGATCCTTTTTTAGCGGAGGCAATGGAAGGCTTTAGTGAACTTACTATTAAAAAGAATGATTTCGTAGACCTTAATGAAAGATTAAAAGACAGGATAAGAAGCAAATCTGAAAAAGGTGCAGGATATTTTGGATTTAAAAACTGGACCATAGCAGCGTCTATCGTAGTGTTAATCGGCTTGGTGAGCATTTATCTTAATTTACCCGATAAAAGTAAAAACTCGTTGGTAGATGGTTTGCCCGAAAATGCGGCTATCCCTGGCTTAAAAAAAGAGCAGAGAGAAAACGATTTTAACGAGGATACAGTATTAGGTAAGCAGGAAGTTATTGACCAAAGTCCTGTAATTGTAAGTTTAGAGAAACAAGATACGAATACTAACGAGGTTATTGCTTCCTCTGATCAGATTGTTTTACAATCTGTGGCTTCATCTTCTGCCTTGGCAATTGATAGTTTACAAAATGAAAATGTTATTGCTTCGGATAATAACCTTATGGCAGCGAGGAGTTCTCAGGGTATGCTGGCAAAATCAAAAAGAAGTTTAAACAATACCATTAAAGGAAAGGTTACAGATGCAGAGACCAAGACGGCCCTTGCGGGTGTAAGCGTTACAGATATTGAAAGCGGAATAACTGCAACAACAGATCACAACGGCGAATTTAAAATTCCTGCTGAGTCGGAAGCAAAACTTTCTCTTAGACTTTTAGGTTTCCAAAAGAAAGAACTGGAAGTTTTTGAAGGAGATTCTTTGCAGGTTTCGTTAAAGCCTGAAAATGCGACTTTATCTGAAGTGGTGGTGGTGGGTTATGGTGCCGGAAAAGTAAAGCAGGGTGCAGGACCAAAAGACGGATGGGCAGAATTTAGAAAATACCTGAACGAAAACAATGAATTAGAAACAAACGAAACAGGAGCAGTAGTTGTTGAATTTGTGATTAATGCAAATGGTTCGCTAAGTGATTTTAAAATTTTAAAAAGCTTGAGCAAACTTGCTGACGCCAGGGCGATCTATCTTATCAGAAATTATTCATCCTGGCAAGGTTCTTCAGATGGTACGGCAAATAAGGTTAAGGTTACTTTAAGGTTTAGGTAAAATGATAAACAGAATCTCATTTCTTATAGTGGCAGCCGTTTTTTTATCCTGTTCGGGAGAGAAAAAAAATGAAAACGGAGATAGCAAAGCGAATGATGTGAAGTTAGATCCCCATTCTTTTGCCGAACCACAGCATGTAGTTGTAAAACATTTAGACCTAAAATTAAAAGTAGACTTTGATCAAAAAAATTTAGGTGGGGTTGCGGTTTGGACCATTGAAAACAAAACAGGCTCAGATGAAATGGTGTTTGACACAAAGGGTTTAGAGATCTCGAAGATTACTTTGGATGCGAGCGCAGAAGAAACCTTTTTCGTTTTGGGAGATGAAGAAAAATTCCTGGGACAAGCGTTAAGCGTTCAGATTAAACCCGAAACCACTAAAATTCATATTTATTATAAAACAGGCAAGGATGCGGCAGCGCTTCAATGGCTAAGCGCACAACAAACATCAGGTAAAGAACATCCATTTCTTTTTACACAATCTCAGGCTATATTGGCCCGGAGTTGGATTCCCTGCCAGGATAGCCCTTCTATAAGATTTACTTATACCGCAGAAATAGAAACTCCCAAAGGACTTTTAGCTTTAATGAGTGCCGAAAATCCCCAGGAAAAAAACAGCTCAGGAAAATATCATTTTAAACAAACAAACCCCATCCCATCCTACCTGATGGCCCTGGCTGTTGGAGATATTGCGTTTCGTAAGATTTCTGGCAATACGGGTGTTTATGCCGAACCGGTCCTGATAGATAAAGTAGCCTATGAATTTGCTGATATGGGTAAAATGGTGAGCGCTGCAGAAAAAATTTATGGTAAATACCGTTGGGGAAGGTATGATGTACTGGTTTTACCTCCAAGTTTTCCTTTTGGGGGGATGGAAAATCCGGTATTAACTTTTGTCACGCCCACTGTAATTGCCGGAGACAGATCTTTAGTAAGTCTAATTGCTCATGAATTAGCACATAGCTGGAGCGGTAATCTGGTTACAAATTCCACGTGGAACAATTTCTGGTTAAACGAAGGCTTTACTGTTTATTTTGAAAGAAGGATTATAGAAGAGCTTTATGGTGAAGAAGAAGCCAAGATGCTTGAAGTGTTAGGTTATAAAGAGCTGGTATCTACGGTGGAAGATTTGGGAGATAAAAGCCCGGATACGAGATTGAATGTTGATTTCTCTGGTCGTGATCCGGATGAAGGAGTAACCGATATAGCTTACGAAAAAGGATTTTTCTTTTTAAAAAACATAGAAGAAGCCATTGGACGAGACAGCTTCGACAAGTTTCTGAAGGCATATTTTGAAAAGTATGCTTTTAAAAGCATCAGCTTACCTGAATTTGAAAAAGAACTGGATGAACAGATCATTAAGAATGATACTGCTCTGAAATCTAAAATAAATGCCTATGCCTGGATTTATCAGCCAGGGCTACCTAAAAATTTTAAGGTTCCAGTGAGTGAAAAATTTAAAGCAATAGATGAGCTGAAGAAAGATCTCAAGATAAATAAAATTCAGGGCCTCCGGTCGAAGATCCGATCTACTAATGAAAAATTGTACTTCATTAAAACTCTTCCTCAGGCACTAAGCCCAGAAAAATTATTAGCTATCGACCGTGAATTTTATTTTACCAATTCTGGGAATGCAGAGCTGCAATGCACCTGGTACACGCTGGCTGTTAAAAACAACTACACTCCTGCTTACTCTAAAATAGAAGAGTTTTTAGTAAATGTAGGCCGGCGAAAATTTATAGTTCCAATCTATAAAGAACTATTAGCTACTCCTGAAGGAAGAAAAAAAGCCATAGAAATTTACAAAAAAGCAAGGCCAAACTACCACTTTGTGGCATACAGTACTATAGATGATATGATGAATAGCAATGGAGGAAAATTTTAAAAAGTTTATTCAATCCAAAGCAGCAATTTCTGAAGAAGATTTTAACCAACTCTCCGGATATTTAAAACACAAACAGGTAAAGAAGGGCGAGCTGTTACTAAGGCAGGGCGAAATATGTATCTATTCTTTTTTTGTTTCAAAAGGCTTGCTCCGGTCTTATACCATCGACGAAACGGGAAAAGAACACATCATTCAATTTGCTCCAGAGAACTGGTTAATTGTGGATAGAAGCAGCTCGTTTTTTAATTTGCCATCAGAACTTTATATAGATGCAATAGAAGATAGTGAGGTGGTGTTTCTCACGCAGGAATTTGTTGATCAGGCGTCATGCTTAAACCCATCCTTTAATTCGTTTAATAATAAAGCGTTACACAGTCATATTTTACAATTACAGAAGAGGGTAAACCTGCTATTGGGAGCCACGGCAGAAAAGAAGTATTTGGATTTTATCCAGCTTTATCCAAATCTAACCCTGAGGATCCCTCAATGGATGATTGCTTCCTATTTAGGGATTACTCCAGAATCTTTAAGCAGGGTGAGAAAGGAACTGGCGAAGAATAATTTTAAGCCTCATTAATTTCTTATCATACATCAATGCCCAGCCGTTTATTAACAAGTAAGTTTGTTATATAAAACATTAAGGCAATGAAAACAAAAAGAACAGAAAGAGTATTTACTCCGCCTGCGCCACATATGGTTGGCGATGGTTTTAGGGTTCATAATTTTATCCCTGGAAAAGGACATGCAGATATGTACAGGATGAGTCCGTTTATTATGTTGGATTACAATTCTAAATTCTACTTTCCTCCAACAGATCAGCCTAGAGGTGTGAATGTACACCCTCATCGTGGATTTGAAACCGTAACGATTGCTTATAAAGGGAAAGTTGCCCATCATGATAGTGCAGGTAATAGCGGAATTATAGGCGAAGGAGATGTTCAATGGATGACAGCAGCTTCCGGAATTTTACACAAAGAATATCACGAAAAAGAGTTTAGTGCTAAAGGAGGAGATTTCCAGATGGTGCAATTGTGGGTAAATCTTCCTGCAAAAGATAAAATGTCTGCTCCTAAATATCAGGAAATCACAGCTCAACAAATAGAAACAGTAGCATTACCAGATAATGGCGGAGTGATTGAAATTATAGCTGGCGCATATAACGGAACTGCAGGACCGGCATCTACATTTACTCCTGTGAATTTGCAAAATGCAAAATTAAATAAGGGCGCTAAAGTTAGCTTTAATTTCCCTGCTGAATATAATACTGCTTTATTGGTTGTAGAAGGGAGCATTAATATCAACGGAGAAGAAGTAGTAGAAACAGATCATTTTGTGGTATTTGAAAACGAAGGCGAAGAATTTTCTTTTGAAGCATTAGAAGACAGCGTGGTTTTGGTGTTAAGTGGAGAGCCAATAAAAGAGCCGATTGCAGCCCATGGTCCATTTGTAATGAATACCAAGGCAGAAATTATGCAAGCTTTTGAAGATGTAAATATGGGAAGATTTGGGTATCTTGAATAACTAATATAAATCAAAGCGATGTCTAATATTAATTTAATTATCGAAGAAAGGCCAAGTCACATAGGTGATTTTTTGGTAGGCAGACTTCTTCCCTTTCGGGAAAAAAGAATGGTTGGTCCTTTTGCTTTTATTGATCATATGGGACCGGCCTTTCTAAAAGAATATGAAAATATTGACGTTGGTCCGCATCCTCATATAGGACTCTCTACCCTGACCTATTTATTTGAAGGCAGCATGATGCATAAAGACAGTTTGGGTACAGAGATAGAAATTAAACCGGGTCAGGTAAACTGGATGACAGCAGGCTCAGGTATTGTTCATTCTGAAAGAACTCCGGAGTATTTAAGAAGTAGCGAGAAAAGTCTTCATGGCTTACAAATTTGGGTAGCATTGCCCAAGGAATTAGAGCAGATGGCTCCGGCTTTTTACAATGCTTCAGAAAATGATTTACCAAAATGGAGTGATAATAATGTTGATTTTAAATTGGTAGCCGGCCAAGCATTTGGCAGGAAATCTCCAGTACCGGTTTACAGTCCGCTTTATTTTTTAGAGATAAAGAGTAAAGAAAAGCAGGTGATGAAACTAGGTGATAACTTATTTGGTGAAAGCGGCTTGTATATTTTAGAAGGTAGTATAGAAAGCGAAGGAAATACTTTTGGTCCAAAACAGCTTTTAGTAGCTAAGAATAGCAAGCTGTGTGAGTTCACAATAGAAGAAAATACGACAGTTTACATATTTGGCGGTGATCCGTTCCCTGAAGAGCGTTTTATTTACTGGAACTTTGTTGCTTCGGATAAAGAGCAAATAGAAAAAGCTAAGCAAAAATGGTTAGCGCAGCAATTTAAAAAAGTGCCTGGTGAAACTGAATTTGTTCCGCTTCCACAATTAAACAAAAGATAATGATTAAAATAGCAGCAAAAATCTCTGAAGAATTATATAAGACAGAACTTACTACAGATACCAATATTATTATTGCAGACGAACCAGAAGATATGGGAGGAAGTGGTGCCGGATTTTCTCCTAAAGAACTATTAGCAGCATCTTTAGGCTCTTGTAAAGCAATAACGATGAAGATGTATGCCAATAGAAAAGGCTGGCCATTAAAAGAAGCTCTGGTTACTGTTAATTTTCAACAGAATTTAGAGACGAATACCTCTTATCTAGAAGCTAAAATTGATCTTACCGGAGCCTTATCTGTTGAGCAAAAAGAAAGATTATTAGCTATCGCAAAGAAATGTCCGGTACATAAGCTTTTAGAAAGCTCTATTGAGATTAGCACTCTTTAAAAGTTTAGCATTTAAATCAAAAGCCAAGATTTTTAGACCTTGGCTTTTGTTTATGCGGTTGCTACCAACTTATTTAAGCTTCTGTAAACATAAGAATTGTAGATATGCCTTCTTGCAAATCTTCCCCTGGATTCTGCATTTACCAGTTTTACATAAATTGCTTTGGGTACATCAAAGTATTCATAAGAGTTGCCATCAAAAAAATCTACTCTTAAAACCTGAGACTTATATTCAAAATCAACAATACTTGATGATGTTGTTGTAGCAGTATATTCTGCCAAAGACTGGTTTCTTGTTTCCGGTGCAATGCTCACTAAAAAGTGGTAAGCCTCTATTATCGTTTTGCTTTTCTCTTCGGCCTCAAGTTTGCTTTCTGCACTGTCCTGAAATTTATCTGGATGCCAGGTTTTCATTAAGTTTCTGTATACCGTTTTTAATTCCTGCAATTCTGCACTAGCAGTAACGCCCAAAAGCTTTCTGTAATCAACAATTTTTTTCATAAATAATCTTGTGTTATTGTATTTTGAAGAGGAAAGCAGATATTTTGCAAATACTTTTTCTGAAAAACAATTTTGCAAAGGTACTTATTCTAAGTATAAAATAAAGTGGGGTTTGTAAAATTGTTAAAGCGCTATGTTGCAGTATCAAAACGGATGAATTGGGGAAAGTAAAGCGATTAATAAAAAAGCCTTTCAGATTTCTGAAAGGCTCTTGATATTTGGAATGAGACTGTCTTAACAAGAAATTTTTCCTACCCTGTTTCCATGTCTTCCACCTTCAAAAGGTGTCGCTAAAAAAGCGTCTACTATTGCTTTAGCTTCTTCTTCAGAAATGAATCTTTCTGGTAAGCATAAGATATTTGCGTTGTT
>JAZQRF010000317.1:0-27472 GCA_045629485.1 Pelobium sp. | reverse complement strand
CTCAAAGGAATATGTTTTAACGATTCGAAAACTCTTGAAGCAAAGCCATGTGTATTTGCCCCCATATCGCCAACTACGCAAATAATAGAATGGTTAACATCTACTTCAACAATACCAAAATCACTCAGTTCTTTAGTGATTTCTCCAAGATATTTAGTATCATCTATAGTAACAGAAACTGCAACTTCAGAAGTAGTAATCATATCTATTGGAGTTTTGTATCTTTCAAAAACTTCAAAAACTCTTCTCAAAAACCCATAGGCCAACAGCATACGGCTAGATTGAATTTTAATAGCGGTAATGCCATCTTTTGCAGCAATAGATTTAATTTTTCCTTTTTCGCTTTCGCTGCTGATTAAAGTTCCAAAAGCATTAGGCTCCATGGTATTTAATAAACGAACAGGAATTTTATACTTCTGCGCAGGGAACACAGATTGAGGATGCAAAATTTTAGCTCCAAAATAAGCCAGTTCTGCAGCTTCATCAAAAGATAAACGGGCAATAGGTTTGGTTCCTTTTACTATACGTGGATCGTTATTATGCATTCCATCGATATCCGTCCAGATTTGTACTTCCTCTGCTTTAATTCCAGCACCAATTAACGAAGCTGTATAATCACTACCGCCTCTTCTCAGATTATCAATTTCGCCAAAAGAATTCCTGCAAATAAAGCCCTGTGTGATAAATAAATTTACATCAGGAGCTGCATCCAATAAAGGAGTTAGTTTTTCTGTGATATAATCTACCACAGGCTCGTTATCTTCATCAATTTTCATGAATTCCAATGCTGGTAAAAGCACAGATTTAATCCCGATTTCTTGAAGATAAATGTGATATAAAGTTGTTGAAAGTAATTCACCTTGCGCTAAAACCACTTTTTCTTCTACCGCAGTAAATAAATCATTAGAAAAAGCAGAGATTAAATCGAAATGATAATCAATAACCTCTTTTCCCTTAGCTACAAATTCTTCCTGTTTAAAAAGTTCCTTAATGAAGATTTCATACTTATCTTTTAAAGCTTTTACTAATTCATTAGCCTTAGCCTTGTCAGATGCCAAATAAGCCTGAGAAATCTCTACAAGGTTATTGGTTGTACCAGAAACCGCAGATAGTACAACTATCTGTCTTTCAGAAGCATTAATAATGTCTAAAAGAGCTTTCATTCTTTCAGGGCTTCCTACAGATGTACCCCCGAATTTTAGAACTTTCATTTTGTTGTCTTTAGATTGTGATTTTTAATTTCGGGCGCTAAAATAGGTTAAAAGCCTGAATAAAGTAAATTTTGTTAAGCAAAACTGGAAGAAAAACCAGATTTAATTTCAGGTACTTTTAGCGAGTTGGTTTTACCTGAAATAAAAATATTCAACAACGTATATATGCCTTAACTTTGATATGTATCCATCAACAATTAAAAATATTTAGAAACTTATTCTTTAATTTTTGTTGATATAAGAGATCTATGATAAAAGCCCCGGAAAGATATACACGAAACACTACATCCTTTGCTAATTATTGGGAAAAAGAAATTGGTAAAGAGTTATTGAAGAAATTATCTGATCAGCCAGATTTGAATGATGCCGCACAATATATTCCATGGTTCTTTGAGAGAGACGACTTAGCCGATGACGTAGTGAACGATCTGTATATAAAAGATGGATTTCAAAAAGGACATCAGCAGTTCACTCAATATCTTGATGATCCTAATTTGAACCCAAATAATACTCCAGCAAGTGTGAAAGCGCTTCTCTCTTCTGTATATCATCAGCCATCATGGCTGGATAAAGAATTGCTAGAAGCTGGCTCTGCATTATGCAGACGGGCAGGTGCTTCTTCTCTAATTGTGTTAAGAGATTATTGCTTAATGGGAGGTTATGAATCTGCAGCTATAAATAAGCCACTTATATTTACCGGTGCATTAAAAAAAGGAGCGGTTAAAAGACTTGCCGAAACGCTGGAATTTTGGGTAAATATTACCGGTGCCAATGCTTTAGAACGAAACAACAGTGGCTTTAAAAGCATCATAAAAACAAGGTTAATTCACTCCTATTCTCGGGTAGCAATTTTAAACACTCAAACATGGGATAACGACCAATGGGGAGTTCCACTCAACTTATGGGATATGGTGGCCACTAATCTTGGTTTTTCTTTGGTTTACCTGGTTGGGCTAAGAAAAATTGGCTTTACACCTACAGAACAAGAAATCGAAGGTTTATTTCATTTTTGGAAGTATGTTGGTGTATTAATAGGGATACCGGAAAACTACCTCCCAAATAACGAAAAAGAAGCTATTAGAGCTCTTTACTACTGGACCATGACACAGTCGGCTGCTGACGAAGATTCCATCGGATTAGCCCAGGCACTCACTGCAGAACCCCTCCAGGTTAATTTCCCGAAAAGGAAAATAATGAAGAGAATGCTGCAACAAAGCCATTTAGCTTACAACTATCATTTTTTAGGGGCGCTATCCTGCCAGTCTTTACAGCTGCCGCGATCTAAATTTGGTTTTGTTATTCAGTTTTCAATCCTTATTAATAAATTAAAAGACAGGCTGGCTAAAAACAGTACAAAGCAATATCAATTGATGGTGGATAAAGGTCGTAAAGAACAAGAGCGCATCAGGTATATTTATTTGAATATTAATGCTGGCCTGTTAAAACCCAATAAATAACCTTTAGGCGCAAGTAATTAAAAGTTTCTTTAAAATATTTTTTCTTCAACCAAACTTTTATCCTATTATTACCTTTGAGTATATAAAAAAGGAGTAAAAATGCAGGAATTAGAAACATCCACTATAGAAAAAATTAACATCTGGCTAAATGGTAATTATGATGAGGATACCAAACAGGAAATCCAACAGTTGTTAGATAGCAAATCCAATACAGAATTAACAGATGCTTTTTACAGAGACCTCGAATTTGGTACCGGTGGCTTACGTGGAATCATGGGAGCCGGTTCTAACAGGATTAATAAGTATACTATTGGTGCAGCTACTCAAGGTTTAGCAAATTATTTATTAAATAAATATCCCGGCGAAAAAGTCAAAGTGGCTATTGCTCACGATAGCAGAAATAAATCAGATTATTTTGCGCAGATTACTGCAGAAGTTTTTTCTGCGAATGATATCCAGGTTTACTTCTTTAAAGAATTAAGACCTACCCCTGAACTTTCTTTTGCTGTGAGAGAATTAGGATGTAAAAGCGGTGTAATGCTTACTGCTTCTCACAATCCAAAAGAATATAACGGCTACAAAGCTTACGGCGAAGATGGCGGCCAATTTGTTGCTCCTGATGATAAGTTGGTGATGCAGGAGGTTGCTAAAATAACTTCCATAGATGATATAAAATTTACAGCAAAGCCCGAGAATATTTCTTATTTGGGTGAGGAAATTGATAACGATTACTTAGAAAAAATTGCTTCTCTTTCGGTTTCTCCGGAAGCTATTAAACGCCAGAAAGATCTAAAAATAGTATTCTCGCCTATCCATGGAACAGGAATAACTTTAGTCCCACAGGCTTTAGAAAAATTTGGTTTCGAAAATGTAATTTTAGTAGATGAGCAGGTTAAACCTGATGGAAACTTTCCTACAGTAGTTTACCCTAATCCAGAAGAAAAAGAAGCTTTAACACTTGCATTAAAAAAAGCAGAAGAAACTGACGCCGACCTTGTTTTAGCTACAGACCCGGATGCAGACCGTGTAGGGATTGCTGTTAAAAATAATGATGGACAATTTGAATTGCTAAATGGTAACCAAACAGGTTCTCTTCTGGTAAATTACATGTTAGAAGCCTGGGAAGCTGAAGGAAAATTCACAGGTAACGAATACATTGTAAAAACCATTGTTACCTCAAATTTAATTGATAAAATAGCAGAATCTAAAAAGGTAACCTGCTACAATACCCTAACGGGATTTAAGTTTATTGGCCAGATCATGACTCAACTACAAGGCAAAAAAACCTTTATTGTTGGTGGCGAGGAAAGCTATGGCTATTTAGTTGGTGAATTTGTGAGAGACAAAGACGCTGTTATCTCCTGTGCGTTTATTGCCGAAATGACTGCATTTTACAAAGACAAGGGCTCCAGCCTTTACCAGGCGCTAATAGATATGTATGTAAAATATGGCTTCTATAAAGAGAAATTGGTCTCCATCACTAAAAAAGGAAAATCTGGTGCCGAAGAAATTGTAGCCATGATGGAGAGATTTAGAAATAATCCTCCGGCAGAACTTGGCGGTTCTAAAGTGGTTACTTTAAAAGATTATACATTAAGAAAACAAACTGATATTCTTACAGGTGCAGTTACTGATATTGAATTACCAAAATCTGATGTATTACAATTTATAACAGAAGATGGAAGTATCATCTCTGCCCGTCCGTCTGGTACCGAACCTAAAATAAAATTCTATTGCAGTGTAAATACTTCTCTTGGTAATAAAGAAGAATTTAAAGACACAGATAAACAATTAGAAGATAAAATCACCAGGATCATGGATGATTTAGCGGTTTAAAATTATCAAAAAAATTATTCATAGATTCAATTAAATAAAGCATGAAAATTAAATTTTTATTAGCCGTATTACTATTTGCAAGCAGCAACATGTTTGCTCAGTTTTCGCAAAAACCTCTTCCTTATGCATACAATGCTTTAGAACCTTATATTGATGCACAGACAATGGAAATTCATTATTCTAAACATCATGCCGCCTACGTTAAAAACTTAAACGATGCACTTAAAGGCAAAAGTGCAGAAAATGAAAAAATTGAAACGATATTAGCGAATATATCAAAATATGATGCTGCCGTTAGAAACAATGCAGGCGGACATTATAACCATGAATTATTTTGGTCTGTTTTATCACCAAAAAAAACCACTCCTTCTGCAGAACTTACGCAGGCAATTAATAGTACTTTTAAAAGTATGGAAGCTCTTAAAACGAAATTAAATGATGCCGGAGCAAAAAGATTTGGTTCTGGCTGGGCATGGCTATCTGTAGATGAAAACGGAAA
Source organism: Pelobium sp. (assembly GCA_045629485.1). GTDB lineage: Bacteria > Bacteroidota > Bacteroidia > Sphingobacteriales > Sphingobacteriaceae > Pseudopedobacter. Next base: position 22,469 of record JAZQRF010000317.1, on the reverse strand, counting down.
TCTTATAGTTTCTTCTACAGCAAATCAGGACAATCCTTTAATGGATATCGCTGCTAAAAAAGGTACTCCAATTTTAGGAATTGATGTTTGGGAACATGCTTATTATTTGAAGTACCAAAACAAAAGAGCAGATTATCTAACTTCTATCTGGAATGTTATCAACTGGGAGGAAGTAAGCAGGAGATTTGCTGCAGCAAAAGCAGGTAAATAATTTCTTTCAACAAAAAGAGAAAGAGAGTATAAGGCAAACCTTATACTCTCTTTTATTTTATCGCTATCTTACCCCAATCAAAACCAACAATTATAACATGTTGAAACCTGTTCTGCTATCCGTTTTCTTATTATTAAATATTTTAGGCTTTGCTCAAACCAATAAAAAAATCGATAAAAATTTTCACTTATACCTCCTGATGGGCCAATCTAATATGGCTGGCCGCGGAGCGATTGAAGGAGATTTGATCAATTTAAATCACTCCAGGGTTTATATGCTGAATAAAGATGGCGAATGGCAATTGGCTAAAAACCCTGTTCATTTCGACAAACCTTCGGTAGCTGGTGTTGGGCCCGGCTTGTCATTTGGAATTGAAATGGCGAAGGCAGACTCGAGTATCCGAATTGGTTTAATTCCCTGTGCAGTTGGCGGAACCGCTATAGAAAAATGGCAGGAAAACACCTATGATGAAGCTACGAAAACTTATCCCTATGATGATGCTGTAAAGAGAATCAATAATGCCATGCAATATGGTGTGGTTAAAGGTATACTTTGGCACCAGGGAGAATCCAATAGTGGAACTAAGAATCCGGAAAACCATGCAGAGAAATTAGATGCACTCATTAACAAAATACGAACTTTAACAAAGAACAAAAAACTTCCTGTAGTGGTAGGAGAACTTGGCCAGTTTAGTAATAAATATGCCAATTTCAATCAGACTGTAATACCTGCAATCATAGCTAAGGTGCCTTATACTATTTTAGCGACTTCAGAAAATTTAACAGACAAAGGTGATCATACTCATTTCGACGGACCATCAGCCAATGAATATGGTAAACGCTTTGCTCTTAAAATGAAGGAACTTCAAAAGATACAATCCAAAAAATCAAAATAAAAATTAATCCAATTTCATTCTAAATTTCTTAATCCTACGCTTCTATTGATTTATAGATTTTAATATCACTAATTTAGCATTTCACATATTTCGTTCTTAATTATCTTATCAATGGATGATTTTTTAGCTGCCCGTTCGCAAATGGCTCTTTCCCTTGGGTTTCATATCATTTTTGCCTGTATTGGTATGGTGATGCCTTTTTTCATGGCTGTATCTCATTATTACTACCTAAAGACAAAGAATGAAATGTATAAAACCATAACCAAAGCCTGGACAAAAGGCGTGGCCATTTTCTTTGCTACCGGTGCTGTATCTGGCACTGTACTATCCTTTGAGTTAGGTTTGCTATGGCCGGGATTTATGGAACATGCTGGTCCAATTTTCGGTATGCCATTCTCATTAGAAGGTACAGCATTTTTTATAGAAGCAATCGCCTTAGGTTTTTATTTATATGGATGGAATAGGTTTAACCCATGGTTTCATTGGTTTACGGGAGTAATCGTAGGAATCAGCGGATTACTATCAGGAATTTTAGTTGTTGCAGCCAATGCCTGGATGAACAGCCCATCTGGTTTTGATTTTGTAAATGGCGAATACATTAATATAGATCCAGTTGCAGCCATGTTTAACGATGCCTGGATTTCACAAGCTTTGCATATGTCTATTGCAGCATTTGTTGCTACCGGATTTGCAGTTGCAGGTGTTCATGCTTTAATGATACTAAAAGGCAAAAATATAGTCTTTCATACCAAAGCGTTTAAGATAGCAGCCATATTTGGAACTATAGCTGCAGTTTTACAACCTATCAGCGGAGATATATCTGCTAAAGATGTGGCTATCAGGCAGCCGGCAAAGTTAGCTGCCATGGAAGCTCATTTTCACACAGAAAAAGCAGCACCTCTTATACTTGGTGGAATTGTTGATGAAGAAAATCAAACCGTAAAATACGCCATTAAGCTACCGGGCGCTTTAAGTTTTTTAGCACATGGAGATTTTGAAGCAGAAGTAACAGGCTTGGATGCTATTCCAAAAGAAAATCAACCACCTGTAGCAATTACTCATTATGCCTTCCAAATCATGATTGGTTTAGGAATGATTATGATGGTTATTGCTGTAATATACTTTATCGCCTTATGGAAAAAAAGAAAATGGTTAAACAGCCGATGGCTATTAAAGCTTTTTGTACTCGCCACTCCGATGGGATTTATAGCCGTAGAAGCTGGCTGGACGGTTACTGAAGTGGGCAGGCAGCCGTGGATCATTCATAATGTGATGAGGACTGCAGATGCCGTAACACCAATGCCCGGAATAGCCTATTCATTTTATCTTTTTACAGCTGTTTATTTCTCTTTATCCATCATTGTTATTTTCATGCTATACAGGCAAATTACAATGGTTGGAGTAATGTATGACAATAAAGAGGAAGAAATAAAGAAAATTGCCTAAGTATCTTATATAAAAGATTAAACATTTAGAATAATTCTCATGATATACGTTGTAATTACCTATTTATGGACTGCAATCTTACTCTATCTATTATTGGGTGGCGCAGATTTCGGTGCAGGGATAATTGAGCTTTTTTCTAAAGAAGAGAACAGAAGCAAAACCCGAAAGACCATGTACCGGGCTATTGGTCCAATTTGGGAAGCAAACCATATGTGGCTGATTATTACAATTGTGATTTTATTTGTAGGTTTCCCTACTATTTACTCCACCATGTCGGTCTATTTACACATTCCGCTAGTGATCATGTTATTGGGAATTATAGCTCGCGGAACAGCCTTCACTTTTAGAAATTACGATGCTGTGGTTGATGACATGCAGGTGTTGTACAATAAAATTTTTCAATACTCGAGTTTTGTTACCCCATTTTTCTTAGGGGTAATAGCTGCAAGTACCGTAAGTGGCGAAATAGATACAAATGCAAATAATTTTTTAGATGCCTATGTTTTCAGTTGGCTTAATCTCTTCTCTATTTCTGTTGGATTATTTACGGTAAGTATTTGCGGATTTTTAGCAGCGATTTTCATTATCGGAGAAACCGAAACAGAGGAAGAAAGAAAGCGGTATATTTATAAAACCAGGCAAATGAATATTGCCGCAGTAATATCAGGTGCTTTGGTTTTTATCACCGCTCATTTCAAAAAAATTCCCTTATTAGAATGGGTATTCGGAAATATGCTGGGCATTATTGCTATTTCTGCTGCAACAATATCCTTGATCCTACTTTGGTACTTATTAAACAAAGGCAAATCGAATATATTGAGAATATTGGCTGGATTCCAGGTAACCATGATCTTATTCACGATCACTATAGAGCATTTTCCGAATCTTGTAATCCTGAAAAATGGAGAATTTCTCTCTTTAATGGAACATAAAGGTCATGATAAAACGATAGAAGCCTTAGCATGGGCATTATTGCTTGGCAGCATTTTTATCCTCCCTGCTTTATTTTATTTGATCTACAGTTTTCAAAAGAAAAACCCTGAAGCTAAGGAAGAAAAAAATCAACCGCAGAGCTTTTAAGCCTGCGGTATATATATCAAACATTCTTATAACAACTTTAGCGCTTCTTCGATATAATATTTTCCTTTTTCTGAGTAAGGTAAAGTTAATGCAAACTGATGACCATGGGCATTCATTTTCAATAAAGACTTTCTGAGAATATTGACAACTTTTTCAGGGTCATGCTTAGGATAAAATTCTTCGTATTGAAATTCTAAAAAGACCAGACAAAGAGCATTCTCCATAGTTTGTACTTCATCATCAACCTTTATTTTTTTCTTTAGAATAATTCGGCGTACCAGAGCTATTTGCTCTTCATTATAACCTATCGATTTTAATATTTCTTCAGCTTTATTTGCATGGTATAAAGCCAGGTCCCTGCGCCAGGCCAAATAACCTTCTCTCCCATCCGGATATGTATTTCTGGGACTTTCCCATCTCCCAATGTGCTGACATCGGGAAGCTAATAAAAGTTCTTCACCTGCATTAGCATCTAGCTTTAACACCCAATTGTATAGTGCTAATGCTAAAAAATATTCCTGCGGATACGACTCACCATTCCAAATGAAAACATTAGGATCAGCCTTGTTATACTCATCAAATTTATCGAATGCTAATTCCAGTTTATTCATCAACCATGTATTTTAATTGATGTAAAGATGAACATTTATTCTCTAAACAGCAGCCAGAGGATAATAAGTACAACTACCAGAATTGGAATAATATATTTTAACATTTGCCCAGCACCATTTTTATTTTTTTCTACAACTGCCTCTTCGGATGGACCTGGATTTTGTTTGTGACCTTCATAATCTCTTTCTATTGGTTGGGGAGATTCATTAATCAGCTTTTCTCTTTCTTGTTCTTTGTCGTTTTCCATAATAGTTTGTTTAATTTCTAGAATAACCAATATAAGCTTAAAATGTTCTACGCTGATTAATTAGAAATTAAGGAAAACTATATCAAGAATTTAGCACAAAAAAAATCCCCTGTAAATAAATACAGAGGATTATAATGTTTACTCAATATATTAAGCTTTTGGAGCTTCTTCTGCCGGAGCTGCTTCTGGTTTTGGAGGGCGAGGCAACAACGCTTTTCTCGAAAGCTTTAATTTTCCTTGCTTATCTACATCCAGTAACTTCACTCTTACTTCATCACCCACCTGGAAAATCCCGTCCATAGTTTCGTAACGTTTCCAGTCTATTTCAGAGATATGTAATAAACCGTCTTTACCTGGCATAATTTCTACGAATGCACCAAAAGGCATAATAGATTTAACTTTTCCTTCGTAGGTTTCACCCACTTCTGGCTTAGCAACAATATTTTTAATTCGTGTTGTAGCCTGGTCTATTGCATCTTTATTATCCGCAAAGATCTGGATAATTCCTTTTCCATCTTTTTCTTCGATAGAAATAGTAGCGCCAGTTTCGCGTTGCATTTCCTGGATGATTTTACCACCCGGGCCAATGATTGCTCCAATAAATTCTTTATCGATGATCATTGAAACTATACGTGGAGCATGAGGCTTGTAATCTTCACGAGGAGCAGACATGGTTTTCTCCATCTCGCCTAAGATATGTAAACGACCTTCTTTTGCCTGGTTTAAAGCTTCAGTTAACACGGCATAAGATAAACCATTAACTTTCAAGTCCATCTGGCAAGCTGTTATACCATTTCTTGAACCCGTAACTTTAAAATCCATATCTCCTAAATGATCTTCATCACCAAGTATATCAGAAAGGATAGCATATTTTCCGGTTTTTTCATCAGATATTAAGCCCATAGCGATACCAGAAACTGGTGCTTTTAATTTAATACCTGCATCCATTAATGCCAATGTACCAGCACAAACAGTCGCCATTGAAGAAGAACCATTAGATTCTAAAATATCAGACACTACACGAATTGTGTAAGGATTTTCAGCATCGGCAGGTAAAACTTTCTTAATTGCTCTCATGGCTAAGTTACCATGACCAACTTCTCTTCTACCCACACCACGGTTAGGACGAGCCTCACCAGTTGAGAAAGCAGGGAAATTGTAGTGTAATAAGAATTTGTTGTAACCGTTGATGAAAGCTCCATCAATCATTTGCTCATCATCTTTAGCACCTAAAGTAACAGTAGTTAAAGATTGAGTTTCTCCACGAGTAAAAATTGCTGATCCGTGAGCAGAAGGTAAATAACCAACTTCACTCCAGATCGGACGAATTTGTTTCGTAGTACGTCCGTCTAAACGAACACCTTCATCTAATAAAAGGTTACGAACAGCATCAAACTGCACATCGTGGAAATATTTTTTAGCTAAAAAGCCTGTAACCGGATCTACTTCTTCACCAAGTGTTGCAATAAAATCCATTAAGATAGCTCCAAAAGCATCACCCCGTTCATGTTTAGGAGTTTGAGATTTAGCCACAGCATACACTTTATCATAAGCAAATGCATAAACTAATTTCTTTAATTCCTCATTGCTATGTTCGTGGCAATAGGTTCTTTTTACAGTTTTACCTACTAATTCAGCAAGTTCTACCTGTGCCTGTACCTGTACTTTAATAGCTGTATGGGCAAATTGTATAGCTTCGATTAATTCAGCTTCCTGAATTTCGTCTGCTTCACCTTCTACCATGTTAATGTCTTGTGCAGAACCTGCAACAATAAATTCTAATGTTGCTCTCTCTAATTCTGAACGGGAAGGATTAATCACCAACTCGCCATCAATTTTAGCAACGCGAACTTCTGAAATTGGCCCGTTAAACGGGATATCTGAAACAGCAATTGCAGCTGAGGCGGCTAAACCAACCAATGCATCAGGCATAATGTTTTTGTCTGATGATATTAAAGAAATCATCACCTGAGTATCAGAATGATAATCCTCAGGGAATAATGGACGTAACGCTCTATCAACTAATCTTGAAATTAAAACTTCATAATCAGACAATCTAGCTTCGCGACGTAAAAAGCCTCCAGGGATACGACCAGCTGCCGCATATTTTTCCTGGTAATCAACGGATAAAGGAAGGAAGTCGACACCTTCTTTTGCATCTTTATTTGAAACAACAGTGGCTAAAAGCATGGTATCGCCTTGTTTCACTACTACTGATCCATCAGCTTGTTTAGCCAATTTACCAGTTTCGATCTCAACGATACGGCCTCCGCCTAAATCAATCGACTTTTTAAAAACGTTTAAACTCATATTTTTTATTTAATCGGCACAAAAATAGTCTTTTATATCTGTTATTCAGATGGCTAAATAAAATTTTTATGTTAACATCTGAAAATTTACATTATAAAGTTAGAACTCATCTTTTGAAGGATTATATTTTCTGCTTAAAAGGCGTTAGAACAAAAGATGATAGCAAGCTTTGTAAACAGGCTGATAAAATGGCTTGTAGCGTTTCTAAATCTCATGAGCTATCTTGTTTTGAGATGAGTGCGTATCTAATTTTTTGAGCTTATGATAAAGTTCTTTTACATTAAATGGTTTAGCTATGTATCCGTTCATTCCTGCAGCCATAACCTCATCATTTAAACTCTTAGATACAGAAGCTGTAAAAGCGATAATACAAACATTTTTATAAGGTTCGGGTAAGCTCCTTATTTTCCTGCTGGCCATATACCCATCAACCAATGGCATATATAAGTCCATCAGGATTACATCAAAAACTTCTTCCGAAGCTTTCTTTATTGCCTCCTCTCCGTTCTCAACAAAAAGGCATTTATTACTCCATTTGTCAAAAATCTTTTCCAGCAAACGCCTGTTCATTAAATTATCTTCAGCCACTAATATCTTAAGATGACTTAGATCATAGGCGGTTGTTTCCTGTAGTTCTATTTGTTGAATAGGCTCTTTATCAATTTTAAAAGTAATTTCGAAAAAGAAATTGGACCCCACACCTGGCTCGCTTTTCAGATTTATGTCACTATTAAAGAGAAGCAGCAAGCGTTTAACAATGGCTAAGCCTAGCCCTGTACCTCCGAAGTTGCGGGAAGTGCTTGATGATGCCTGATTAAAAGCTTCAAATATCAATTGCTGCTGATCAGTATTTATCCCAATACCCGTATCTGATACAGAAAACTTAATGTTTATGGTATCATTGTTTTTTCCTACTACCTCCAAGCGAACGGAAACATTACCTCTTGCGGTAAATTTAAGTGCGTTTCCTGCTAAATTATAGATGATTTGTGTAATCCGAATTGGGTCTGTAATGAGGTATTCATCTTTCAAAGATTCATCCACATCAATAACCAGGTCTATACCTTTCTCTCTGGCAGTGAGATACAAAGCAGCGCAAACATCATGAATGAGTTCATACAGATTGACAGTAACAGCTTCCAGGTTTATTTTATCCGAGTTCAGCTTATTAAAATCCAGAATATCATTAATTAAAGTATGCAACGTCGAAGCAGAGAATTTTAAGATTTTAAGATTCTCTTCCCTATCATCACCATTAGGGTTATCTAAAAACAGATCCGTTATTCCTAATACAGAGTTTAGAGGAGTTCTTAATTCATGAGACATCGTCGAAAGGAAGTCGGATTTAGATTTCGCTGCCAGGTTTGCTTCGTGAACAGCTACCTTTAGCTGCAGGTTAAGTGCTTCTTTTTCCTCTACATTTTCTACAAATGCCCGGTGAAATAAATAATGGGAAACAATGATGGTGAAAAAATTAAGAACGACAAGAATTTCATAACCCGGGGAAGCAAGAATACTTGATTCTATATTTAATGATATTAAATCACGCAAGGATAACGTATAAATTATAATGGGCAAAACACCAAAAAATGCATAAACGATACCTGAAGTGGTTCCTAATAAATAAAAACTGCTTAAAATTAGCATAAACACAAACTGTAATGTTACGATGTTTACAGTTTGAGCAGAAACATATACTATGGACCAAATTGTTAGCAGGCCTGAGAATATCATGACATGTGCAATTATTCCGAAATATTTTCGGTTTGCTAACAAAAGCTTCATTATTATAGAATAGAATATAAATAAAACTAAAGCCCTTACTAATTGAAAAGACTGATGATGATGTATAGCTACACCAATAACCATGAATGCTTTAACAAGAGAGAAAATTAAAACCGTGAAAAATATCTTAATCTTTGCTTTATTAAAAGTATTAGGTTCAGAATCGAGTAACTTGGCTAATGAAAAATTGAAAAATGGTAATTTTTTCTCCATATAAATTACTTAGCTTTTGATAGCTTTATAAGCCAACTCGCACTTGCAAATAGATATTCTAGAAGATCGATCACTCTTACTTTCTTAAAAAATATTAACTGCTTTTATCAAATCTACAATTTTAATTTATCAAACAGACTACATACATTTTCTATTCCGTACATATTTCAGTAAGAATCAATCCTGCTATTGGTATAATCTTCTCAGGGATCTTTGAAAGAAAGATGATGTTCTTTCAAGATAACTTATTAGTTGACTTGTCTTTTCTGATCTGAATAGACTCTCTACTGATTACGCTTGCATTTTTCGAGCGAACATACTATTAGGTATTCCTTATTGATTCCTTTAAAACAAAAAGCCTCTTTCGAGGCTTTTCTTTATTATCTAAACGTAATGATTAATTATGGGTTGTTTGACGGACAGCAATAGAACCTTCTGTTGAGCCCGTAATATAGACTGTGTATATTCTTCCTTCTGCAAATGCTGAAAGGTCAAAAGATGCTAAGTTATCATCCTGACCTGGTGTAGACACCCTTATAGAAACAATTCCAGGTGATATAGCCATAAAATTAGATGCATTGTCACGAGCCAGGTTAGCAGCAAGATTATCTCCTGAAGCCCGTTTGATATCAACACGTTCAGGACCAGCATCACTTAAATGTACAAAACGTACTTTTGCCTGCCCGCTTGCCGGAGCTGATAGATCATCCTGGAAAAGCTTTACCCTGGCACCTTGTCCGTCGCCAGCCAGGAATGCAGTATAATCACGTCCGTTACTAATATCAAATTTCCCAGTTGCATAAACGGTTGAGGTTCCTTCGTTTCTAAATTGTAGCTCCAGATTTTTACCCGAATTCGTGGTGATGTAATCAGATGCATCGCCAAAGGAAAGTCCTTCTTGTATAATTGCACTGTTTGCTAAATATACTCCCTGACTAGTTGAGGCTGTTGAAGCGTTTACAATTTTGATTCTTGCAGATCCTTCTTCATCTACATCATTCTTTTTACAGGAGGTAAAGGTAATTGCTAAAGCAAAAATAGCTGTTCCTGTAAGCGCATTCTTCAAAAAATTGGTCTTTTTCATAATTGTAATTTTTAATAGGTAATTGTTACTAGTACAATCTTAACAAAATCCAAACCCTATTATTAATACGCTAATGATTGATTTTAGAAGTAATCTTATAAAAAACTAATAGCCAGCACCTTAAATTATATTTAATTTTTTAGTCTCGCGAGACCAGTGCCTCCTTAAAAATGTTCATTTTTTTATACACAATAGAAGTTAAAGGATATATCCCTAATTGAAAATTTGGGATATCTGACAATAGTAGACAGAACATTGCTTTCCCATTGTTATCAATAATTAAAGCCTTTTCCAATAAACTTCTTCATTATCTTTTGTGGAATTCAGCAGATCAGACTTAACTGGCAAATCGAGGTAAGGGTAGACAATCTTAGACAAATATAATCCTTGAGGGTAAGCCGGATCTAATGTTCTTGGTGTTTCTAATGTGATTAAATAATTCTCAAATTCATCTACACTGAGATGACCTGTTCCGATTTTCAACAATTTACCCGTAATAATACGAATCATTTTACCTAAAAAACGGTTCGAGGAAACCTGGAATCTTATTCTTTTTGCAGATGAATCAATAAATAATTCTGCAAGGGAAACATGGCAAATAGTATGTTCGTTTTTATCTGGAGTGGTACAGAAAGCCCGATAGTCCTTATAAAGGGGCAACAACAATGCAGCACTTTTCATTTTATCAAAATCCAGAGTATTAATTTGGTAAAATGAACTGATGGTACTTAAAAACGGATCTTTTTCTGTGTGTATGAAGTAGTTGTAAGTACGTTGTGTGGCATCAAAACGGGCATGCGGTAAGCCTTGCATTGGAATAATATCAAAAACCGCAATATCTTCGGGGAGCGACCGATTTAAACGGAACTTCAAATCGAAATCCCAGTCTATTTCAATGTCTGTATGAAAAAAATATTGGCTCGCGTTCACTCCGGCATCCGTTCTTCCACAGCCATTTATTTCTACTGGAAACTTTAATATTTTACTCAGCGCATCTTCTATTTTTTGTTGAACAGTATTGGCATTTTTATGTCTTTGCCAGCCATTGTAATTATTTCCGCGGTAAGCGATATGAAAAAAATATCTCAAGTTAATCTTAATTTTCCTGTAAGGTTAAATAACTTTTAAAGCTTTACCAACTTTAATAAATGCTGCAATGGCTTTATCTATATGAGATTTATTGTGCGCTGCAGAAAGCTGTACTCTTATTCTTGCCTTGCCTTTAGCAACAACCGGATAGTAAAATCCGATCACATAAATGCCTTCTTCTAACATTTTAGCAGCAAATTCTTGTGCAAGAGGGGCATCATACAACATTACAGGTACTATTGGATGAATGCCGGGTTTGATATCAAAACCTGCTTTTGTCATTTCTTCCCTAAAATAAAGCGTATTGCTTTCCAGTTTATCCCTTAGGTCTGTTGTAGATTTAATCATATCCAAAACGGCAATAGATGCGCCAGTTATGGCCGGCGCTAAAGTATTGGAAAATAAATAGGGTCTGGATCTTTGTCTTAAAATATCAATTACTTCTTTAGGTCCTGCGGTAAATCCACCAGATGCGCCACCTAAAGCTTTTCCGAGTGTACCGGTGATGATATCTACTCTATTTATAACCTGATGATGTTCATGGGTGCCTCTTCCGGTTTTACCCATAAATCCGGAAGAATGACTTTCATCAATCATCACCAAAGCTTTGTATTGATCTGCCAGATCACAAATTTTATCTAACTGAGCAATTGTGCCATCCATAGAAAAAACGCCATCTGTTACTATAATCCTATGGCGAAGAGATTGGGTTTCTTGCAATTGTTTCTCCAAATCAGCCATATCATCATGTTTATAACGGTAGCGTTGTGCTTTGCATAAGCGCACCCCGTCTATGATTGATGCGTGATTTAACTCATCTGATATGATGGCATCCTGTTCATTAAATAGAGGCTCAAACACTCCACCATTTGCATCAAAAGCTGCTGCATATAAAATGGTATCTTCTGTACCTAAAAATTCGGATATTTTTTGTTCCAGCGTTTTATGAATATCTTGTGTGCCACATATAAATCTTACAGATGACAAGCCGTATCCATGAGTATCCATTGCAGCTTTTGCTGCTTCAATAACAAGAGGATGCGAAGAAAGTCCCAGGTAATTATTGGCACAAAAATTTATCACTTCCTTACCTCCAGCGATAGCAATATCCGCACCTTGTGGAGTTATAATTATTCTTTCGGTTTTAAAAAGACCGTTTGCTTTTATTTCTTCCAGTTCGCTTGTTAAGACAGGCTTAAGAGTTTCGTACATAGTATTAATTTTAGCTACTACCAGATTAAGACAATAAACATTACTGACGCGGCTATAGCAGTACTTGCAAAGTTAACAACATTATTATTTATGTAATGTTTACGTTCCAGAGTAGCGCCTAATACCGAATCAGAAAAATTTCCGAGAATACCAGCTATAATGATCCACAACACATGGCTATAATTACCTAAAAACAAATAATAGATAAGGGCAATTAGTGCTGCTCCGATTATACCAAATAAAATCCCTTCTAGACTAACCACGCCGTTCTCTCCTTTTAGGTCTGGTTTAAAAGTTAAACAATTGTAAAATATCCTGCCGTGAACCATCCCTAATTCTGAAGAATAGGTATCACTTGTTGCAGAGGCTAAACTGGCAGCCATCATGGTAATGTATAGGTGCGAATTTTCATTATCAATAAAACTAATTAATCCCAGGAGACCTGCACAACCGCCATTTGCAAGGACCTGACCAGCTGTTCTTCTACTTTCGTACATATGGGTTTTAGTAATATTCTTAATTTGTGCTTGGTATGAAGTAACCAATGTCCCGGATATAAAAAAGAATGAAAGCATAAACAAACCGAGATACCCAGCACCAAGAAAAATAAGTAGTCCTATAAGACCTCCGGTTAAGGAACCCGAGAGGGTTAACTTCTTTAGCCTGAAACTAAAAAACATCCCAATTAACAATAAGATATACACTATTAATTCATTAAAACTGAGGAGATAAGAATACATTATACAAATTTTGGTTTCGTAAGATAAGAAATGGCTAAACTATTACTTATTATAGGAAGTAAGTGTATTAGAATACTTCATCCCGGGAATAATTTCCTTTAGCTTTTGGATTAATAAGGAGGGCTTCGATAAAAAAAGAGCGCTGTCTGTAACAGCGCTCTTTCCCAAAGTTTTGAATTTTATAAGTAGATACCATTCTTAAGCTAAATTTATGCCGTAATTAAACCGTTACATAAAAATATCTGTAAACTCTTAAAAAAAGTTCTTTTGTGACAAAAAATACAGTCTAATAGACTACTTATAAAAAAGTAAAATGTAATTATCAATCTAAAAAAAATAAAATGTAAAATTATAGTACTAATTCCTGAAATAATTTATCTAATGTTTGTTGAGGATCTTCACAAAAGCCAGGATGTACCCTGGAAGTTTGAATCACGGTACTCCTCATAGCAGTTAACCACCGAAAACGGGAAGGAATATCTAATTTTCCAATTTGTCCGCTGTTTGATAACCCATCGCAAATCTTTTGAAATGCAGAGAGGTGTTTTTCAAACTCAGGCAATTCATCTTCACAACAGAAAGCCTTTAGTTTATTTTCATCTAAGTAAAACCTGCATTGTAAAAATTTCTTTTTAGCACAATACAAGACTACTCCAACGTTTAAAAATTCTTCACGTTCTACCCTTGGCACAATGCGAATTGTTGCATACTCAAATAAGTTCTTTTCTTGCATTTTGTGCTTCCTTTACAAAAATATCAGAATATTGCAGTCTTGTTTCAATAAATTCTACATAGGCTGCCCTATGAGCATCAACTGTTTCAAAAGCTTCGCCTGTTAGCCACTCATCAGGAATTAAGGAGACGATAGCTGAAATAATATCCTTATTAAGAATAGAATGAAATTCATTATCTACCTTTTCTAATTCGCTTGCAAAAGGTAAAAGTACATGATCTTTCACCAGCTTGAATGGTTGCTTTGCCTGCTCTTGCCAATTATTCCAGGAGTGATGAAAATATAATGCAGCGCCATGATCAATGAGCCATAATTCTTTATGCCAAAACAGCATATTGGTATTTCTGGCCGTACGATCCATATTTATAAGCAAACAATCTAACCAAACTATTTGAGAAGCAAGTTTTGCATCTATTTTATGAACTAAAGCATCAAATGTGATTGCACCGGAAAGGAAATGCAAGGCCAGGTTTAGACCTTCACTGGCTCTTAATAAATCCTGAATTTCTTCATCAGGCTCGGTTCTTCCAAAAGCCTCATCTAATAGTGCGAATACAATTTCCGGCACTTTAAAACCTAAAGCCCTGGCGATTTCTCCGCCAATTATCTCGGCAATAAGTGCTTTCTTGCCTTGCCCTGCTCCCCTAAATTTTAAAACATATAGAAATCCATCATCGGCTTCGGCTATTGCAGGCATAGAACCACCTTCTCTTAAAGGAGTAACATAGCGGATTACATTAACTGTTCTAAGATTTTTTTTGTCTTCCATATTTAAAAATATCGTGGAGTAAAATAACAATAATCTGGCTTAAGATTTATAGAAAGTAATTATTCTAAATCTTCTATATTATTTAAAATTCATGACCAGAATAATATACAAGATTTACAATGATGAATTGATCTTTAATAAAAATAAAAAATAAAAAACCATGAAGAATTAAATACTTAAACGATTAATTATCAATCATTAACCATATACAAGTAAAAACAAACAAAAGGCATAAGCTTTGTAAATTGAAACAATCAAATTGTGATATTATCATAGGCTTAATGGAAGATGAATTGAATGAGGATCTAAAAATGTTGCTGGAAACATTTTACAGGCATAAAGACGGATATGAAAAAGCATCATTGGCCACAGAGGATAAGGAGCTCCAGCGAGTATTAATAAGCATATCAGAACATAAAGAACTTTCTGCACTTGAAATAAAAAAATTGCTATCACCTACTACTGAGCTTATAGAGGATGAAAGTATCATTAGAAAAAGAAATCTTAGTAAGATCCTAAGCTCATTTTTCAATAATAATGATAACAAATTTATTATCGAAGCATGTCTAATTAGAGAAGGTGTACTCAAAAACAAGTTAGATCTTTTAATCCAGAAAAATTACGACTTGAGAATTAAAATGCTGCTGGAGAATAAGCTTTCTCAGTGTATAGCTATTAAATCTTTACTTTGGGAACAGTCCAAAAGATTTTAACTTAAAAAGAAGAGGGATTGAAAATCCCTCTTCTACTAATGTATTTCTGTAGTTGTAATTTTATTTTTCTTAAATAACCTGTTCTTTACTTTTATTCTGATAAGATACATAGATGGCACTAAAATCAAAGTAAGAAAAGTAGCGAATATTAGTCCAAATATCATTGTCCATGCGAGAGGGCCCCAGAAAGCTACGTTATCTCCTCCAAAATATAAATGAGGATTACCTTCTGTTAATAATTTAGCAAAATCCAGATTTAGCCCCACTGCCAGAGGTATTAGCCCTAACATTGTTGCTGTAGCAGTAAGCAAAACAGGAGTCATACGGGTTCTTCCTGCCTCTAAGACAGCTTCTAAAGGCTCCATTCCCTGGTCAATCATTAAATCTGCAAACTCAACCAATAAGATTCCATTTCTAACAACGATTCCGGCTAAAGCCAAAATACCCACTCCCATCATTACGATAGACATTTCCATTTTAAAAATACTGATACCCAATAGTACCCCAATGATGCTAAATACTACTTCCACTAAAATGATCAGCGGTTTTCCGATAGAGTTAAATTGTATAACTAAAATGATCAGCATCAGGAAGGATGCAATCATCAAAGCTGTAATTAAGAAAACTCCGGTTTCTTTTTGCTCCTCCTGCTCTCCTGCCATTACGATTTGTACACCATCCGGAATTTTAAATTGGGTAATCTCTCGTTGAATATTAGCCACAACTTCGTTTGGATTGGCATCTCCGGTTACGTTTGAAGATAAGATGATGATTCTTTTTTGTTGCTTTCTTTTAATGCCACCATAGGTATTTACATAATCTATATTGGCAAAAGATGATACAGGAACCTGACGAATAATTCCTCCCAAACCCATATCACGATAAGTTATTTTCAGATTCCTTAAGGCATCAAGGCTGTTACGCTGGCTTTCTATAGATCTGACATTTATCTCATAATCTTCATCCAAATCTCTGAATTTAGAAACCTCTGTACCGTATAACGCAGTTCTTAAATTTTGCGCAATCTGACCTGTAGAGATACCTTCTCTGTTAGCTCTCTCCCTGTCGATATCAAAAATTATCTCTGGCTTATCATTTTGAAAATCTGATTTTAATTCTTCTACCCCTGCTATATTCTTTGCAACAAGGTAATTCTTTAGTCTAACAGAAGTACTCACTAAAGAATCTAAATCATCTCCTGTTATCTCTATACTTATTGGTTTAGCTGTTGGCGGACCACCTTGTTCCTGGGTAACAGATATTTCTGCTCCGGGCACATCTTTTACCGCCTTTCTTATCTCTTCTAAATAATAGCTTGATGGCTGGCCGGTTCTTTTCCCGTATTCTAGAAAAGCAACAGTAACTTTTCCTTTATTAGGATAATCTCCCTGGTCTTCATCCTGTGGATCGGTTACGCCTACAGTAACATTAGAGATTATAGAAGAAACATTCTCTTTGCCGATTTTATTTACTACGGCGGTAACTTTCTCTTCTACATCTTGGGTAACCTCATTGGTATACGCCTGGTCTGTACCCACCGGCAAACCGATATAAACATATACAAAATTCGGATCTGCAGTTGGAAAGAACACAAATTTCGGTTGCCTGATCATGGTAAAGATGATAGAAAACACCAGCAATCCTAATGTACTTAAGAGAACTGTATAAGGTCTATGGATAGACCAATCAAGAAATTTCGTGTATTTTCCAACTACTTTAGGCCATGTATAATTTTGAAATTTTCTAATTACTTTTTCCAGGTAGAAATGCTGTAAAAGATAAAAAATTGCCATCACTACCACAAAGTTTCCGAATCCAAAGTTAATGAGATAGCCTATAACAGCCGCTATACCAAAGTATATCAATACCTTTTTAACTTTTTTATCAAATGTTGGCTTATAAACTTCATCAGCATCATGAGACTCCATAAAATCTACTGCAAACACCGGGTTGATGATATAGGCTACAAGTAAGGATGCCAGTAAAGTAATAATTAGTGTTATTGGCAGGAAGAACATAAAATCACCAATAACACCAGGCCACCATATTAAAGGTACGAATGGGGCCAAAGTGGTTAAAGTACCAGATAATACGGGTAAAAAGACTTCTCCGGCAGCCATTTTAGCAGCCTGCTTAATGGGTACTTTCCCATTATCAAATATCCTGTGGGTATTTTCTATCACCACAATTGCATCATCCACCACAATTCCTAAAGCTAAAAGGAAGGAGAATAAAACAATCATGTTCATGGTAAAACCTATTGAAGGCATGATTAGGAAAGCAATACACATCGAAAGCGGAACTGAAAGTGCCACAAAAAATGCATTTGTTATTCCCATAAAGAACATCAAAATCAAGGTTACCAAAATAAAACCAATGATAATGGTGTTGATTAAATCGTGTAGGGTTACACGGGTTTGGTCAGACTGATCTCCGGTAATCACTACATCCAGCCCTTGCGGAAGTTGAGAAACCTTCATTTCTGCAATGATGTCTCTTATTTTATCAGAAGCTTCAATAAGGTTTTCACCCGAACGCTTTTTAACATTTAAGGTAATTACATTTTTTCCGTACAACCTGGCATAGGATTCCTGCTCCTTAAAACCGTCAACAACATTTGCAATATCTCTTAAATATACAGCTGCACCGGTAGGTGTTTTAATTACAATATTTGCGATTTCTTCTGCAGAAGCGAATTCTTTTTTGATGTTTAAAGTACGTCTTACCCCATCTATTGGTACAGTTCCGCCGGAAGCAGAAATATTCTCGTAACCAATAGCATTTCCTATATCACTAAAAGAAATTTGGGCAACAGCCATCTTATTCATATCTACATTGATCTGGACTTCGGGATCTAAAGCTCCAACAATATCCACCCCCGATATTTCCGGCAAAGATTCGATCCTGTCTTCCATATCATCAGCATACTTTTTCAAACTTTTCAGATCAAAATCGCCTGATACGTTTAGATACATAATTGGCAAATCAGAAAGATTGATATCCAATACTTCCGGATCATCCGGCAGATCGCTTGGCAAATCCTGCTTTGCTTTGTCTACTGCATCTTTAATACGTTGCTTTGCATCCTTCAGATCAACATTACTATTGAATTCTGCTGTAATAAAAGAAAAATCCTGGTAAGAGTTAGAAGTTACCTTCTTTAAACCCTGAACAGATTTCATTTGCTTCTCTAATTGTTTAGTGACTAAGTTCTCCATATTGGCAGGAGAAGTTCCCGGGTAAATGGTAGTCACGAATATTTTGGGTATAGATATCTCCGGAAAATTTTCTTTTGGCAAAGCCACATAAGAAAAGTATCCTGCAAGCAATAACATTACAGACATTACATAAATGGCTGTTTTATTATCAATCGCCCAACTTGAGGGTTTAAATTCTTTTTGAACGTCTTTCATCAGTTCCTTTATAAATTTCAGGTAATTAACTACTTATATTTTTACGGTATCGCCTTCATTCAGCGTGTTTATTCCAACTGTTACCACTTGGTCTCCGGCCTTTAATCCACTTAAAATTTCGGCCTCTCCGTTGTAAACATTACCTACTTTAATATCTACTTTTTTCGCCTTTCCATTCTCGGCGATGTAAACGTAATCTCCCTTTTCTGATTTTTGTATGGCTTTAATTGGTACTGTTAAAGCATTATCTTTACTGTAATCAACAATCTTTAAGAGTGCTAGCATGTTTGGCCTGAATGATTTCTTGCTTGGTAAATTCACCTCTACATTAAAGCTTCTTGAAGATGGATCAATTGTTTTGGCAGCGAAGGAAATTTTAGTGTTTAAACTGTCATTTACATCAGGAAAAATAACCTTTACCTGATCGCCATTACTTACCCTACCTGCGTAAGTTTCTGAAACCAATGCTTTTGCTTTAAGATTATTAGCGTTAACTACACGGATCCCAGGAATACCCGGCTGAACCGCTTGCCCAAGCTTAAAATCCATCTGGTCTACAGTTCCGCTTATCGGAGTTCTTATCTTGTACATATCAGCCTGCTGTCTTAGGGTTGCAATTTGGCGTTCCAGACCTTCTTTCTGGCTTTTAGCATTCAGGTATTGAATCTCGGTACCTATTTTCTGATCCCAAAGGTTCTTCTGTCTTCTAAAAACATTATTTGCTAAATCTAACTGAGTTTGTACCTGTGCAATATTCTGACGGAGAACAGCATCATCAATTTGTGCTAAAACTTGTCCTTTAGAAACATGCTGGCCAACATTAACATTAATTTTAGTAATCACGCCAGCAGCTTCCGGATTAACCTGAACATCTTCTTTGGCATCCACAATACCTTGTATTTCTATGTAATTCTTAAAATTCTTCGCTTTAACGGTATAAACGCTAATGCTTTTTACGACTTCTTTTTTGTCGTTGCCAACTTCTGCTTCCAGTTCAGCAATTTTTAAATTTAACTCGGCCTGTTGCTTTTTAAGATCAGCAAGTTGTGCCTTTTTATCTTTAGGGTCATTTCCGCAAGCTGTAATAAACAGTATAAGTGATGCGAATATTATATTTTTCATTTTATATTGATTATGTGTGATTACTAATTAATTCTGCCTAAGGCTTTATCAAGGTTTACTTTATAAGTTAATGCATCATACAGCGCATTGATATAATTATTCTCTGCTTCTTTTAGAGAGGTTTGTGCCTGGGTTACTTCTATACTCGATCCTACTCCTTCATCATACTTTATTTTAGAAACTCTTAGCACTTCACCGGCCAAATCCATATTTCTTTTTTGGTTATTTAAAGAACTTAAGCTGTTTGTATAAGTTGTTGCGCTGTTTTGAATATCCAGATTAATGGAGTTCTTGGCATTAAACAAATCATTGTTCGATTTTTGTACGGCCAATTTTGCCTGGGTTACTAAATTCGATTTTTGGAAACCACTAAAAATCGGGACATTAAGTCGTAATCCAACGACAACATTAGGATATCTGTTATCGTATAAATCTCTAAAATTATCACTTTGAAATTGGTAAGATCCAGAACCGAATGCAGCTAAACTTGGCAGGTACTGAGATTTATACCTTTTTAAATCCAGTTCGTTTAATTTTACCTGGGTTTCCGCCAAACCATATTCTATCCTACTTCTATAAGCTGTAGAATCTATAAAAGCTGGTTGAGCCTCAAAAACTATGTCTGCAATTTTACCCTCCACAATAAGGTTTTTCTCTATTGGCATACCCATTTGAAATTTCAGCATCTGGTTTCCTAATTGAAGAGATCTTAAAACATTTTCCCTTTCTGTTAATAGGTTATTATAAAGTACAGTTAACCTATCAACGTCAATTTTCTCTGCAAATCCATTCTCATTAAGTGCCTTGGTTTCTTTGAGCTGTACTCTCAACTGTTCTATGTTTGCATTTAATAAATTAATCTGCTCCTCATTTACCAAAACCAAATAATAAGCCTGAGTAACAGCTACATTAGTTTCAATTCGGCTCCTGGTGTAATTTCTTTGAGATAGTTCTTTAAATGTTTTCGATGCTTTTAATCCAACAAGATAACTCCCATCAAATAATATCTGACTAATATCTGCTCCAATACCAGATTGATATTTAACACCAAACTTCACAGGAATAAACGTTCCTGGCTGGTCAAAAAATTCTCCTGGAAGCAAACTTGTAGGAACCTTTAAAAAGTCTTGAAAATTTGCATTTCCACTAACCTGTGGTAATCCAATTCCAATGGTCTCCCTAACCCTTGCATCAGCTATCTTGGTATCAATTTCAGCATTTAAAACTGCTGTTTGATTTCTTAAAGCGTAGTTTATGCATTCCTGTAAATTAAAACTATAGTTATTTATAGTATCTGTTTGGGCCATCGCTCCGGATACTACAAAACTGATTATTGCTGTAAACAGCATTCTTGTACTGGTCATTGTATTATATATTTGTCTTCTTATATTCATTGATGATTTGGTTTCCTTCTGGGGTAACTATGCCTCTTAAAAAGTGTAAGGTAGTTTCCAGAAAAACATCATATAAACTAAACTTTCCGCTTCTTACTAAATCAGATTCAAATATCCAGTCTAATTGTTTCACCCTGGAGTGAGCTAAAATCTCGATATTGATTTCCGGAAGAAAGACCTCTTCTGCAATTCCTCTTTCTAATGTTTTAATAATATTGTTTAGAATATATTCATGTTTAAATTCTTTCATGATTTGATTGGTATTGGCATGATACTTCTCTAAATCATAAAAAACTATAGGATTAACTCCGGCCAGGCATTGCTTTAAAAATTTCATAATTCCAAAAACTTCTTCTACAGCGTTTTTAGCTTCAGAAGAACACTGTTCTATCCCGCAACCATTTTGATTAAACATTTCAGAGAAAAGCTGGTGTACCAGTTCATTTTTATCTTTAAAATTTACATAAATAGTTTTTTTGGATATGCCAATGGCTTTTGCAATATCATCCATAGTCACACTACGGATTCCGAATTTCATAAAAAGTCTTTCGGCTTCATTGAGAATATGTGCTCTGGTTTCGTCCATAAATTTAAGGAACCAAAACTATGGAAACTTTTAACATTTCCAAAGTTTCCTGAAAAAAAATATAGATAGCTGTTTAAACGAGATAAAAAAGGAAAAGACAATTAATCCTTTCTTAATGAATTGAAAATAGTATGCTGAAATTTGATTTATGCATACTTGCTTATTTTTCGAATTGGATTTGCCAAAAAGGGATCAAGCGGAATTGTTGGGGGCGGGTAGAATTTTTAAGCATAGATTTTTGAGAGTCTGAACAAAAAGAATTTAACGTCTCGAACGCCTCTGGATGTTGCCCGGAATGCTTTTAATTTTGCATTGAATGATTCTGCAGATGCATTAGTACTTCTGTTGATGAAGAAGTTCAAAATAGATAAATAGTGTGCCTGTATAGATCTTGCTACGGTTTTGAAAGATTCAATGCCACATTCTTCAACTTCGTTGTACCAGAGTGCTAGTCTTTTAAATGCTTGTTCCTTACTCTTACAGAGTTTGAATATATCGCCAAGCTTCAAAGAGATCTGGTAGGCTTTCTTTAATTCAGGATATCGTTCAAATAACAATTCTGCCCGTTGTTTCTGTGTATCTGACCATTTGATGTGGTGTTTGAACAATAAGTACCTGCTTCGGGCCAATAGCTGTTTTAATGTATCTCCATTGGAAAGTACTTCTGGCTGGTAACTTGTCTTGTTGGTTTTTGCCGCCGTAATAGCTTCATTTTCCTGATCCAGCGCTTCCCATCTGTATTTTATCCTGGTTTCCTGTACGGCATCATAAGCCAGTTTTTGAACATGGAAGCGGTCAATTACCCGGTGTGCATT
>JAZQRF010000316.1:0-2323 GCA_045629485.1 Pelobium sp. | reverse complement strand
TTTATGCTTTTGGCTTTCGCCGATTGCTTTGCTGGTGATACTGGGCTACAGTGTAACCAAAAGATTTACCGCATTATGCCATCTGGTATTGGGGCTAGGCTTATCGCTGGCGCCAATCGGAGCTTATTTAGTCGTGACCGGAGAATTTGCCTTACTTCCTATCCTGTTTTCTTTTGCCGTACTATTTTGGGTAAGTGGTTTTGATATCATTTACGCATTGCAGGACGAAGATTTCGACAGGAATGAAAAATTACATTCTATACCTTCGTATTTCGGAAGAAAGAATGCTTTACTCATTAGTAATGTATTACATGTCTTTTCGGCACTATTTGTAATAGCGCCCCTATTTTTACCATTTGCAACATTTAGCTGGCCTTACTATCTAGGTATTGTAATTTTTATCAGTATGTTGATTTATCAGCATAGTTTGGTAAAACCTAATGACCTTAGCCGTGTTAATTTTGCATTTATGACAACCAATGGCATTGCCTCTGTAGCATTTGCTATTTGTTTTTTGTTTGATATTTACTACCGCTCGTTATGATCATAGAAAAAAAGAAAAGAACTTATATCCCCCAGGATTTAGAAACAAATTGGGATAACCTCGAACCTATTTTCCAGGAATTATTAAAAAGAGAGATCAATTCTGTAACAGAATTAGAAAAATGGTTAAAAGATAAAAGCGAATTAGAAGCCGCTTTGGAAGAAGATTTTGCCTGGAGATATATCAAAATGACATGC
Organism: Pelobium sp.; assembly: GCA_045629485.1. Taxonomy (GTDB): domain Bacteria; phylum Bacteroidota; class Bacteroidia; order Sphingobacteriales; family Sphingobacteriaceae; genus Pseudopedobacter. The sequence continues at coordinate 1,582 of JAZQRF010000316.1, read as the reverse complement.
GATACTGCTAATGAAGAGTTGGTGAAATCTTTCCAATATTTTGCTACCGAGATTGAACCGAAAATCGCTCCTTTAAATAATGATTTAAATAAGAAGCTCGTTTCTTCTCCTTTTGTAGAGGAATTGGATCAGGAGAAATATTTTATTTACCTAAGAGGCGTAAAAAAAGCTTTAGCCCTATTTAGGGAAGAGAATATTCCCTTACAAACAGAAATACAGGTAGAACAACAAAAATATCAGGGTATTACCGGCGCAATGTCTGTTACACTTAACGGGCAGGAATATACTTTAGAACAAGCGTCTAATTTCTTAAAAGACCTTAACCGAAAAGTGAGACAGGAAGCCTGGGAAAGTATCACCGCTCGCAGGTTGCAAGATTCCGGACAATTAGATGAGCTTTTCAACAAGCTTAAAGGTTTAAGACACCAGGTTGCTAAAAATGCGGGCTTCGATAACTTTAGGGATTATATGTTCGAAGCATTAGGAAGATTTGATTATACGGCTCAGGATTGTTTTGATTTTCATGACGCTATTCAAAAAGAAATTGTCCCTATTCTTGCCGAGCAGGCTGAGGAAAGAAAAAAAGCTTTGCAATTGAATACGCTTAAACCCTGGGATACTGAAGTCGACACATCCGGAAAACCTGCATTGAAACCTTTTGAAACAGGAGAAGAGCTCATCAATAAATCCATCAATTGTTTTAACAAACTGGATAGATTTTTAGGTGAAAAACTCGAAATCATGAAAGCCAACAACTTTTTTGATGTAGAAAGCAGGAAAGGTAAAGCCCCCGGAGGCTATAACTACCCTTTATCTGAAAGTGGCGCTCCTTTCATCTTCATGAATTCTGCCGGCTCTTTTAGAGATTTAACAACCATGGTTCACGAAGGTGGCCATGCGATACACACTTTCGTTACTGCAGATTTAGAATTGAACGATTTTAAACATTGCCCTTCTGAAGTTGCAGAACTGGCATCCATGTCTATGGAATTAATTTCTATGGATCATTGGGATGAATTTTTTCCGGACAAAGAGGAACTAAAGAGAGCCAAACAATATCAGCTCAGAGATATTTTAAAAACCTTGCCCTGGGTAGCCGTTGTAGATGCTTTTCAGCATTGGATATACACACACCCGGAACATACAAGCGAAGAAAGAACCGTGGCCTGGAAGGAGATTTTCGGGAAATTTGGAGCCAACTTTGTCGATTGGAGCGAACACGATGAAGCTTTTGCAAACCTATGGCAAAAACAATTGCATATTTTTGAAGTCCCTTTTTATTATATCGAATATGGGATTGCACAGTTAGGAGCTATTGCAGTATGGAAAAATTACAAGGAAAATCCTGAAAGAGGATTAAAAGATTATTTGGAGGCTTTAAAACTGGGTTATACCAAATCAATTAAGGATATTTATAAAACTGCAGGGATAGAGTTTAATTTTAGTGCTGCTTATATTAAGGAATTGGCCGACTTTGTAAAATCAGAACTCAAGAAGCTGGATTGATTTAAATAAAATTCTAATAAAAAAGTTACGGTTGCACAAATGCAATCGGGACGTTTTTATTTTTTATTATTTTCTA
>JAZQRF010000315.1:0-9235 GCA_045629485.1 Pelobium sp. | reverse complement strand
AATATCTCTGGTTGCCAGAAACTGCATATACTCGTTATTTAAATCCGTACCTTCTACATCACCTATATAACCAGAAATTACAATGGCAGCTCTGGTGATAGTTGAGCTTAAAACTGTAATATCCTCTGGTTTACGAACACGTAATTGTGGGATATAACTACCATTGGCCTCCTTTTTATAGGTGATTACCCCAAAGAAGTTAGCCATACCCGGTAAATTATTATTAGCAAACGTAGCCGATGATTGGGTATGTAAATTAAAGTTTCCAAAACCATCATTAATTAATCTATCTCCTGCATAAGTATCTGTAGGCTCTGGTATGGGATCAAATCCACCTTTTACAATTACCAGTTCTGTACTCTCATACTTATCAGGATCAGCCAAAATATAACTGCTTGGTACCCGGTTTACCGGAATGGCTTTGCCAGATGTTATCTTCGTAACTGCTGAAGCTTGCACACCTGTTACTACTAACAAACCATCTATGCGTTTCAATACTCCACCTACTAAATCTACTGTTACCGAATCTCCGGGTACATACTCCGCAGCTTGTGCGCCAATATCAATGGCAATTCCCCGGAGTTCGTTTAATCTAAGTCTGTCTTGCACCATTAGCAAACCATCCGGCAGATTTTTACCGCTATGGTCAGAAACCACCAGGCCAGTAATTCCTTTTGCACCCAACATAGATTCTATGGTCAACGGATAATCTGTACCTCTATAAAAACTTCTTAAATCGTATATGGCGATATTTGGGTTAACATCGGCACCCGGAAAATTCCCTGTTGTATCACACCCTCCCAAAACCAATACGGCAGTGAGCAGTGATAGGATATTTATGATCAACCTTTTCATAATTGTGTTAAATTTTTAATACATCACTTCATTAACTAAGGCTTTTGCCACCACACCAGCGTATTGATGTTGTCTCCACCCATGCGTTCTACTGCTTTGCTGTAATTAGCCGAGTTTGCAGATTTTACATACACCGGGTAATTTAACCGGGCCGGCATATTCTTATTATTTCTTAGACCATCTCCCTTGGGTAAGAAAGGGTGCCCAGTACGGCGATACTCAAACCATTGCTGAAAGTCTGTAAGAAACAAACAAAAATATTTCTGCAGCTGAATGCGTTCCATTTTACTATCGATCTTATCATCGTCATCATCTAAAGGAAGCGCATTATTCCAGCCAATACCTGCCTGGTTGATGTAATTGGTAAATTCAGAGCTGGAAATATCAGTACTGAAATTGGGCACCCAGTAATTGATGGAATTGGCAATCCCTCTGTGGTAATGATCAGCAGCAGAACTCACAATCCAGCCCTTTGCTGCTGCTTCTGCTTTAATAAACTCTAGCTCAGCGTAAGTCATAATAATTCCTGTCAGAGGACTTTTTTGCAATGAAAATTCTGAATTACCAAAAGAATAAAAGAAAGATTGTTTCATTTCCTCCTGTCCGGGTTCGTATCCGCTGTCTATACCGATAAAACCGCCGGAACCAGGTGCAATACCTAATCTGTTACGGGCATTTCTTCCATATACAGCACCAATATCAATCCTCGGATCGTTCCAATTGTTCAATTTTAAAATAAAGAAGTTGCTTAAGGAGGGGATTGGAAAATCTATTTCTCTTAAAAGAATTACATATGGATTGGTGTAGGGATCCGTAGTTACCGTTCCACCTGTCCATTTTAAAACCGCAGATTCTATATTTGACTCAAATACTGGATATTTAGCAGGATTACCTTCTAATATTTCCTTTATTTTGGCAATAGTGACGGCCGCAACCTCTGCCTTCCCGGAAATTCTTAAAAGCAATCTTAAATATAAACTGTTACCGAATTTGCGCCAAAGATTTATGTTTCCATGGTAAACAGGATCACTAGATTCGACGACTATAGCCGAGCTGTTAGCCAGAAGCGTATTGGCTTCTTCCAATTTATCAAATAAACTCAGGTAAATATCTTTTTGAGCATCAAACACTGGCTCCACTATTCCCAGTTTACCTTTATTAGCTTCAGTATAAGGCACATCACCATAAGTATCGGTTAATAAAGAAAAGCCCCAGGCTTCGCATATTAAAGCAATTCCTTTATAAGAATCATTCTGGTATGTTTCCTTAGAGGCTATTTCATAAATATCTCTAAAATTTGTTAATTCAGAATACCAGCCATTCCATGTATAGTCTGCCAAGTTTGGTCTGAAATCATATCTGAATACTGCATTTTCATCATCATTCATCGTTACTGTTACCTGCATGAGCTCGTTATTAAAATTACGATTGCGGACCATATTGGTAGTAAGCATATTCACCAGTGCGGGTGCCAGTAATTTTTCTGGGCGGATATCAATAATCCCCATAGGATCAGTATTGATCTCCTCAAAATTTCTTTTACAGGCTATAAAACTTGTAAGCGTCCATAAAGCCAAAGTAAGAGTTATAATCTTTTTCATGTTTCTGATTAATTAAAGCCCACCACTAAATTAAAACCATAGGTACGTGTAGAAGGGAATTGCCCCACTTCAAAACCCTGTACGATATCCGTACCGCTTAATGTACCAAACTCCGGGTCGAACATTGGCCAGGTTGACCAGATAAAGAGGTTACGCCCATACACGCCTATACTTGCCCGGGATAACTTTATCGGTTTCAGTATAGATTGTGGAATTTTATAGTCTAACCTGGCTTCCCTGAATTTTATAAAATCAGTTTTATAAGTTGCTCCTTCGCCATTTGCAGTACCCATTGTAAAATTGTAGAAAGAAGTGATGTTGTTAACGATGGTGGTATTTGGGCTAAAACTTCCATCAGTATTCCGTACTACACCATTTCCTATGATACCGCTATAACGTCCTGGTAAGGTAGCGGTCAGCTTTCCAAAATCGGCCAAGCGCCCATGAGTATAAGAATGTCCTACAGCGCCCTGTTGCCCGTCAAACAAAACGTTTAAACGGAATTGTTTGAAAGAAAACTCGGTACCAATGCTTCCCCGATATTTAGGAATGGTATTTCCAAGATAAACAGGTGTGTTTGACAATAGTGCTAAACCAGAATTAGCATCGTATATAACCTGCCCGTCTGGAGAGCGTTCAAACCCGATACCATACATATCTCCCATACTTCCTCCAACCTTAGCAACAATCTGTGCCCCTCCTACTGCGCTTGAACGTAAGATAACCGTACTATCCTGGTTGGCCATAGATACAATTTTGTTTTTATTGGTAGAGAAAGTCATAAACGTTTTCCATTTGAAATCCCTGGTTTGTACTGCAGTACCATTTAATGCCACTTCTAAACCCGAGTTATCTATCTGTCCGGCATTGATAATTTGCCTTGTATATCCTGATGAACGATCCACAATCCTATTTAAGATCTGATTCTTCGTATTGCCCTGGTAATAAGCTATGTCTAATCCCAAACGGTTTTTAAACATTCTTACATCGGTACCTACCTCATAAGTGGTCGTTTTCAAAGGCCTTAGATTAGCGTTAGGAAGGAGGAATGGATTCGTTAATGCCCCATCCGGATAGATCCCATTTGCTGCCAGTTCATAGGCATAAGATGTAAGATAGGCTGTGGTACCTCCACTACCTGTTTGCGAAACAGATGCCCGAAGCTTTGCCATATCAAAAAACGAAGGCAATTTAAAATACTCCGAAGCTATAAAACTTAAGCTGGCAGATGGATAGAAAAAACCTACATTATCCGTTCTAAAAGGTGTTGCCAGGATACTGCTCCAATCCTGCCTGGCTGTTAAATCTAAATATAGATAATCTTTATAGCTCGAAGAAAATAAGCCGTAAAAACTATTGATGTGGAAACGACTGGTATCAGGTATGGTAACCAGGCCATAAGCAGCGTTCTCAAAATTGTATACATTAGGTACAGTTAATCCATCTGCTCTAATTTCGTTTTTATAATAATGGTTTCTTAACATACTTCCACCAGCAGATGCGGTAAGCCTGAAATCTTTATTCAATTGCTTATCATACTTTAGTAAAAAATCTCCTGTGACTTCCTGCACATCAATATCTTGTGTACGGTAAGCTCCTAAAGGTAAACGGGCTGCCGTCCAAGGACGTTTTTGGTGCCTGTTTTCATCAGAACGGTCCATTGTAGCCCTTAGCTGCAAACTCCATTCTTTATTAAAAGCGTAATTTGCCTGTATATTACCGGTTATCCCATTACGGTTAGAACCATTGATAAACTCATAGGAAATGGCATAGGGATTTTCCGGAGCTGTAGTAAAAACATCATGAAGTTCCTGATATTCTTTACCATTTGTCCAATAATTCCTTAACCAATTAATATCTGCGTTGGGAACCCAGAAAACGTACCAGTACATTACCGACTGGTTTCCATAACCCATACCAGGTAAATTATCGCTAAACTTATTGGTATAGTTAGCTTTTACAGCTACATCTAATTTTGAGGTTATTTTGGTATTGGTTGATAAAGAGACATTGGTACGCCGGTACCCTGTATTTGGGATGATCCATTCGTTTTCTCCGTGTGTTGCCGATAAACGATAAGTAGTACTTTTTAAATTACCATTTATACTAAGGGAATTGGTAACTGTATTGCCTGTTCCAAAAAACTCGTTGATCTGATTTTTATAAGGCACCCAGGGAGTAGCTTCTGTAGCAGCCTTTTGGGTAACCGGATCATACTGAATAAATGACTGTCCGTTAAAACGGGGACCCCATGCCAAACTGGTACCGCTATTAGTACCATACACATAAGATGCTGCTCCATTTAAACCCTGTCCGTATTCATATTGTAAATCCGGCCAGCGATTAGCTTCTTCAAAAGAAACATTTGAAGTGAATGTAATGCCGGGAACCACAGATTTACGCTTTCCACTGCCAGATTTTGTAGTGATAATAATTGCACCGTTTGCACCTCTCTGACCGTACAATGCTGATGCACCCGGCCCCCTCAAAACTGTTACACTTTCAATATCTTCAGGATTGAGGTCGTTGATTCCGCTACCGAAATCAGTAGGCTGTACCCCATCTGACGGACCCGAAGCGTCGCCACCCGTAGCAGTTCTTCTTCCGCTGCTATTGTTTATAACCACACCATCTACTACAATTAATGCCTCATTTTCCCCGGTAAGGTTATTCTCTCCACGCAGAATGATTTTGTTTGAACCTGTTGGTCCGCCATTAGAACGTACCATATTAAGGCCCGGTACTTTACCTGATAGCGCATCAATCCAATTGCCCGAAACCGCATCAGTAAGCTGGGTGCTGTCTATTTTGGTGATGGCATAACCTAAAGCCTTCTCTTCTCTTTTAATTCCCAGGGCAGTAACCACTACTTCATTTAGCGCCTGTAATTCTTCTTGTAAGACCACATCAATTTGGGTCTTGTTGCCCACCATTACCTCTGTAGTTTGAAAACCCATCAGAGTAAATACCAACACTGCGCTTTGATCCGGAACACTAAGAGTATAGTCTCCGTTCGCGTTGGTAATGGCAACCTTATTTGCCGCTTTAAGTTTTACAGAAACTCCCGGTAAAGGCTGGCCTTCCTTATCTGTTACTCTTCCTTTTAAAGGGATGCTTTGGCGGTCTTGATTTTCTTTACTTTTCGAAATAATTACAACGGTATTTCCATTTATTTTATAGCTTAAAGACTGATTTTCAAAACACTTTTGGAGCACCTCGCTCATCGGAGCATTTTTAAGGTTGACAGATATGGCGTTGGCTCCTTCCAGCATTTTAGGATTGTAAATAAAATCATAAGGAGTTTGAGATTCCAATTCTCGTAAAACTTGCAGTAACGAGGCATTTCGTTTGTAGATACTTACATTTTGTCCATAACTAATTGCTGCTGAAGTTTGCAGAAAAGCGGTAATTAACAAAACAAAGCTCAGTTTCATTATCAATACTATTTTAATAGGTATGCAAAACGGACTTTTACATGAAGAGGTATTTTTTTTATACATTTGCAAAAAGTTTATTTAATTAATCTGGTTCCCTTAAATGATCAGTTTTCTAACAAATAAGCTAAAGCTTGATTGGGGGAGGTTCCAGCTCTCCCAATTTTTGTAAGGCAACTGTTTAGACTATAGTAATTAACGCATAGCAGTTACCCTCCTTCCTTCTACTTTAAATTTTATAGTTCCTGTTAATTCCAGGCTTTTTAGTAGTTCAGTCAAAGATTTATCTTTAGAAAATTTACCTCCAAATACTACCTCCCGCATATCACCCTGGTACCTTACCTCAATATCATACCAGCGGCTAATGGTGGTCATTAAATGCTCTATTGTTTCTTCTCTAAATATGAAATAACCGCTTTTCCACGCAATTGCTGCTTCAGTATCCGCTTGAGCTACCTTTATACCATCAAAGTCCCCACAAATCGCTTTCATGCCTGGTGACAGCATCCGAAGATCTTGTCCTCTGCTCACGCTTACTGCGCCTTCCACCAAAGTGGTTTCTATATGACGCTCGTCTTTGTAAGCTGATATGTTAAATTGGGTCCCAAGCACCTTCACATCAACACCCTGTGCCTTTACAAAAAAAGGCTTTTCTCTATTTTTGCTAACTTCAAAATAACCTTCACCCTCAAGTTCGACCCTTCTTTCTCTACCTTTAAAATTGACAGGAAACTTCAATGAAGACATAGAATTTAACCAAACCTTTGTCCCATCCGGAAGAATGAGCTGGAACTGACCGCCTTTAGGTGTTGAAATTGTATTCATTACCTGCTGAGAGGAATGATCCTCTTCTAAAGAGCCTAACTGGTAAACAAGTTGTCCATCGGCGGTTTTGGTGATCTGTACATTTTGTTGCTTAGCAAGTTCTCCTTTACGGGCTTGATCAAGAGAAATATTGCTCCCATCCGATAATGTTAAAGTTGCAAAGTTTCCTCCAGGGTTGATATCCTTATCTAAAGATAATTTTTGCGGTTCTTGCATCCTGTTCTGGAACTGCCAAAGCAGTAATACGCCAGAAGTGATCATAAAAGCTATTATTGCGGCATATCGCCATATTTTTGGTATTCGAATCTTTCCAGTTCTTTTACCCGTTTGGATTGCTGCAGATATATTCCTCCATGCTTCTTGTTTATCATTTGAGGAAAACTGATGAAGCTCGGAATCGACAAACGCATGGTTAATTAATTTTTCAAATAAAGCCTTGTTATCATTGCTTTCATTTAACCAGTTATTAAGTTTTTCCCTTTCAGGGATGTCCAAATTGTTCTGCAGATATTTTACAACCAGATCACTTATTTCATAGTATTTGTTAAATTGCTCCATATACCTTATACACTATAAAGACACTTGTCTTTTTTAAGTGGATAACGGTTTTAAAAAAAAATATAAAATTGATATAAGGGTAGGCTCTTTTCGGGAATTTATTATTGGTAAAGGTAAAGAAGAATAGCCAGAAGATCGGGGCTCAGCTTCAGCCGAAGCAATTGAAGGGCTTTTTGTTTACGTTTTTTTACCGTATTGACGGACATGTTGAGCTCTGTTGCAATTTCCTGATTTTTCTTTCGTTCGATAAAGCCTTTTAAGGATATCACGCGGTATTCCTCAGGCAATGAATAAATTGCCTGATGTATTTCAGCTACCACTTCTGCCGTAATTAAAGCATCAATAATGGGCTGGTCTAAAGGTTCTTCCTGTTGTTTACTAACATAGGTGTCAACAATTTTATTGTGCCGGATAACATTGAGACTTTGATTTTTAACTGTGGTATATAGGTAATTTTTAACTGCGCAATTGTTAGGTGCAATATTTTCTCTGCAACTCCAATATTTTATAAACGCATCCTGTACCAAATCTTCTGCCTGATGCTTATTTTTAACGAACTGATAAGAAAAATAAACCAAACGGTCGTAGTGTTCCTCAAACAGAGATTTTAATGTAAACCCTGCATCATTGGATTGACCTTCTTCAGAATGAGTTCCCCAAAGATTCTTTATTAATTGCATTGGACAAAGCTTTATTCTTTCTACCCGATCTACATTATGCATTGCTTAACAATACAAAGAAGATTTCTTAAAATTGATGATTTAAATTTATATATTTTTCATCAAATTTTATTTATATAAAAAAGTAAAATAATATTCTAAAGAGAAAAACCTTTATTATCTCATTTTGAGCAAAAATATTACACATCAATGGAAATATGTATTAAGAAATAATGAACTTATCAAATCAACAATTGGCATCACCCTCTAAATGATTAGCCTCCACACTATTCATTAAGTGGGGTTATTTAACGATACAGAAAGTTTTTTTTTAAATTGATAATAAACAAGTTACAATTAAAAGATACAAATATCTTTTAGTATATAGACTTAACAATATTTAATAAATAAAAAATTGCTTAGCTAATATTAACGCTCTTAAGCTGTTTCTCAACTCACGACTAAATAATACGTTAATTAGACGAATTAAGCTCATCCCACGTCCACGGGTTCGTTCTATTAACAGTTTGTTGTCTAATCTTTTTCACTTCATCCGGATTAATTACCGATGCTTTGTTTCCCATGTCATTTCTAATATAACTTAATACAGATGCAATATATTCATCGTTATTACCTCCTAGTGCTGGCATTTCGTCTGAGAAATTCTTACCATTTATAGGTCCCTTTAATCCTTGTAAAAGCACACGAATTAGTTTTCCGGAATCTCCACTTACATTCTTATTGGAAGCTAATGGTGGTGCAGGTAGTTCTTTAGCTCCAATTAAACCTTTACCACCAGGGCCATGGCATGTTGTACATAATTGATCATAAATTATGGCGCCCTGAGAAACTAATTTCTTTTCATTTTCTGCTAGTTGCTTCGCTGCCAGCTCCGCCTTTTCCTTATCTTTTAAATAATTTTGATACTTCTTTTGTGATTCTATTAGAACAATATTATCAGGATATTTTTTTATCAATTGCGCTATTATTTTCTTCGCTTTTTCAGACTTACTAAATCTTAAAGATAATGCAAGTTGAAATCTGACATCAGCGCTTTCATCGTTAACAAATGGCTCCAAAAAAGTTATTAAACTTTCATCTCCATTCCTAATTAGCTCTTCAGAAACCCAAACCGCATTTTTTCTTACTTTAGCATCTTTATCTTTTAGTGCCGCTTGTAAGGTCCCTTTATCCAAAGCTTTCAATCCGTCAATTGTCCAAATTGCATGAATGCGAGCTAACGGATCTGATGATTTCAGAACAATATCTTTTAGTGCGGGTAATACAGACTTATCGCCTTTTA
>JAZQRF010000314.1:0-5090 GCA_045629485.1 Pelobium sp. | reverse complement strand
ATAATTAAAATCATATTTGGCTGGCTTTTTTGTGCCCACAAAGCAATAGTCAACATCATTAAGTAAAACCTAAACAGTATTTTTAAATTCTTAAATCTCATCATTGATCAATTATTGTGCAGTACATATATAATCCTAAGGCTTCAACACCTATTTTTGGACTTGATTTTAATTGCCTCTCCGGATTTTCATTTAAATAAACTATGATTGCAGACCTTCCAAAACCTTTTTTTAAATTCCACAATTAAATTTGGTTGGAATTCTCTTAAAATATAAGAGCTCATCTTGCCAATAAAAAATTTCTTAGGTTGGAAAAACATGATTAAGTCTATTATTGGTTAAACTGCAATTTAATATTTACAGCCCATACAATGTTAGCTAATTAGCAATCATATGATTAACAAATTTGTTGACAAACTTGGTAATTATGTGTTTCATTCTCCTATATAAAATTTTGGCAAGTATTCAGCTACCATCATTAGGTTCGGGCTTAATTTAAATACCTTCATCATAGCGTAACATAGGTTTGGGGAATACTCACCTTTTAATCCTTGTTTGAATTCAGGCCCCCAAACATAATGCTTGAATATTCATCTTTTACTTCATATGATTAGTTCTTCAGCTTTAACTGCATAAGTATGTCACCCATTTCTGTTCAAAACAACTTTCATTCGGTTTTTGCCTTCTTTATTTGAATCTTCATCTTCGGTATTTAAATTTCCGGATCACTCAGTAGTAATAAAACATTGGATTAAATTGTTAAAACTGACATTTTAACCAGTGTGATCATGCGAAACAACTGAATTCTTCTTGGAATTTGAATAGATTAAAATCCAGATACTCCACCACATTCTACAATTTTGGTAATCACTCCTACAAAATTGATAAATCCCTTGCCTTAAGTACAATAGATTTGTTATAAGAAGCAGTTACTATCCGCTGTGTTCTGTGTAACCAAGCCTTCCCACTTGAAAATTTTTAACAAATAAATTTATCTGATCATGAAAAAAATCTTACTTATTTTAACTGGTATGCAGAAGCATAGTTTCACAATAACTTGTTCAGTCATAATGCCTAATTTATACTGAAAGCCTTACTACTATGAAAAAACTGCTAATCATAAATATATTACTGTGTGCTTCTTTTTGGGCAAATGCTCAATTCATTTTTACTGATTTTGAGAATGCGAACTTAACAAATTTTAGTACTGATGGTACTACCAGTCTGCGCATTAGTGGCGCACATGTAAAAAGTGGCACAAAAGCATTAGAATGGACTGCTGAACACGGGAAAAAGCTAATTATAACAAATCTTAACATTCCAGCTAACGACGTTAACAAAAATGCCAGTGCTGGTGCAGAATTATTTATTTATAACGCCGAACCCTCTGAAGATAAATTAATATTTGAGTTTACAGATAAGGCCGGGAACGTTAAGCGTACAGGTACTATGCTCTTGAATTTCAAAGGATGGAGAGATTATCATCGTAATTATAAAAAAGATTATAATAACGGAGAACTTATGCTGGGTTCTGATAGGTTTCTTTTAAACGAGTGTCGCATTACTTATGTGCGGGCTCCCGGAAATAGCGGAACGAAAAAATTTCACTTCGATAATTTAACATTTATTGGAGATGAAGAAACGCGTCAGCCGGGGCCACACATGGCTTTAGATTATCAGCATTTTTTTCAAGAAAAGAATTCTGCAGAAGACCCTTTAGGTTCGTATTTAAAAAAGCCAAATTCTCTGGTAATTCCAAGCGCTTCTCCTGAAGAATTAAGTGGTTTACAAACGATCAGAAATATCTATACAAGAGCAATTGGTCCGGTGGATCCATCCGCATTAATAGCAGCCGAAACTTACGTAAATAACTGTGCCATCGGTCGAAATGTTGATGGAACAATTAAAGGAAGAGGTATGTTAGGAATTAGTAATCCTGATAGTTTGATTTTGGTCTCGACCCACATTCAGTCATTAGCTAGAGCAGCTCGATTTAATGGGGACGCAAATGCAAAAAGTAAATTGATATTATTTACAGAATATATCCTTGACCAAGGAATTGCTGAAGGTGGGCGTAACGATATGGTTACTAACAGTTATACAAGGGTTCGTACATTTCCAATTGGTTTTTTCGAAGCGTTGCCACTATATGCAGAACCCATGCGTACTGACGTAATCAATTTATTGAAATGGTCTAATGACTACAACAAAATTTATGAGCAAAATCCCACCCCAGGGCAAAATATTGATTTTATGTATCTTAAATCCGTTTTTTTATTTGAGATTGCGTGTGCCTTATCAGATAACGAGGCGGTAAACGATTTAAAATACCTTAAATATTTTTTAGAACGCAACACAGATATTAGCCAAGGTGGTAGAGATGGTATAAAATCAGACGGAACAGGTTTTCATCATCAATCTAACCAAGTACGTTATTTATACTGTTTTGGAGGATGGGTAGCGAGAGCTTACAGTTTAAAAGGTACGCCATTCAAAGTTAATAAGGCTGCATATGATAACATGGCCTTTGCATTTAAGAATCTTTTTCTTCAATCTTCACGCGGAGGTATTTACGCCAATTCGTCTTCGGGCAGAGTCCCGTTTCAGGCCTCAGTACCGATAAATCAAACTCAGTTTAGAGACCTTATAGAAATAGGAGGAGACATTATAGGAAGTAACTTTGAACCAGATTTAGCTGCGTTTTATAACTATACTTATGATGTTGATTATTACGCAGTTGCTAAAGGAGATTACGATAATTTTTATGCCTCTAACTATGCAAATTTAGGGGTTTTAAAAAGAGGAAATTGGACAGCTTCCATGAGAGGTATGACGTCTAAATTAAATGGTTCAGAAATTTATCCGACAGAAAACAGATATGGACGTTATCAAAGTTATGGAGCTTTAGAAATTCTATATAACGGAAGTTTAGAAGATACGGGTTATATACTTAACGGGGCCGGATGGGATTGGAATTACATGCCTGGTACTACTTCAGTGGTGCTGCCTTTTCCTGAGCTACAAGCACAAGTTCCATACGCTAGTGAATGGCAAGAACTAGATTTTTCAGGAGCACTTTCTTTAGGAAAGAACGGAATCTTTGGAACGGATTTTTCTCAAAAAGTAGAGAAAACCCCTCGTTATCCAACTAACAATCTAAAGTTTAAAAAGTCTGTTTTTGCTTTTGATAATCTCTTAATTTGTTTAGGTAGCGATGTAAGTGTTGGTAATGATAAGGGTAGTGTTGTTTCCAATTTATTTCAAGCAATTAGCACCACAGCTACGCCAACCATGTACGTGAATTCTACTGTTCCGCAAACAGGTGCTTTTGACGGCACCTATCCCTTGACAGATTCTTACCAGTGGTTAACAAATTCGCAGGGTACGGGCTTTTACTTACCAAAAGGAAATGATAATTACCGTATAGAAGCAGGCACACAAACTACACCAGTTTACAGCACAACAGACGGCTCAGTTACCAGCACAGCCAATTTTACTAGAGCTTATTTGGTACATGGTAATCAGCCCACAACTGCTTCTCCCGCAAAATATGAATATGTAGTTGCACCAAATATAGCAGCAACTGACATGCAAACACTGGCTCAAACACTTGCGAGTGGCAGTGTTTACACCGTTCTTAATCAAACTAGTGAATTTCATGCAATCAAATACATTCCAGATAATTCAACTTCATACGTGGCTTTTTCTAAAGATCCAATAGTAATAAACGTTGGCTTAGTAAAAAGTGTTTCTGGACAGGCCATGTTTAATGTGAAAGAGTATGGAACGGATATGGTTTTGGTTACGCTAAACAATCCTGATTTAAATACAGTACTCGATGCAAACTCAGATTTTATAGCTACTAATGCACATTTAATTAGCTTAGGTTTAACCGGTAGTTATACGGTTGTGTCAAATCCTAATAATTCAAGCGTTAATCAACAAGGTAATTTATTAACTATTGGATTCACTGTTCAAGATGGTTTCTCTTCAAGTATTTTATTAAAAAAAAACGGGGTTCTTCCGATTAAGCTAGTCAATTTTGATGGTGCGCTGCAAAACTTTGCAGTTCAATTAAACTGGGCTAGTGCAGAAGAAATAAATGTGACTAAGTTTGTGCTTTATAGAAGTAAGGATGGGATTAACTTCAATCAGTTTACAGAAGTTACTGCTAAAGGCAATCCATCGGAATTGACCAGGTACAATTATACCGATAAAGATTTTGACACGTTTGCCAGTACAGTTTACTACAAATTACAGAGCATAGATATGGATGGAAGTATGAGTTCTGAAAAAATTATTGCAATAAAACTACCTGCACAACAATCAAAAATTTCCTTTTATCCAAACCCGGTTTCATCATACATGACTATCAGCGTGGAGGCAGAAGAACAGCATAATGGTGAGATAAAAGTTTACAACTTAAGCGGAAAATTAGAGTTTAATAAAAAAGTTGATCTTAAGCAGGGATTTAATAGTTTCCCGATTTTTTTACAAAACCTGAACACGGGGGAGTATATTATCCAGTTAAAAACATATAAAATCAACGAAACACATAAATTTATAAAGCTTTAAATATTTAAGACTTTAAGATAGAAAGCGGGGGGAAGCTTAAACACCTCGCCTTTTATTTTAAAAAATTATTTGTTTTCCTTTAGAATAGAGAAGGACATTTGAGCCACCTGAGGCTTTTCTATAGTAGATCAATTTAAATAAGTACAAGTTCATAATTAAAAACTAATGATATGATATTAAAAAAAGGAAACGTGGTTTTGTATTCTCTACTTTTGGCTTTTTATACTTCTATAAGTTTTGGTCAAAGTCAAAAAAAACCTAATATAATATTAATAATGGCGGATGACCTGGGTTATGAAACCATAGGCTGTAATGGAAATGACGACAAGTTAACACCCAACATTGATGCACTTGCGCAGTCAGGTATGTTGTTTGAAAACTGTCATTCCATGCCATTATGTACCCCTTCCAGAGTGCAATTGATGACGGGAAAGTATAATAGCCGAAACTATATTGGCTTTGGTTTACTTGATCCCTCACAAACTACCTTTGCTCATGCAATTCAAAAACAAGGT
>JAZQRF010000313.1:0-14382 GCA_045629485.1 Pelobium sp. | reverse complement strand
GATCATACTTCCGAACCCATTCCAATATCATGCCTTCGCGGATATGGAGTTCGCGGGATATGCGCAGTATCGGCTTCCCGTTTTTCACTTGAGAAACTATATCTAGTTTCTCCTCAAATGTGTGTTTTGTCATAAATAGTAAAAAGATAGCCTTTTTTGTTAAGCATAAATTCATTTAAAACAACGTGGGTGGAGTTTTCTCATTTCCCATTTTGGGAACAGTAAGATTTATTTCCAATTCTTTATTCAGCCTTTTGATAAAGTAAGCTGACAATAATGGAGAGGCCAGTTCCACATTCTGATGAACAAAGAAGTATAAATTTTCTAAACCTTGTTTTTTCCAAACACTAATTCTTTCTACCCAATCGTCTAACCTTGTATAATCACTCTCATGGTTAGCTCCTACGTACCGAATAAATGCTGTAGGAGATGTTAACCTCATGTGAAGCATATCTCTCCTGCCGGCAGTATCAACAATAATATTGGCGATTCCGTACTGGCTCAGTAACTCAAATAATTCATTGGAGGCTGTAGTATTAGAAAACCACTCTTCATTTCTAACCTCTACCGCAAGCGGGATAACTTTTGGAAATTCCTCAATCATAATTTTAAGCCTGTCGAAATCTTTTGGCTTAAAATTATCATGTAATTGCAAAAAAGCCATGCCCAGCTTCTCTTCGAAGTTACTTATTGCATCACAAAAAGTAGAAACAGGTTCTTTAATATTTATTAATCTTTTGTAATGACTAACACTATTGGTAATTTTTGGAAAAAACTTAAAGCCTGATGGTGTTTTGTTTTTCCATTCGATGACTTGTTCTGGCTTAGGCATTCCATAAAAAGTGGCATTTAATTCTATAGAGTTAAATTGTGTGGAATAATAGCTCAGCTCATCTTTTGTTCCACGTGGATAAAAGCCTTTTAAATCTGCCCGATTCCATTTGGCGCAGCCAACGTAGGCATTAAAGTTACCTGATTTGTTTTTTTGAAGAATTTTTATGGTTTCAGGGGCATCAGCCGGTAGGCTAAAATCTATTTCTGAAGGATTTTCTACTTTACCAAATTGCATATTTAAATTTACGATTGTTATTTAATTATCCGCGATGAATTAAGAAATTTGATTTGGAAACTTTGTTGATGATTTTTAGCAAAGTGGTTTCCGTATCGATCAAAAATTTAAAAATCTTATATTGTAATCTTTCAATTATCATAAGCTTTACTGTACATCAATGCTCAAACCCGTAAAAATTCTTCAGGCATCTGCCGGCTCTGGTAAAACATTTAGCCTGGCTGTACATTATTTGACCTTGCTTTTCAGTAATGAGAATAAGTACCGGGAAATCCTGGCTGTAACTTTTACCAATAAAGCTACCGAAGAAATGAAAACCCGGATTCTGGAGGTTTTAAAAGGATTAGCGCTTCAGGATAATTCTTCTTCTATAGATAGCTACAGGCAGCTCATTTTAAAAGCCTACCCGGATTTTACTAAAGAAATCCTGAGCGAGAAAGCAGACATCATTTATAGAAAAATACTTCATGATTATAGCCGTTTTTCTGTATCAACGATAGATGGTTTTGTTCAAAAAGTAATCCGTGGTTTTGCATTTGAACTGGGTTTAGATGCCGCTTATTCTTTAGAAATGAATATTGATAAGGTGAAGGAGAATTTGGTAAACCGCCTGGATAAAGAGTTGGACAAAAATCCCGAACTGGTAAAATGGATCATTAACCTCGCGAAAGAAAGGATAGACGAAAACAAAAGCTGGAACTATAAAACAGAATTGCTCAACTTAACCGGAGAAATTTTTAAAGAACGGTTTGCCGATTTCGAAAATGCTTTAAACACGATAGGTTTAGATAACGCCAACCAGGTGTTTTATAAATACGCCGCACAAACTAAGGAAGAGATACAACGGTTTGAAAACAGTGTTTCTGCATTAGCACAAAGTGCTTTGGGTATTATGGAGCGGTTGAATGTGGTTTCGGACGAATTGAAAGGGAAAAGCCGCAGTCCTTTGTTGAGATTAAAAAAACTAGCGGAAAAAGATTTTAAAGAGCCTGAAAAGCTTTTTGTTTTGATAGATGCTTCGCCTGAGGAGTGGTTCCAGAAGCATGCCTCACAAGAGTGTTATCCGGAAATTAATGCTTTGTTAAAACAAATCCAGTTGCTTTTTGAAGCAGAAGGTGCGGATTATGTGTTGGCGCAGCAATTTAATAAGAATGTTTATTACCTGCGTTTGATGCAGGAGTTGGCAGTGCTGCTAAAAGATTATCGTGAAGAAAGCGGCAACCTGTTAATTAGCGATGCACAAAATCTGCTTGGCGGAATTACAAAAGATGCGGGAGATAACCCCTCTTTTATTTGGGAAAAGATTGGCAATAAGTATAAAAATTTCCTGTTTGACGAGTTTCAGGATACTTCTGTTAGCCAATGGGGAAGTTTTAATTCCCTCGTAAAGAATGCGGTTGCAGCGCCAAGCGGTACTTTAACAGACCATCTGATCGTGGGCGACACCAAGCAATCTATTTACCGCTGGAGAAATGGCGATTGGAATATTTTACATAGCCAGGCAAAATTAGACTTGGCAATCCATAATGTTAACGACGATTTCCTTGAAGAAAACTATCGCAGCTCTACAAATATCATCGGCTTTAACAACTTTTTATATAACAGGTTGCCCAAGTTAATTCAAACTAAATTAAACGGGGCGGTTTTAGAAGCAGAAAATAAGCAATTGAGTAAATGGTGGGAAGAGAAGCATTATGACGAAATTATCACTAATATATATGCCCAGGCCGAGCAAAAAGTAACGCCTTATACACCTAAAGGGGGTACTATAAAAGTTAAGAAATTTGCAAAGGATGAAGGTGATGAAAGGCTCTATTCTGATACTGTTTTTAGAGAGTATTCTTTAAATTATCTCATTACCGAGATCAATGATCTAAAAGACAACCATCTTTACCAATACAAAGATATGAGTGTATTGGTGCGCTCTAACAGGGAAGCTTTAGAAACAGTACAGGCACTAATGGAAGCTCAAATTCCGGTGGTTTCCGGCGAAGCTTTGTTAATCGCAAATAATACAGCTATTAAATTAATCTTAAATACGTTAAATGTGTTGGTAGGCTTTAAGGAGAATACCTCTTTATACAAAGCAAACTGTATTGTATTGTATCATAAAATCAGAAATGAAGACGTTAACCCTAACAGCTATTTAAACCTTAGATTTAAGAGTTTAGAAGAATTATCGCATTTATTGCCCGAAGATTTATGCAAGAATGGCCAAAGCTGGATGCAGTTACCATTACCAGAGCTGACTGAAAAAATCATCAAAAGCTACGGTTTGGATACCCAACAAGTTCATTTACCCTATTTATTGGCTTTTAGAGACATCACCGGGAGCGCGAGCAGACAAGGAGAAAAAGGAATTTTAAGTTTCTTAAGCTGGTGGGAAGAGGATGGTTACAAAAAGGCACTACCATCACCGGAAGAGGCAAATGCTGTACAGATTTTAACGATTCATAAATCTAAGGGCTTGGCATTCAGGGCGGTATTTATCCCTTTTTGTGATTTAAGCCTGAGTGGTAAGGCCAATTCTAATTTTTGGGTGCCTTCCGCAGAAACTCCATACCACGAATTGGGCAGCATACCATTAAAATACACGAAAAGTTTAGCCAAATCTTCCGTAGCAAAATATTATTTCGAAGAGGAATTGTACAGCCATATGGACAGCCTGAATATGATTTACGTTGCTACCACCCGAGCGAAAGATTACATTTATATGGGGACAAAAGCAAAAACCAAAGAGGAGGAGATGAATACTGTTGGCGATTTATTAAACTTCTTATACAAAGATAAATTTGATGATGATCAACTCTTTAAAGAGGAAGCTTATCTGGTAAAACCAGTGCAGGAGCATTCGCGGAATACCATTACGTTAAAGAGATATCCAACCTCGGGTCGTGTTTCCGAAATTTATAAGCCTCTGGAAGAAAAAAATATCAATCATATTCTTAATCTCGAGAAAGCAGGCCGCGAAGGAAGTATTTTACATGATATTCTTGCATCAGTAAAAAATATAAATGAAGTAGACGATTACCTAAAAGATTTAAACTTACAGGGAATCATCACTTCGGATGAAATAGCGCATTTCAGAAAGGAAGCCGTTGAAGTATTGTCACACCCGGAGTTACAACAACTTTTAGCCAGCGCAGATAAAACCTTAGAAGAGAAGGGAATTATAGATCGTTATGGAAAACAGCACCGGCCAGATAAAGTCATTCTCAGTAAAGGAGAAATTATCATTATAGATTATAAATTCACTTTAAAAGAATACGAAGAGCATGTGGCTCAGGTTCAAAACTATAAAGACCTGTTTTATGCGATGGGATATAAAAATGTAAGTGGTTATCTGTTTTATGCAATCACCAAAAAAATAAAAGCTATTTAAACCATGAAACCTTTTTTACAAGAAGTAGCCGAAGATTTAGTAGCTAACTTTGGAGACGATTTACAGCATTGTGCCATCATTTTTAACAATAAAAGACCAGCTGCGTATCTTCAAAAGCATCTCGCGGAAATTTACAAAAAACCTTTTTGGAGTCCATCTTTTTTTACGATACAAGAACTTTTTGCAAAATCTACCAACCTTAAAATCGCCGATTTTTATTCGCAGTTCTTCACACTACATCAGCTGTACAATAAGCTTTTGGCGAAAGAAAGATCTGCAAATGCCGAGGCAGAATTTCTTGATATGGCAAAATTCTTCCCTATTGCCAAGATAATTTTGAGCGATTTTGCTCAGATAGATAATGATCTTGTTGATGCCAATAAACTGTTTCACGAACTCGAAGATATTGCACTCATCAATCAACAATTTGATTATCTCACCGAAGAACAACATCATTTTCTCTCTCAATTTTGGACTTCCTATTCAGAAGGGAAGCATAAAAATCAGCAGGAAAATTTTATCAAAATGTGGCGGCGTATGCCTGTTTTATATCAGCAATTTCATAAAGAACTAAAGCAGCAGCAGCTCACTACCATGGCAATGGCTTACAGAGAATTAGCTAATGGAAAAGCCGATAAGCTTAATTTTTCTGAAGAATTTAAAGATGGAAAAATCATTTTGATTGGTTTTAATGCATTAACAAAAGCCGAATCCAAAACTTTTAAACGTTGGCAGGATGAGGGGAAGGCTTTATTTTATTTTGATACTGATAATTATTACTTGAGTGATCCTTTACAGGAAGCCGGCCTGTTTTTAAGAAAAAATTTAAACAGTTTAGGCTTAATCAATGCTTTAGGCAATAATAGGGCTTATATCAAACAAAAAGTAAGAACTGTAAATGTGTATAAAGTACAGGGGCAAAATGCTCAGGCGAAAATTTTGAATAATATTCTAGCTGAGGATTATAAATTAGTTGCCGCTGATAAACAGTATGGCCAAACAGCAGTAGTACTGGCCGATGAAAGTTTACTGTTGCCAACCTTGCAAACCATACCGTCTGAAGACGAAAACTTAGAAGTTAACCTGAACGTAACAATGGGGGTTTCTTTTCTTTCCTCTACTTTATTTGGTTTAGCTGATCTGTGGTTAGGTATCCAGAAAAATTTAAACAGCTTTAAGGAAGAAGAAATAAAAACCGTTTCTTTTAAAACTGTAGAAGCTTTTTTAACACATCCTTTAACAGGGATGAGTGAGACGATGCGTTCTAAAATTCTGAAAAAGTTTGTGGAAGAGCAGCTTGCAGATGTGCCACAGCAAAGATTACTTCCTCAAAAGGGATTATTTGTGAGCTTTTTCGAGCATATCAGTCAACCCCTTGAGGTGGTACTGGGCTTGAAAAATGCACTGGAAGCGGTATTGAAAAAACAATTGGCTGCAGAAAACTTAAAGAAAATAGACGCAGAGTTATTTGTGAAAACCCTTTTAGAGTTAAACAGGTTACACGATACGCTTTCTGCATATGCAAAAAAAGAGCAAAGTAAACCCCTGGAATTAAATTTTGTGATCTCACTAATACAAAAAGCGCTGCAGAGCATTTCCGTTCCATTAAGTGGCAATCCTTTAACCGGAATCCAGGTAATGGGATTATTAGAAACCAGGAATTTAAACTTCGAAAATGTAGTGATTTTGGGCTTGAATGACGGTACCATCCCTAAAACTACTATAGGGAATAGTTTTATTCCGGATAGTTTAAGACGTGTTTACGGGCTTCCGGTTTTGGAGAATCAGGATGCGATTTCTGCCTATATGTTTTATCGTTTAATACAACGGGCAGAGAAAATCAGCGTCGTATATAACAGCCTTACAGATGAAAGTAACTCGGGAGAACCCAGCAGGTTTTTAAAACAGCTTGAGTACGAAAGTGGTTTCAGCTTTAATTATTTTGAACAGGAATTAAATGTTGAAGTAGAGAAGAACGAGCCCATTACTATAGAAAAAACGGAGGCAGTAATGAAAGTTCTAAATTCTTTTTTAACAGGATATCGCACTCTATCTGCATCGGCACTCACCACCTACATCAGCAACCCTATTGATTTCTTCTTTAAATATGTTGCCGGTATAAAAGAACCTGAAGAAGTAAAGGAAGTGGTAGAAGCGAATGATATTGGCTCTATCTTACATGGTGTTATGGAAGATTTTTATACAGAACTTAAAGTCGAAAATCCGTATATCACCAAAGAAAGAATCGCCGCAAAGCGTAAAACTATCGAAGAATTGATTGCTCATAACTTTTTCAAAATTGTTTATAAAGATGCCAATAAACGTGTAAGTTATAATGGGATGCAAAGTATTGTAGTGGCCATTATAGAAGAATACGCCAATATAATTTTAGATTTTGATGAAGAAAGTGCACCTTTTACCATTGTCCAGATGGAAGAAGAGATGATTATTCCATTTGAATTTAAAGGTAGTAATGGAGAAACACTGAGTATAAACGTAAAAGGGATTATAGACCGTGTGGATGTAAACCAGGAAAATATAACTCGGATTGTGGATTATAAAACCGGGGCAGATAAATTAAAATACAGTTCTATTGAGGAATGTTTTAATACGCACAGCAAAAGCTTAAATAAGGCGCTGGTACAGACTTTATTTTATACCCATATTTTTGAAACAGCAAAAAATATTAAAAATGTAGAACCAAATCTCTACATCGTTAGAACCATGAAAGATAAAGCTGTTTGTTTTAATTCTTTACGTAGAATTACAGACGAAAAGGGGAAAGAAAAATCACAAAAACTGAATCTTAATAAAGAGTTTTTGGCTGCAGAAAAAGAACTATTCTTAAAATTTCTTCAGAATAAACTGGCTGAATTATTTAATAAAGATATCCCTTTTTATATCAGTGAAAACCCGTTAAATTATCAGTATTCTAAATACACTACTTTAATGGTGAAATAATAATAGAGGAATCCTATTTAGGCTCCTCTATTATTATTTCATTACTATCCCATCTCCATTTTTAAAAAATCCGTTTATCGTCACCGGAAGTTTGCCTTTCGCTTTTAATAAGCCCTGCATCACTCTGGCAGCAGAAGATTGTATTTCTGCCATGTTTTGGTAGCCAATGATTAGAGCCTTTGATTTTTCGATTCCAGGTAAACCTGCGATGGTATAAGGATTTGCGAAAACTGCCGAAATAGTATTAAAACTTGCCATATCGGCAATAAACAATTTCAGGGTGTTGCTGTAGTCTAAAGTCCCTCCCGGACGAGTTCTGGTATCATGAATGGACATAATGATTTGGTCGTATTTTTTAAGTTCCGTTTTAACAGCTTCCAGTTCTTTTGTAGAAATTCCCTTCGGGACAATAAAAAGCATAGCTTCCGGATTTGATTTTTTTAGCTGGTTAGAAAACGTTGTTGGGTCTTTAGGGCCAATACTTAAAATAGCGGTTTTACGTACATAATCATTCTTCAACGGAAATAATTCTGCTCCTTTCACAACGGTTACCGCTGCATCTGCTAGTTCCTGAATCAGCACTTTAGACTCTGTTCTGTTTAAATCCTGAATAAGATTTTCAGTGTCTATAGGTTGATAATTATTCAGGTTCATCCAGTATTTGGCTTCCAGTATCTTTCTTACTTTACTATTTACCTCATCCCAAGTCAAGCGGTGGTTTCGTATAGACTTTCTAACCAATTTTATTGCTCTTCCCGAATTTTGTGAAAGCTCGATTACATCGTTTCCCGCAATAAGAGCTCTCACATCGGCTTCTCCGTCAGGGAAAAATTTAACAACACCTTTCATATCCATGGCATCAGAAAAAACTAAACCTTTAAATCCAATTTCATTTTTTAAAATATCGGTAATTATAGGCTTGGATAAAGTTGAAGGCAAATTAGGTGTATTATCTAAAGAAGGAATATTCATATGAGCCACCATCACTCCGCTTAACCCAGCTTCTACTGCCTTTTTAAAAGGATACATCTCTAAAGAATCTAATCTTTCTTTCGGGAAATTGAGCTGTGGCAAATCGTAATGCGAATCTACATTGGTATCACCGTGGCCAGGAAAGTGCTTTGCCGTGGTAAAAATTCCCGATTCCTGAAGTCCTCTCATGTAAGCAATTCCTTTATCTGCAACATTTAATTTATTATCACCAAAAGAGCGGTAATTGATTACAGGATTTTTAGGATTATTATTTACATCCATAACGGGGGCAAAGTTGATATGAATCCCAAGCCGTTTAAAATCCTTTGCAATCTGCTGCCCCATCCGGTAAATGAGGTTATTATCTTGTATAGCCCCTAGAGTCATTTGGTATGGATAGGAAATGGTACTATCTAAACGCATTCCCAGGCCCCATTCTCCATCCAGAGCAATCATTAAAGGAGTTTGGGATAGGCTTTGATATTTATTGGTGAGTACTGCCTGTCTTTGCGGTCCTCCTTGAAAGAACACCACACCTCCCAGGTGTTGTTTTTTAATCACTTTGGCTACAGAATCAGAATAGGCGTTACCTAAATTGGTATGGGCCCTCACCATAAATAATTGCCCTATTTTTTCATTTCTGTTCATTTTTTTAAAAACAGAATCGACCCAACGATTTGGAGAATTGAGGGTATTTACATAGAGCTCTTGAGTTTGAGCTTTTAATAAGGTACTGGTAAAAAGAAGAATTGCAAAAAGTAATTTTTTCATAAACTATATTACACTGGATGCTGCTGGGTACTCATAAAATCTATGCCTAATTTATAACAATTATTTTCATACGGGCTGGTTTAAGTGAATTTGAAAATTGGCATGTTTAATGCAAATTAAAATAGTATTCTTAAACTGATGATGATGAGAAGAGTAATATTAATAAGCTTAATCTTATTGAGTTTTTCGGCAGCAAGCGCCCAGGAAGAAGAAGATAAACGCATTAGCTTTGGGGTTAAGGGAGGTGTTAATTTTAGTAATATTATTAAAAGCGGAAACGGTAATTTCAGAACCGGTTATTTAACCGGGTTTAGTGCAGGGTTATTTACTAATATCCCAGTTGCAAACCGTTTATCATTTGAACCCGAAATTTTATATACTACAAAAGGATTTAAAACAGCCGAAGAGGGATTATTTATAGATAGAACCTTCTCTCAGACAACAAGCTGGATAGAAATCCCATTACTGGCAAAAGTTTGGATTACCCCCACATTTAATTTAGTCCTTGGTCCGCAAGTCTCTTTTCTAACAAAAACCACTAATAAATTCGAAGGTATCTTTACAGAACTAGAGCGTACTTATTACAATGAAGATGCTAATGGTTTAAGAAACAGTGTGATAGGCGGAACTATTGGAATTGGAGTAGATATTACTGATAATTTAAGTATCAAAGGCAGGTACGGGATTGATCTTCAGAAAAACAATAAAAATGGAAACAGCGAAATCCCGGAATTTAGAAACCAGGTTTGGTCTGTAGGTTTGGGACTGAGGTTTTAATTTTATAAAGTTAAAGTTGATTTTTCTTTCCTAATAAAACTTAGTAAATAAAGTAATGCGATAATGTTTGCAGCCGCGGCACCGTAAAATATCCAGGAAATTCTTCCAATTACATCCTGAAAAAACCATCCGGCAAAGAATGCCCCTAACCCTATTCCTGCTTCAAGAGCAATATACATAGTAGCGATAGATTTCCCTCTTTTATCATCATCACTTAAATCAACTGCCCAGGCAGAAATTGCCGGAGAAAACATTCCTGTAGCAAAACCATAGATAACCGATCCGCTTAACAATCCAAAGGCAGATTGCCACGAAGCCATCCAGACCAAAGAAGTACACAACAGGATTAACGAAACCTTAAGAACTGGCTTTCTGCCATATTTATCAGATACCTTACCGGCAACAAACCTCACCATTAAGGAGGAGATGGTAAATACCATAAAGAAAAGCCCTTTGTTTTTAATTCCAATATGTTCGCTCCAATCCGGCACCAAAGTGATCAGAGCGCCGTAGCTTACATAGCTAAAAAGTGTGACCCAAAAAACCGGCATTGCCTGTTTGTTAATAATTTCTGTACGGTTGATTTTTAAAAGCCCTAATTTAAACTTCTCTTTTTCTTTTAAAGTTTCTTTCATATTCATCAGAATGGCGATAGATAAAAAAGCAAATAAGGAAGAACAGTAAAAAAGAATATCTATAGAATAATAAAGTGTTATAGCGCTTCCAATAGCGGGACCAATAGCCATGCCTGTACTAAAACTTAACCCATGAATGCCCATGGCTTCGCCCCAGCGCTTTGGTGGCACAAGGTCTGCCACATACGCAGCTGTTGCCGTTGGTTTAAAGCCTGTAGAAAAACCATGTATCAATCGCAAGAAAAGAAATCCGGAAACGCTGGTTAAAACCGGATAGAGAAATCCGCAGAGAAAACAAACCAGCGAACCCACAGCCATAACAGGTACTCTCCCTATTTTATCTGTTAATTTTCCACTGAAAGGGCGAGAGATACCTGCTGTTAATGTGAAGAGAGCAATAATTAGACCTTTATACTCTGCACCACCCAGGCTGCTGAGATAGGAAGGAAGCTCGGGCAGCAGCATGTTGAAACTTGCCGAAAACAAGAAGGAGCTCAAACAAACCAGCGAAAACTGAAGAGTAAAAATGGAAGTATTGTTTTTTACAGCAGACATTTCGGCAAATGTAAGCAGCGTTTAGTCCCGAATTGGCAAATTTCTGTAATAAAATCATAATGATGGTTGCTTTTTAATAAGCATGTTTATTTTTGCGCAATGCAAGAGCAATTATACCAGCCCTTTACCAAAATGCGTTTTGATGAAGATCACTGTTTTTTAACTGGAGAAACTTTATCTCCTGATGAAGAGAAACTTAACGTA
Organism: Pelobium sp.; assembly: GCA_045629485.1. Lineage (GTDB taxonomy): Bacteria > Bacteroidota > Bacteroidia > Sphingobacteriales > Sphingobacteriaceae > Pseudopedobacter. The sequence continues at coordinate 3,056 of JAZQRF010000313.1, read as the reverse complement.
TTTGCACTATGGATTACCGAAAGGTATAATTTGCAGGAACGCCCTTTTAAATTACTCGATGAGAGTATGTTGAGCTATGCCGATATTACTGTCCCATCTTCTTTAAAAACAAAAAAAGCCTTTGCCGATCTGGAGAACATCATAGAAAAAGCTTTTACCGCTGGCTATGAAGAAGTGATTAAGCTCGATGAACTACAGATCTTTCAATGGGTTGCCAAGACAGTTTACGGCGTAATTTTTAAAGAAATTAAAACTGCTATCAGGCAGCAAGCCGCCAGTGGAGAAGGTTTTAATATGTCTCAGGGCTTAATTCATAAGTTTAATATGCTGCATACCATGTTACAATCGGTTATTAAACCTGTTCAGCTGGAGGACTTTAAACCCTGGAGCCTTTTTATTTGTCCGGTAGATAATGCTGAAGATGAATTTGCTTATCGCGATGAAATAAATAGCCTTACATTTTCTTTAAGAATAAATGATTTTGGACTGATTATTTGTTTGCAGGATAACGGAGCAAATAAAAAGTACCATGAGGAAACATGGGAAGTAGTGAAAGGGAAAAAATTACATCCTATCCAGTTTGAAGAATTATGCGGTAAAGTTTATTATTCGGCGTACTTATTTAATCGTTTGCCCGAATATCATATTATCCCAACCGAAGAAGGCATTTTTATAGAAGCGATGCCCTTACGTGGAATGACTTCCAAACCCGTTTTTGACGAATGGCAAAATAAGGTTTATGGCCAGGTTTTGGAGAATTTCTGGAAACGATGGGGTTTTTTGCTTTTGGAGATTATCAAAAACCCAAATGCTCCAATGAGCTTTCTTTTTAATAACGAAGGTGATTTTAACGAAGCGAAAAATATTAAGCTTGATAAATAGTCTCCTATTAAAAACGGTTGGTACGCTTTTAGCCGATATGATCTAAATTCTGCTGAATGGCATTGATAGAAAAATTTATTCCTTCGACCTCTTTTATACAATCCTATTCGGTTTGGATATTAATTTATATTGCAATCGTCGCTTTTTTAACCGGATTTCTTAAGGTAAAATTTAAAGTCAGAACTGCTTATACACGCAAGCTATTTCACTTTTTTGTTTTTACTGCGGCAGCAATATTGCAAGTGTTGTTAGGCTTACAGGCAACAGTGGTATTTGGCGTATTTGTAGTATTAGTAGTGTTTTTTGCAGTAATAAAAGGTAAAGAAAATGCATTATATAAGGCATTAGCAAGAGAAAGTGACGAGCCTTATGCTACCAGATTTATTGTTTTACCTTTATTGGCCACAGCCGCAGGAGGTGTCTTAAGCAATATCTTTTTTCCAGCTTTTGCTTTCATAGGTTATTTAGTAGGTGGCTGGGGTGATGCTATTGGCGAACCCGTAGGATCCAGGTGGGGCAAACATAAATACCGGGTGCCTACCCTCTTTGGTGTGAAGGCAACCCGAAGCCTGGAAGGTTCTTTAGCCGTATTTTTGGTATGTGCATTAATTTGTTACGGTGTATTTTCTTTTTTAAGTTATTCTACACCAACAGCGTTAATTTATGCTTTAACAGTCGCTTTTTGTGCGACATTAACAGAGGCATTTAGCAGCCATGGGCTGGATAATTTAACCATGCAATTCGTAACTGCAATGGTAAGTTTTTATTTGTTAACCTGATAGTTTCCCAAACTTATTAAAACAAACCTGAACCCATACTATTCACGAACAAAGTAAAAGCCTGAGGATACAGAATAATAGTAAGAATAACACCAGCAATTGCTCCGTAAAAATGGGCATCGTGGTTGATGCCATCATTTGACTTTCTTCCCGCATAAGTTGTATAAGCCAAAAAGATCACGCCATAAAGTACAGCAGGTATGGGAATAGGAATTGGAAAAATAATAAGCTTTGTTAAAGGGTAGAATAAAATGAAGCTGAATACTACCGCACATACTGCCCCGGATGCACCCAGACTGTTATACCAAAAATGATCTTTATGTCTTTGTACTGTGGGAAGGTCACTAAGTATTAAGCTCACTATATAAACTACACCAAATTGCCAGTGACCAATTGTTTTTTCCAGGTTAAAGGCAAAAAAATAGTAAGACAGCATATTAAAAATCAGATGTGGCCAATCTTTATGTATGAATCCGCTTGTAATTAATTGGTAGAGATTTTTACCCTTTGCAACACTATATGGATGCAACATAAATTTACCATAAATTGTAGCATTGTTAAATGCATATATACTGGTAATGATAGTAAGGACAAATATGATAGAACTGACAGGCGTCTCGTTAAAAATTTGAAGCATTATAATATTATTAAGCCTCAAACATAAATAAAATGGCGCTCTTACAGGCTATTAATTTCGGATTGAATGGTTTTGGAGAGACTTTTAAATACCAAATCATAGGAATGATCGATCATTTCCTGTAATTGTTTATCATTTAAACTACCGTTGATATAAACCGTATTCCAGTGTTTTTTGTTCATGTGGTAACCGGGAACAACTTCGGAGAATTCTTCTCTCAAAGCTATTGCCCTTTCAGGATCGCATTTTACATTAAAGCTATCCGGTTTATCTAAACCCGCAAGTAAAAATATTTTATCTCCAACTTTAAAGACAAGTGTGTCTTCTCCAAAAGGAAAAGATTCTGTAACTGCTTTTTTGGTTAGACAATATTCTCTAAGGCTTTCAATGTTCATGAAATATTAACGGAAAAATAATCCTCTTTGGCCAAACATATATTTAAGGGATATGCCTAAAGTGCTATAAGTATCGTTCGCTTTGTTGCCGGTAATAATCGCGGGATTATCATTATATCCATCAATATCATCAGAGGTAGTTAAAACTACTTTATAATTTATTCCCAACTGAATAAATGCTTCATCGTAAGCGTTATAGAAATTAAAATTATAGCCTATCGATGCAGGGATTGTAAATACATTGCTGAATTCGCTTTTGCCAATATCATTTCCATGTTGACGACTGAATGGCTCTTGGTTGTTTACTCCATTAATTGGGTCAAGAATTTTTCCATTTAATGCGGGATTGTAATCATTCACATT
>JAZQRF010000312.1:0-5118 GCA_045629485.1 Pelobium sp. | reverse complement strand
AACCTGTGACCCTATTGCTGGATTGGTACAAGTGCCTTGCATAGAAAGAAACACCATGGGTGCCATCAAAGCAATTACAGCCTCTCAGCTTGCTATGAACGGGGTTCCGGGCTTAGCAAAAGTTTCTTTAGATGGTGTGGTGAAAACCATGTGGCAGACTGCATTAGATATGAATTCTAAATATAAAGAAACATCTGAAGGCGGCCTTGCTATCAATATCCCTATAAGCCTTTGTGACTGCTAAATATTATTTCAAGTTATCCAAATCTCTAAACTTTCCCCAAAAGTTAAAACATGTTTCGGCTAGGGATCTCTCCTAGCCGGCTTAGACAAATCCAATAACTTCACTGATCTAAAATCGACAGGCTGTCCTTCACTTTGTAGTGCGATAAAACCTTTATCTAATAATTTCCCGTCTTTCTTTATTTCTGGATCATACCTATTAACCACAGGACCGCCTATTTGAGGTTTAGAATATTGCAGCACTGTATCTCCATTGATGATATGTGTGATTAGAGAATCTCCCAACACGATAAGTTCAGCTTTTACCCATTGATCGTCATCATATGTTTTGGAAGTGGAATTGATACAATGATCTTCAAGAAGTTTACCTTTATAAACCACATGAGTACCCGGGGAGCACATGTTCCCGGTAGGACGTGGCTTTCCGTCTCCTAGGCCACCTAAGAATTGCATTTCTATTGAAATTGGCCAATCCTGCTCTTTGGGCATCGTCCTGGGATCCTGCGAATGGAACATCACCCCACTATTTCGAAGCGTATAAGATGGTGCTCCTTTTTGTAATTCTCCTGTAAATCGGTACTCAACCATCAGATGGTAATGAGAAAAAGGAACTTTATAGTACAAATGGCCAAACTGATCGTTAAAATCTTCGTACTGATCATACCTAACTTTTAAAATTCCATCTTCTACACGAAATGTATTTCCAAAATTCTCACCTACTTCATGATGATGAATCTTTACTATCCAATCATCAATATTTTTTTGGTTAAACAGATCAACCCATCCGATTTTAAAAGAAGAACTGGATTGAAAAATTTTACAGCCACTTATACAAACAACGCAGCCAAGTATTAAGCTATAGAAAATTAATTTCATCTTATATATTTAAAAATTTATTATTTAAGACACTTCATATATCTAAGTTTCTATCTAAATACCGATACATTTCCGAGGCAGCCAAAAGAAAAGCTCCTACACCAAAATCTGCAGTAGAAGTTTTATCTACCACTTGCCCGGGGATTGCCTTTTCTCCTATCGGCTGCACATATCCTAAGCCACCATTCTCCTGTACAGCAAATTTGGATAGATAAGTCCATGATTTTTTCACCACCGGTAAGTACTTTGCTTTATCCAATACGGCATTGTTTATGCCCCAAAGCAAACCGTAGGTAAAGAATGCTGTCCCACTGGTTTCTGGTCCGGGTGCATGTACCGGATCTAACATGCTACGTGTCCAATAACCTTCAGCTTGCTGAGATTCAGCTACAGCCTGAGCCATCTCTTTAAATCTCTGTAAGAAAAAAGGATAAGTTTTATGGTCTTTAGGTAAATCCTGTAATACCTTAGCCAAGCCAGCTAAGACCCAACCATCTCCTCTTGCCCAAAAATCCTTTTTACCATTTATACTTTTATGTTTTGGATAGATATATTTCCGATCCCTGTAATATAATTTTGCCCCCTTATCAAACATCAGGTTATCGGCATATACAAAATACTCATAGAGTTTATCCAAGTATATCTCTTTTCCGGTAAGTAGATAAAGTTTCGTCATTACCGGCATCACCATATATAATCCATCTGCCCACCACCAATAATCCTTGTTTGGCGTACTCATTTGATATTCCATAACTTCTATCGCCCTGGAAATTTTTAATGTATCTTTTTCAGGATCGAGATGATATAAATCTATATAAACCTGGAAACAAATTTGCCAGTCGCCAAAGAGCACATACTCTTCTTTCTCTCCATAATTATATTTCCATTTAGAACGGTCATCAGATTTGGCTCCTTTCCATTGATTCTTTATGGCCCATTCTTCTGAGTACTTTCTAAAATCCTCCATTCCTGATACACGATATGCCTCTATATTACCTGTATGATAAGCTGCTACATGCCAAAATGCATTCCCATGTTGAGGATGATTGTTTTGCCAATGATAATTGACTTTTTTAATCAAATTCAATACCTCTGTTTTATATCCCAGATCCTTTGCTTCTTTATGAACTGTACAACTGCTGGCCATGGCAAAAAAAGCTACCATCGTTAAAAACAATTCCCTCATATGTATAAAATTTCGTTGCATTATTTTGGTAGCTTCTTAAAAATGTTCATTTAAATTATTTCAGATCTCTGCTTTGGTCTTTTTTTACTTCCTGATCTCCACTCCATACCAGTTGTGATGACCATGGTAATGCCGGTGAAGCCCAAAATTCGTCTGTATCAGGGAGGCCAAGGGGCAGAAAGATAGAAGCGCATAAGTATGGGCTTCCCTGGTTGTTATAAACATCACCGAGCCCGGGTTGCTCTCCATACAAACCGATGGTAAGCCAGCCATTCTAATAGGTAGTAGAACTTTCCATTGTTTTCCGAAGCACTGCTGTTAATGCGCATCTTATCTGGGCTGGTTTCAATTCTACGGGTAACATTTTTTTCCATGCTACATCTGCAAGATGATGAAATGCAGCTCCTCTATAGATAATTGAGCGGCCTGACGGCGGGTAGGTTCCATCGGTATGGATTAATCTTTCCTGAATAACAGCATATCGTTGATTCCTTCGTTTGATGTTATCAAACATTACCTTATACTCATTGGTCTTTTCTCCTATTACATCGGCAATACCTGCGAGGTAAGGATGAATCACATAACTGTTGTAATAATCGTAAGCAAAATGAGATCCATCATTGTACATACCATCTCCAACATACCACTGCTCCATTTGCCGTAGTGCGTAATCGACCCTCATGACATCCCAATCAAAACCAAATTCGGCCAGAAACGCTTCATTCATTGCAGAAAATAATAACCAATTGGAAAAAACAGGCTTGAATCTTCTGGTCGTCTTTATTGATTCCACTAATCTCTTCTGGCTTGTCTTGTCCAGATTATTCCAAAGCCAGGGAGCCCTTACAAAAGCGAATGCTAAAAACGATGCATCTACCAGTTGCTGCCCGCCAATATCAAAACGCATAAAATCATTTGCATTACTATCTAAAGCATTTTTCAATCCTTTAATAGCCCACTCTCTGTATTGATTGCGTAAAGTTACTTCGTCTTTACTTCCTCCCTCGAGTTGCAGCCATGGAGCTATTCCACATAAAACGCGTCCTAATATTTCCACATACTGTACTTTAATACGATGCTCCCTATTATCTACATTTACAGAAGTAATTTGTGGCATGGCAATACGCAGGCTATCATTCGACAGGCTGCGAAGAACTGGCCTTGCCATTTTATCCATCTCCCGTAACCAAAATACCCGATCAGGAACAGGATTTTTTCTGGTAGTATTTCTTTGTGCATACAAAGAATTTGTACAAACTAGAAATATAGCAATCGAAATTATAGTTCTCATTATTATCAGTTATCAAGTCTTTTATTAGCGTAGTAAATCGTTTACAAAGCTACAAGTGTACAGTTCCTCAAAAGCGCTAAATGCTAAAATGGCGCTAACGTATCCTTCATATATAGCTATCATTTCTCAGAACTTAAAGCGCTGGACTTTCACGAAAATTCGGTAATCTTTAATCATTCCGGGTTTGCCGGCCTCAGGCCTGGGGAGATAAGCAAAACCAGTAATGTCTTTTTCTTCTCCCAAGTCGATAACCAGGTGGTGAGGATAGGCGGCTTTGGTTGTTGTATGATTGGTATGCCAAAAAGTAGACTCCTGAAGATCAAAAACATTACTGGCTAAATGGTTAGCTGCTTCCGTTTCTTCGCTATCTGCATAAGCTACTTTCCACTTCTGACGTGATATGGGTTTTCCATCCTGCCCTAACAATTCCAGCTCTGCAATCGCAGCAGAATGGTCGCCATCAAATGCATTTAAAGCTTCTAAACAAAAATACCTTACCTTAGCTGCCTTAACGAAATTTACACTTTGCCAGCCATTCCCGTTGTTAAAAGTCCCTTCGTGATGCGGATTTTCTCCGGTTAGATCCAGTTCCTGTCCTAACTTACGGTGAGTATAAGCACTATTTCCTGTTAATAAATCAAGTATGGGCTGCCTCAACCCTGCTATAGTGGGTTGTTTAGGCGAAGCCAAATCAAAAACAATAATCTCATTTTTTCCTTTTTTCAACCAGCATCCTGGCAGATAAAGGGTTTGCTGTGGCCCAATTTCCCAATAGCGCCCTATGGATTGACCGTTTATCCAAACCATACCCTTGCTCCAGCTGCTCATATCTAAGAAAGTGTCGCCAACATCTTTTATTGTAAAACTCCCTTTATAATAGGCAGCTGTATTTTTTACCGTTTCGCCTTTAATATATTTTTTATCACTAACAAATTTATAGTCAACAGGAAACTTAAATACCTCCCAATTTTTCAGCTCTTTAGAAGAGTCTCTTAATTTAAGTTCTACTTTTTCGGTGATCCCTTTCCAGTCATAAATACCTTTCCCGAAATTCATACGTCCCATTGGCTCTACTAAAATATCAAGTACCGCACCCTCTTCAACAACCGGAAGTTGCACTGAGCCTTCACCTTTCATACGACTTAAAACAGCGATACGCTTTCCGTTGATAAATACTTGCGTCCAATCATGAGCTTCAGTAATTACCAGAAGCTGAGGTTCTGCAACACCGGATAATTTAGTGCGGTAAAGTATACTTCCCCAACCCTGATTAAAAAACTCCATTGATTTTATACCCTCACTATTCTCAGCTGATGGCAAATTATCAAACAAGGGAGCTACTTCAGTAAGGTTAAATTTCGGAATACTGATAGTCGGAATAGAATCTGGTATATCACTTAACACTTCTCCTTGTGGTAAATAGTTATTTAGGAGATTACGAACTTCGAAAAATTTCGGCGTTACTTTTCCAGATTCGCTTATAGGTGCATCATAATCATAAGAAGTCGGATCGTAGCCATGT
>JAZQRF010000311.1:0-5105 GCA_045629485.1 Pelobium sp. | reverse complement strand
TAGACTATACACTTGCCACCGTGAGTCCGATTTCATTTTCGCCAAACCGGGCAACACAAGAAGTTGAAATAGATATTACTGTTAACGGAGATTATGATATAGAAGGCCACGAAACTTTACGTTTGGTATTGGATACACCTTCAAAATCATTTAATGGTCAATTAATTACTCAGGCAGCCCCGGCTATTGGTACCATTTTAGATGATGACAGCGGGCAAATAACGGTAACAGCCACCCATGGAAAAGAAGAAAATGAAGAACCTGTTGTTTTTACATTTGCTTTTCCAACTGGGGTTTCGTCTGTTACACCAACGGTAATAGATTTTAGTTTGGCCGGCAGTACCGCAATAGCCGGAGAAGATTATGTGGCTCCTGTGATCTATCAGGTAACCATTCCCGCAGGCCAAAACAGTATTCTATTAAGTATTCCTGTTACAAACGATGAAATTGTAGAAGGAACCCAGACTATCGTGTTAACACCTTCTCCAATAATCGGTAATCCGGGGGTGACGATAAATACCGCAGCAGTGGTTGCTCAAATTGAAGATAACGATAGAGGAACATTTACTTTAACAGGGCCTCCAACAGTGATAGAAGGCGATGTTATTATTAACTACACAATCAAACTGGATAAACAAATACAAGCTCCTATTCAGTTGAGCTATAGGACTGCGGATGTAACCGCCCTTGCCGGCGAAGATTACAACGGCGTCTTAAGTACCTATACCTTCGAGCCTGGATTGCCCGAAGAGGAAATTACCGTCTCTGTAACCATACGAGGAGATAAAAAAATAGAGGCCAATGAAGATTTTCGTTTGATACTAAATCCTTTATTAACAGATTTTGGCGGACTGTTAACCATCGCAACTCCTTTTGTAAATACTACTATAGAAAATGACGATCAGGCTAATATCATCATTACGGAGATTGATGGAATTGAAGGTAGCCAAAATGCCCGTTTTACCATTGGTTTTGAAAATAATTTCAGTACGGATGTTCCGCTTAATATTTCTTATACACTGGGCGGAACCGCCATCAACGGAACAGATTATACCGGGATTGCTGCCGGTACCATTACCATTAATCCTGGGCAAACGGCGGCGGCCTTAGATTTAGTGGTGATTAATGATAATTTGGTGGAAGATACCGAAACGGTAACGCTTACCCTATCTAACACCTCATTACCTTATGGGATAACCTTTGCCGAGCTTCAAAAAACTTTAAATATTTTAGATAACGATGCTGCTGTAATTAATATTTCTAATGCATCGGTTACCGAAGGTAGCGGGGCAGACAATTACCTTGTTTTTGATGTTGCTTTAAGCGGTGCGGAAATACAGGAGCCTTTCAGTCTGAATTTTTCTATTGCAGATGGAACAGCCTCCGTTGTGGAAGATTACGAAATTCCGGCAGCTCTTACTTTAAACTTTAACGGCCAGTCAGATCGTAGCAAACAAATTCAGGTTTTGGTTAAGGGCGATTTTGTGATTGAAAAGGATGAAACCTTACAGGCGATCTTAGGAGCGCTTTCCCATAATTTTGAAGGGCGATTAACCATCAATAATGCAACAGCCACCGGAACCATTATCAACAATGATAAAGGGATCATCAATATCACACCGGCAAACGGAAATGAAGAAGGAGAAGTTGCAGGTTCTTTTGTCTTTAGCTTTTTAAACGGTATTACTAGTGATGAGCCTACCACAATTAATTTTAATCTTTCTGGTGTGGCAGAACTCAACAATGATTTTACAATTGATCCGCTTAAACTTACAAGCATCACTATCCCTGCAGGTGAAACTTCGGCAACATTGGCTATTGAAGTTATTGATGATGCAATAATCGAAAACACAGAAGGGCTTACTTTAACAACTACAGGCATTGTTTCTCCATATGCACCTACAGATATAGCAATTGCTAACTCTCCTCAAATAGTAAATATTCTGGATAATGATTCGGGCCAGTTAGTATTAACTGCCGAGCCTGATGTAATGGAAGGGGCAGACGGTGAAACCAAAACTGTAAAATTTAAAGTAAAACTTACTAAGGCTACTGCTTATCCTTTTAGTGTAGCTTATCAGTTTGTGGATATTAATGCAACAAATGGGAATGATTATTTAGCAAGTAATGGTACCTGGAGCTTCCTTGGAAATTCGGATGAAGAACATGAAATAGCTGTAACCATTAATGGTGATTATAAAATAGAAGGAGATGAATCTTTTAGATTTCAATTTACCACACCTTCAAACGTATATGGCGGGGCTATAGCCATCCCTCAAAACAATCATCTGTTTACCATATTAAATGATGATGGTGCCCAGTTAAGTATTAGTAAACAGGATGGGGAAGAGGGTGGTAACGATGGTTATTTTACCATTAGCTTGCCAGCTGGTTACACGATGGATCAGCCGGTGCAGATAACTTATACTTTAGGAGGAGGAACAGCGGTTGCCGCGGATTATGCCGCCTTGCCGGGAACCATTACATTGCCTGCAAATACCAACTCGGTTACTATTCCAATTGCAATAGTAAATGACGACAGGATTGAAGGCGACGAATTTGTGAATATTACTGCCAATATTGTTACGCCATTTTATGGGATTTCTTTTTCCAATAATTCCAGTTCTCTAAAAATAACAGATAACGATTATGGAAGGGTTTCTATCAATAATGTTTCTGTAAACGAAGAAAATGAAGGTGAGCATACCCTGTCTTTTGATGTTACCCTAGATAAAGAAACCGGAGCTACTTTCGATGTGAATTATTCTACAGCGAATGGTACCGCAATAGCGGGTGAGGATTATGAGGCCAAGATCAATAACTCCATTACATTTGCTGGTGCAGCAGGCGAAACCCAGCATATAGAGATTAAATATTATGGTGATAGGAAAGTAGAGGCTGATGAAACTTTTAATGTCATCCTGCAATCGCTAAATAAGACTTTTAACGGCCATCTGGCTATTAGCCCAACTGCAGCTACCGGTACGGCAACTTTGTTGAACGATGACGCGGCAATAGTTGGCGTACAGGTAAGTAACGGCTCGGAAAGTGGAACAAAAGGGGTATTTAGATTTTATCTGGAAAATGGGGCAATCTCCGATAAAGACATTACCCTTAATTACCTTTTAGGAGGCTCGGCATTCATTATTCCTTCCGAAAAAGATTATGATATAAGCCATCCCACAACCATCACCATCCCTGCCGGCCAGCCTTACGCCGATGTAGAATTAACTATAGTAGATGATGAAATTGTAGAAGGAACAGAAACCGTAGAGCTGTTGAACATACAGCTTTTTAGTGATCATGGCGGAGTATCCTTATCTCCAGCCATCAATGCTGTTTTAAGTATTACTGATAATGATACCGCTACTTTGCAGCTTACTGGTCCCCCGGATGTAAGCGAGGGAGCCAACGGCACAACAAAAACGGTAACCTTCAAGGTGGTTTTATCAAAACCTACACAAGATCCTGTAACCATAGATTATGCAACCTCAGATGGCACAGCCACTTTCGGTAATAATGATTATGAGCCTCAAAGCGGGCACCTTGTTTTTACAGGGGACATTGCAGGAGAAACCCAAAGCGTGAGCATAACCATCAATGGAGATAACACCATTGAAGCTGATGAATTATTTAGCTTAATTTTAAGTAATCTTAATGAGGACTATGGTGGCCTTTTAACCATACCCAATACTACCGCCACAGCAAAAATTTTAAACGACGATCTGGGAAATGTTACCATAACCTCTACTGATGGAACAGAGGGTTTGCAAAATGGAAGTTTTATTTTCAGTTTCCCTGCAGGAGTAACTTCAGACAAACCGGTTTCTATCACCTACACTTTAGGTGGTTCTGCTGGTGTCGGAGTAGATTATACTGGTGCGCCAACCGGAACCGTGGTTATTCCTGCCGGGCAGAATTCAGTCACTTTGAATCTTCCTGTAATTAATGATACCGTTGTAGAAGGTACAGAAACGGTTATCCTTACAGGTACCATTAATTCGGCTTCATATGGCATCGGTATAACCAACACTACGCCAATAACGCTTAATATTTTTGATAATGATGAGGCGAGTATCTCTATTTCAGATGCTGCAATTACAGAAGGAAATTCTGGTACAAAAACATTGAGCTTCAATGTGACCTTGAATAACGAAACACAGGGTGTTTTTAGCGTACCATATTCTATAGCAAACGGGACTGCAATAGCCGGGGAAGATTATGTTGGAGTTTCTGCAAACAACCTCATATTTTCCGGAACTGCTGGGGAGGTAAAGCAAATAAATATTACAATAAACAGCGATCAAAAAATAGAAGCCGATGAGACTTTGACCGTTACGTTAGGAGCACTCCTCAATAATTTTGGCGGGCAGCTAACTGTTTTGGACGGATCGGCAACGGGGACAATCATTAACGATGATTTAGGGCAGATTACCATCATTCCTTCTAACGGAAATGAAACAGGCCCAGTTCCCGGGACATTTATTTTCAGATTGCCGTCCGGCAAAACTGTCGACAGGAATATAGAGATTGCCTACGATCTTTCAGGAACTGCCACGAGCGGCTCTGATTATACCGGCGCAGCCAGCGGAACCATCACCATTTATTCAGGGGATAATCAGGCCATTTTAACCCTTCCGGTTAATGATGATAATTTGGTAGAAAATACAGAAAATATTGTCCTTACCACCACTTCAGTTAGTGGACCGTATGCTTTTTTAACTATTGCTAACTCCCCACAATCATTAGATATCCTGGATAATGATGTGTCTACATTGAAACTTACAGGCCCGCCAGATGTTCTTGAAGGAGCGGACGGCACAACACAAACTGTAACTTTTACTGTAGCTTTAGATAAAGCGACAAAAGGGAATTTTACCATAGATTATACTACTGCTGATATAAGTGCCATTGCAGGAGAAGACTATGAGCTAAAAAGTGGGACGCTGACATTTGATGGTACCGCCAACCAGGCGCAAACGATTAGCATTACCATAACAGGTGACAATAAAATAGAACCTAAGGAATTATTTAATTTGGTGTTGAGTAACCTCAGCAATAATTTTGGTGGATTATTGACTGTTTCAAATGCTACTGCGACAGCC
>JAZQRF010000310.1:0-10185 GCA_045629485.1 Pelobium sp. | reverse complement strand
ATCATGTTGGTCATTAAAAATGTAGAAGCATTTGCATTCTTAGAGCTGGTTCTGTCTCCGGATGGACAATTATGACCTCTATCAAAACCAGATTCTGCATAGCTATTACTCTGAACCTGGTACCAGCCTGAAGGCAATCCAGCGTAAGCTGCAAAATTATTTACTCTCCCAGCACTTCCCGTTATATTACTTTTATCTAAATGCCAGCTTACCCAATTAGGTATTCCTTTATTTCTATTGTAAGATTGGATATAATAATATTGATCAATCAGGTAATTATCAGGGTCTGCAAAAGATGCATTAGATGGATTTCCGAAATACATATTGCTATTTTCGCCTGAAGAAGGAGGTGCATCTTGCCCCCTAAAAGACATCCTTGATGATAGCGTATTATTACTGTTTAGGGATTCTTTATCAGGAAAAACTTCTACTTCATTATTTGCAATAATTCCGGAGTTTCCATTTCCTTTAAAAGTGATATCCGCGATATTCAATCTCGAACTATTTTCTGATAAAATCTTTATTCTGATTTTCCCTTTATAAGGATTTACAAAAGAATCCAGTTTAATTTCATTAACTGATCTTATTGGTTTCCCAAGCCTCTTGTAAGATTTCCCCTTATCTGTTGATACCAATAGCTCGAAAACACCATCATTATCCTTACCAAAAATGGCATGACCGATGAGAATTTTCTTCACCTCATAGATATCAAAATTCATGGCGATACTACCCGTCCTAATTCTGGCCGCTTTGGGTCCCGATTTTTTATCTGCAGGTAAATCACCAATTAAAGCATTATCAAAAATCCATCGCCCTGTCTCTAACTCGACAGAACCGATTTTATAAGAGGATTTATTTCCTTGCGAAAAGGTCTCTGTGATTATAAATTGTTTGGTTTGATTTTGAGGAGTATTATAGATTAATGTTTTGTTTTTCCATCCGGCAAAAAGAGAAACTGAAACAAATACGCTTATTAAGATTTTTTTATTAAACATCAAATACAGTGATTTTTATTAAAATTATAAAAATATAAATATCACAAAGAAGCCCTGCATTAAAATGCAAGGCTTCTTTTATGAGGATATATACTACTTACTCAACTTCAAACTTACCGTTATCTTTCTTTACGAAAGATTTAACAAGCGTTCCAGAAGGAGAATAAGTTACATAGGTTAACTGGCAAACCTGCCCAATAGCAGCATCTGGAAATTTGCTGTCAGCAAATAATCCTAAATATTTTTCTATTTGTTCAACCTTCCAATTTCTCATATCGAAATTACCATATTGCTTAATATTAGCTGATGCAGCTGGTAATTCTGCTAATGACAATGCAGCAATGGTGACCTTATAATCATCAGTAGTTAACTTGTATTTGATGGTATTATCAGCAACCCATTGCCCGTTTTTTACAACAAATTTTGAAGTTGTTTTAATTGTACCATTGGTTACCACCCATTTTCCATCATTAAATTTCAATAATGCAATTTCAGTAGTAGTTAATTTAGTAGTACTATTATATAGTTCATATAAAACAGACATTGTTGTGCCTTCATTTAATGAATAGGGATATTTGTTAGCTAAAAAAATAGGTAGATATTGAGCAACTATAGCAATCGAGCTAAAATTAGGATTAGAAAAACCCATTTTAGTATAATCAGATGCGACCAATATAGTAGGTATAGTCCATTCCCCATCAAAATAAACCACTGTAACGGTAGAATCTTTCACAGGATTTGAGTTCCATTTAAAAGTTAATTGAGAAACCGAACCATTTAAAGGAGTTTTATTGGTAGCTTCTGCTGCTTTGATAATACTTGCTGCGGAATTTAAACTAGTAAATCTTGGAAGAGAAGGATTACCGGTAGCTGTACCATTAACTGCGATATAATCTTCTGTAGTTAAAGTATGTACAAAAGTTGGCAACATTTTATTATTAACCCCACTTAATTTATAAGTTACGTTAATAGCAGAAGTTTCCTCTTCATATCTATACTTGC
Organism: Pelobium sp.; assembly: GCA_045629485.1. Lineage (GTDB taxonomy): Bacteria > Bacteroidota > Bacteroidia > Sphingobacteriales > Sphingobacteriaceae > Pseudopedobacter. The sequence goes on along the minus strand of JAZQRF010000310.1, from coordinate 8,188 downwards.
TGTTTAAAATATTAGGGATTAATACTTTTGCTGAATCATCACTAACAAAGGATTTGTTAATCGCAGAATTACCAGAAACCTTACTTAAAGAAGTATAATCGACATCTTGTAGTTCATAATTTAATTCAACCACCAGAGTTTCGTCAACTCCTATTTTATCTAATTCGGAATAGGTATCCTTTAACGGATCGCAACTTTGTAAGGCTAAAGCACCAACTGCTGCAACCATAAAAACATTAAATATCTTTTTCATTCTTTTATTATTAGAAATTAACTTTTAAACCAGTGGTCCAGGTTCTGCCTGTTCCGAAATAAACGGTAGAGTTATTAGCATCGCTTACTAAGGTTCTCTCACCAGAGAAGTTTGCATAACCATCAGAAATATATTCTGTATCCAACAAATTATTAACATTAGCAAATAAAGACGCGTTTAATCCAGCAATTTTCATTTTGAATACTGCATTTACATCTACCAAAGAATAAGTTGGGATTCTCCATGGTTTTAGATCTGGCTGGAGTAAGGTGGTAGCATTAAAATCTGTAAAGAAATCTGTAAAGTAGTTATAATCTATTCCAATTTTAAAATTAGGGAATAAATCGTAGTTAACACCCAAAGCAAAAGTAGTTTGAGGAGAATCTCCAACTTTCACATCTTTCATGAAAATAGGGCCATAAGAATCTACTGCATTTTGAGCTTCATCAAAAATCACCAGGCTTGGCAAATTATTTTTCCATTTCCAGTTTCCAAGAGAAGCCATACCTGTTATACTTAATGTATTAACTGGCTTGTATTTAAAATCTAATTCTAGGCCTGTATGTAAAGCATCTACGCCGGTAAAGTTACCGTAAAGAGTTTCGCTTGCACCACGGGGAGTAAAAGATCTTGTGAAAGATTTATCTTTCCACTGAGTATAGTATGCGTTAATATTTGCTGTAAATACTGATGATCTATATCCATATCCCAATTCGAAACTTGCAATTTTCTCTCTCTCAGCATCTCTATTGATGTTGTTAGAGTTATTCATGAAAACAGCATTAAAGAAGGGGGCTTTCTCGAAATAACCCACGTTAGCAAAAACATTATGGTTATCTGTAAGGTTATAGTTTGCACCACCTTTTGCCTGATAACCGAAAATATTCACCCATTCTGATTTTTGATTTGGGTCTGAATCCAGAAACTTAAAATAATCAATTCTTCTGTATGAAGTATTTGAAGCAGATAAGGAAAGGAATCCGGCTAATGGTCCTTCATTATATTCTGTTTGAATAAAAAGACCTCCCCAACCTATCTCACCATCGTTATCAAAAGAAAATTTATCTCCTGTTTTCGCCTTATTATAAGGATTATTGATATTGGTATTATCAGCTACATACTTTGCTCCTAATAAATTATCAACTTTCATGTAATGCTTACCTCTGTAATATCTGCCATCCACACCTGCTAAGACATCAAACTTATCGCTAACTTTTTTAGTGTAAGTACTTAGTAAGCCAAACCATTTATGATCGTTTACGGAAGTTCTTAAAAAACCTACTGCTTTTCCATCGGCCTGAGCCAGATTCTCCTGAACTATTGCATCTAAATTAATAGGAGAATAAGCTCCGTTAGTTCTGAAATCATCAAAATTTACTGATGAACCACCATCGTTTGTACTACCCCCGGTTGCAAGGGAAGCATAAACCGCAGTCGACAAGAAAGAAGTCTCGTCAATTGTCCAGTTGTGGTTTAATGATATTTGTGGTTTATGATAGGTGTTTTCACTGATAGAAGTTTTCTGTCCGTTTAAAATTCCCCAATTAGGATTGTATCTTATCCCTTGCGGAGCATCTCTATATTCTTGTATAGTTAATCTATCATATCTTTGTGAATGCGTTTGTGGAGCTCCAAAAGCGGTTAATGATAAAGTATGATCATCATTAATTTGCTTAGATATGTTGATGAAATAGTTGAAAGCATCAAACTGAGTACCTTCTACCCAACCATCGCCTTTTATTTTACTTCCTAATAAAGAAAATGCCCAACCCTTATCCATCAAACCAGAAGAATATGAAAAAGTAGTTTTGCTATAGCCATTATTTCCAATTCCCTGAAATAGAGTACCGCCTTTTATAGCATCCAACGTTTTGGTTTGAATGTTGATGGTTCCACCTACTGATGGAACAGCCACTTTAGACGCACCTAATCCTCTTTGCACCTGCATAGAACGGGTAACGTCTGATAAACCAGCCCAGTTAGACCAATAAACTTTGCCGTTTTCCATCCCGTTTATCGGAACACCATTAATTAATACTGCAATATTTTCACTTTGGAAACCTCTCAAATTTAAACGGGAATCTCCATAGCCCCCGCCCGCTCTGGTAGCGTAAACTCCTGGAGTTGATTTCAATAATTCAGGAAATTCCTGATTACTTCCTTTTTCTTCAATAAATGCTGCGCTGATTGTTGAAACTGCAATTGGAGTTTTTCGATCAATAGCTAAACTGTTGGCTACTACTACAATCTCACTCATGGAAGTAGCATTCGATTCCATTTCTATATCCTGGATATAGCCATTTGCTTTAACATTTACACTAACTTCCTGAGTATTGTAACTCACATAAGAGACAATCAAAACTTCGGCTGCATTTTCTAATTTTAATGTAAACTCACCATCTACATCTGTAACTGTACCAGTGCTTGTCCCTTTTACAGTAACTGCCGCACCGGGCAACCCCTCTTTTGTTGCAGCATCTACAACTTTTCCTTTTATAGTTAAACCACTTTGTGCAGAAACCTGAATCACAAAAAGCATCATTGCCAATAAAGCAACGAAACTTTTCAGATTACTTGGTTTTGGTAATCCTTTTTTCATTTGTTAATAAGTTAGTGTTATACTTCGCAAAGATACCACACGTGTTCTACAAAATGTTCTTAGCACATTAGCGTAATATTAATATTACATTATTTTTAACCCGGATTTACAATTTCATTAAGCTTCGCTATTAAATTTTAACAGAATCGCATGTTTTATTACAAACTTCTTTTTAATAATTTTCTTAAATTCGAAGCCAAATTGAAACAGATATGAATTACGATCTTATTGTTATTGGCAGCGGACCAGGAGGATATGTAGCAGCCATCAGAGCGGCACAACTTGGTTTAAAAACTGCTATTGTAGAAAAAGAATCTCTGGGAGGAATTTGTTTAAACTGGGGCTGTATTCCTACTAAAGCATTATTAAAAAGTGCTCAGGTTTTCGAATACATCAACCATGCTGCAGATTACGGTATTAAAGTAAATGGAGCTGAAGCAGATTTTGAAGCTGTGGTAAAAAGAAGCCGTGGTGTAGCTGACGGTATGAGCAAAGGCATTCAATTTCTTATGAAAAAAAATAAGATTGATGTGATCATGGGCTACGGAAAGATTAAAAAAGGTGGAAAAGTAGAAGTTAAAGCTGCTGATGGGTCAACAAAAGAATATACAGCTAAAAACACTATTCTAGCAACCGGAGGAAGATCGAGAGAATTACCTAATCTTAAACAAGACGGCAAGAAAATTATAGGATACAGAGACGCAATGGTTTTACCATCATTACCAAAATCTATGGTAGTAGTTGGTTCAGGAGCTATTGGTGTAGAATTCGCCTATTTTTATGCTACAATGGGAACAAAAGTTACGGTTGTAGAATTCTTAGATAACATTGTTCCTGTAGAAGACGAAGATATTTCTAAACAATTAGCAAGATCTTTTAAGAAAATTGGAATTGATGTAATGACAAAATCTTCTGTAGAATCAGTTGATACATCTGGAAGTATTTGCAAAGTAAAAGTCAAAACCGAAGCTGGTGTAAAAGAACTTGAAGCTGAAGTTGTGCTATCTGCAGTAGGCGTTTCTACAAACATAGAAAATATAGGCTTAGAAGAAGTTGGCGTTAAAACAGACAAAGGAAAAGTCTTGGTAGATAAATTCTATAAAACTAACGTTGATGGCGTTTTCGCTATTGGAGATATCGTAATGGGACAGGCTCTTGCTCACGTTGCTTCTGCAGAAGGGATTATTTGTGTTGAGAAAATTGCAGGCCATCATCCGGAGCCTTTAGATTACAACAACATTCCAGGCTGTACCTATTGCTCACCAGAGATTGCTTCTGTTGGTTATACAGAGAAGAAAGCTAAAGAAGCGGGTTACGAAATTAAAGTTGGTAAATTCCCATTCTCTGCTTCTGGTAAAGCAAGTGCTTCTGGCGCAAAAGATGGTTTCGTTAAAGTTATTTTTGACGCAAAATATGGCGAATTTTTAGGAGCTCATATGATTGGTGCAAATGTTACAGAAATGATTGCTGAAGTTGTTGTGGCTCGTAAACTAGAAACAACAGGTATGGAAATCGTAAAATCTGTACACCCTCACCCGACCATGAGTGAAGCTATTATGGAAGCTGCGGCAGATGCTTATGGTGAAGTAATTCACCTATAGAATTAATCTTTCAATCTTAAAGGGTCTGTTTCTAATCAAACAGGCCCTTTTATTTTTTATCCATTTATATAGTTTAATCACATCATTTATATCACATGAAAATACATACTATTAACACCGGATATTTCAAATTAGACGGAGGTGCCATGTTTGGAGTTGTTCCAAAATCAATTTGGAATAAAACTAATCCGGCAGATGAAAACAATATGTGTAATTGGGCTGCCCGATGTTTATTAGTAGAAGATGAAGATAAACTTATTTTAATTGATACTGGATTAGGAAACAAGCAAGACAATAAATTTTTCAGCCATTTATATTTAAATGGCGATGACACATTACAAAAATCAATTGAAGCTTTAGGATTTTCATTTCTTGATATTACCGATGTCTTTCTAACTCATCTTCACTTTGATCATGTTGGAGGTGCAGTTTCCCGAACAAATAATAAACTGGAATTAACCTTCCCTAACGCAATATATTGGAGCAATCAAGAACATTGGGATTGGGCCCTTTATCCAAATGCGAGAGAGAAGGCATCATTTCTTAAAGAAAACATCATCCCTATACAAGAAAGCGGACAATTACAATTTATACCTGTGGAGGATAACTATCCATTTTCAGAACATATAAAGATTAGATTCACATTTGGGCATACGCATGCCATGATGTTACCCCAAATAAGCTACAATGGCCATACATTTCTTTACATGGCAGATCTCCTGCCATCAGTTGGGCATATTCCTCTTCCATATGTCATGTCATACGATATGTTCCCAATGAAAACCCTTGAAGAAAAAAAAAACCTATTAGAAGAAACCTTAATGCATAATTATGTACTTATTTTAGAGCATGATCCTGGGGTTGAATGTTGTACACTAAAAGATACTGAAAAAGGAATTCGACTAGATAAAACCTTTAGCTTGTCAGACTTTTAAATTTCAATGTTTAAATTTTGTCATTTATACAAAACCGTATCGAATTTGGCTAAATAATTGACCAGGAGTGGCAAAACACCCAATATGTCAGCATATTTACGCACTCTGTTATTTGGAGCATTCACTTTTATTACGATTTCCTGTAATAAATTTGAATACAGTCCAAATCAAAAATTCGACAGCAATAGCCGGACAAATTTAAATGCTAAAAATTTAGATAAATTATATAACACACCGGCAAACGATGATACGCTGAGATTTATCCTTACCGGAGATACACAAAGATCTTATGATCAGGCTAAGGATTTAATTGCACTGGCAAATAAAGATTTCCCCAATTTAGACTTTGTGCTATTAAACGGAGACATTTCTGACTTTGGCCTTCTGCAAGAAATGAAATGGGTTACGGATATCTATGAAAAACTACATGTTCCATACATTACAATCATTGGTAATCATGATCTTGTGGCTAACGGTATGGGAACCTATAAAAGGATGTTCGGGGAGCTCAACTTCACCTTCATTTACAAAAACGTAAAGTTTATCTGCCACGACACCAACAGCAGAGAATACCAATTTAATGGCAAAGTACCAGATTTAAACTGGATTAGCAAAGAATTACAAACCAATGCTGATGTTAATGCCATTATTGGAGTGGGGCATATCCCTCCAAGATCGTTTGATTTTGATCCGGCCTTAAAGGAACCTTACGAGATTTTATTGAATAACGAACCTAAATTCATTGCCTCCTTACATTCACATGAAAATACAAACGATATTGTTTACCCAATACCAAACGGAGTTCCGTTTATTGTATCAAATGCAGTAACAAACAGGCAATTTTTATATGTGGAAGTAGCAGGTGGCAAACTCTTAAAACATGAGATTATTAAATATTAAATTATTATTTGCCCTGTTAAGCATGGGCATATTTAGCACTATAGCTCAGGAAGTAGAGCCCGCCCAGCATAAATGGTATGCCCCTAAAAGTGCTTCTATACAATACGCTGGCAGCATTGGCTATCTTAGTGCAGGAATAGGCTATCAGCTAAATAAAAGCGGCAAAAGCACCCTAGATTTCCTCTTTGGTTTTGTTCCTGTATCAAAAGGTGGAGATTTAAGTATCATTACAGGCAAATTTGCCTGGAGGCCTTTTGAAATCCGTCTGAATGAATGGGCAGTTATTCATCCGGTAAATCCCGGGGCATTTCTTTCTTATCATGCCGGAAGCAATTTTGACTCCAGGTGGGATGATGATGAATACCCTAAAGGGTATTATTGGTGGTCTACCGCTTTTAGACCCCATATCTCTCTTAGCACAGAGGTTAAAATTAATACCCTCAAACTTTTGCCGGCAATGAAATTAAATGCGGTTACTTTATATGCTGAAGCCAACACTAACGAGCTCTACGCTATAAGCTACTTTCAAAATCCAAATGATCTCAATCTGGATAAAATTTTTAAGTTGGGATTAGGTGCCCGAGTTCATTTTTGATTGAAATATTCTAAGCAATTTCCGGATTTAACTACCACCAATGTTCTTGATTTCAATTATTTGGCTGATAATTGAACAAACCTGGTGAAACTGACAAAATGGTCATGGAATGATTTTTGCTACATGTCAGTAAAATGTATAGAAATAATTTTTCTCAAAATAACTCCAACATTTTCATATAATTAACGTTAATATGTTAAAGTTTCTGTAGCTTTGCAGGCTTTTAGCATACCCGAATAAGAGAATATAAATAATAGATGAGACAACTCAAGATTACGCAATCCATTACCAATCGTGAATCACAATCGTTAGATAAATATCTTCACGAAATTGGAAAAGTTGATCTAATTACCGCAGAAGAGGAAGTAATCCTCGCTCAAAAGATCAGAGAAGGTGACCAGGCCGCTCTGGAACGTTTAACAAAAACCAACTTACGTTTTGTTGTATCGGTAGCAAAACAATATCAGAATCAAGGTTTAACCCTTGGAGATTTAATTAATGAAGGAAACTTAGGTTTAATTAAAGCAGCAAAAAGATTTGACGAAACCAAAGGTTTTAAATTCATTTCCTACGCAGTTTGGTGGATTCGCCAATCTATTTTACAGGCAATCGCAGAACAATCACGTATTGTTCGCTTACCTTTAAACCAGGTAGGATCACTAAGTAAAATTAGCAAGGCCTTCTCTAAATTAGAACAGGAATACGAAAGAGAACCCTCTCCGGAAGAATTGGCAGACATGCTTGAAACTACCGTGGATAAAATATCCGACACGTTGAGCAACTCTGGCCGTCATGTTTCAATGGATGCTCCTTTCGTACAAGGTGAAGAAAACACATTGTTAGATGTTTTGGAAAATGATAATCCAGACACAGACAGTATGCTGATCGATGAATCTTTATCAGAAGAAATCAAACGCTCTTTATCTACTTTAACAGAAAGAGAAAGAGAAATTATTGTACTTTTCTTTGGCTTAAGCACTAACCATCCTCTTTCCTTAGAAGAGATTGGCGAAAAATTCAATTTAACCAGAGAGCGTGTTCGTCAGATAAAAGACAAAGCCTTACAAAGATTACGTCATACTTCAAGAAGTAAGATTTTAAAATCATATTTAGGATAAGTAGTTTTATCCTTAAAAAAAATCTCCTTTGTGAATTTAAAGGGGATTTTTTTATGGCTTATTGAGCAATTATTTTATAGCTTTAATAACAATTTACTGATTAAATTGTATTGTTTATATAATCTGAACATACATGAAAGACATGCCTATAACGGTAAAAAGATCCCTAGAATTATTAGGCTTAATG
>JAZQRF010000309.1:0-5714 GCA_045629485.1 Pelobium sp. | reverse complement strand
TGCTTGCCAAAACCTTTATTAAAAGTAAGGTAATTTCTTAGCGCCCAATAATAACTATTGTTTTTTTCTTCCCTTAGTTTACTGGGTGCAAGTATGGTTTGATTGGTAGTACTGTTAGTTATTTTAGGCTGAAATGCATTGTTCTGCGATAATTGAAAATCATAATTAGCCTCGTTTCTTAAAGTAAGATAATCTGTAAATTTAATTTCTGCATAAATATTTCCAAACGCCTTACTTTGTACTGCCCTAACATCTCTTAATAATGCTGTGGCAATTGGATTTCCGTTGCTATTCCCAAAAGTATTATTGCCTAAAGAACTGGTGGTAATAAATTGGCCGCTTGCATCTCGTATTGGGGTTGCCGGACTATTATACAGCACTATGGTTGTGGGTGTTTCTGTACCATCCGTTAACACAATGTTCTGATCACTCCGCGAAATATTTGAACTCACCCCGGCTTTAAGCCAGCTTTTTATCTGGTAATCTAAGCCAAATCTTGAAGAGTATCTTTTAAACTTAGACCCCAAGATGGTACCATCCTGATCAAAATAATTAACAGAAAAATAATAACTGGTTCGCTCTTGCCCTCCTGAGAACGATAACTGATGATTGGCGATACTTCCCTGTTGAAAAATCGCATCCTGCCAGTTAGTACCCTCACCTAATACCGCAGGGTTACTTAATTCTCCTATAGTAGGAAGTAAACTTCCAGGAGAAGCTGCAGCCACTTCCGGAATCAAAGAATTATAATATTCGGCAAATTGCCTGAGGTTTAAAACATCTAGTTGTTTAGGCACATTTTGCCATCCGCCATATACATCATAATTGATTCTTCCCTGGCCGCTTCTTCCTTTCTTTGTAGTGATAAGAATAACACCATTAGCTCCTAATGACCCATATATAGCTTGCGAAGAAGCATCTTTAAGAATATCAACGGAAGCAATATCGTTAGGATTTAATGTTGCCAGAATACTTTGAGAAGACTGTCCAGCTTTGCCTCCTAACTGGTCTTGTGGAATGCTTGTTGTATTTGTTAATATTGGAATTCCGTCTACTACATATAAGGGCTCTGTACCATTAACAGAGGTAATACCTCTCACGCGGACAGTAACTCCTCCGCCTGGCTGTCCGCCGTTATTAGAAACGCTTACACCTGCGACTTTCCCTTGTAATGCCTGGTCTATACCTGATACAGGTAAATTTTTTATGTCCTTTTCTGAGATAGATGAAATTGCTGAAGTTACATCGGCCCGACGAACCGACCCATAACCGATTACAACTACATCATCAAGGTTACGAGCTTCTGAAGATAAAGTAACATTAATTAAACTTCTATTTCCAATCGGCACTTCCTGAGGCTTTGTCCCGACAAAAGAGAATACTAATACCTGTGCAGTTTCAGGAACGTTTATAGAGTATTTCCCATTCACATCCGTAAGCGTACCTGATGTAGTAGCCTTAATGGAAACTGAAGCTCCCGAAAGCATTTCCCCATCCGAATCTCGCACAGTACCCGAAATCACCCTCATCGGGGGATTTTGTGAAAAAGAAAATTGAAAACACAAAGTTAATAGCACCGCAAATAGCAGTACACGTGGTAGAGTTTTTCGCATGACGATTTATTAATGGTTAGTATATCAAAGTTGATAAGTTTAAAACCGGTATCATAATATTATTTTACCTAATATTAGTGAAAATATGACTTTTGATTTCAGGCATACAAGAATAAATCATATTATGATCTCATTATGTGCTAATTATCATCTACATTCAATCAATACTATTTTATCTTATCCTATATACTATTATTAATTGTTTATAGATATATTCCTTTTGGACATCTTAATCAAGATTACTACCGGGGAAAACCCTTTTGTTATATACCGCTTGTGATTTTTATATTTATATCACCAAGAACTGATGCTCCATAACAATAAGCCCGAGAACATTACCAAGCCTTTAACTTCCGGATATATTCACTTAATTCAACAGCCATTTGCTGATGCTCGTTAAGATTAGGATGATCTCCGCATCCCTTATAATATCTTTTAGAAAAGAAATAGGAAGAAACATTTTCGTCATCAATATTTACTCTTTTTACAATACCTGCCAGATACTTTTTCATTACGGCTAATAGTTCATCATCAGCCATAGGGCTTACTAAACGAACAATTGCAGTATGAGGATAGACCTGACGAAGTTTTTTAATAAAAGAGATATAGGCTTCTGCGTAAAACAGGGAATCCTGTATACCATCGTTTTGACCCAAACATATGGTTAACACATCTGGCTGGTAATTTTTAAATTCCCAGATTTGCTTATTATCCCTCAAATTAATTTTATCAAAAACATCAGGCATGAGGTATTTTAAATCGCAGCAGCTATGTACCAGCCCAATACCAGAAACAGCAGTTAGCTGCCATTGGGCATTTAAATATCTAGCTGTAACAGGCCCATAGCTCATATAAGCATTATGCTGATCATACCATTCTTTGGTACCGCATGGGATGGTTAAATCGCTACCGGTACTGCAAGTTATAGAGTTTCCAATAAATTCTATTTTTCTTTCATCCTGCTTAACGGCAGGCCAAATCTTTTTACACTTTATTCCTGCAAATTCCAGGTAGCCAATTCCAGCTTCGGTACTTTTACAAAGCAATAAGGTATGTTTCCCATCCAACAAATCATCTGCAACTAAAATTGCATTCTTGCGGTTTTGCAGTTTTATTCTTTTCGGTTCCCTATCATCTACCACCACAGAAATATAGTTGTGATTTTTTCCGTAAAGTTCTTCATCATTTATAAATATCTCACACCGTGTTCCTTCAAACATAACTCTGATATAAACGCCTGGAGCATAAAATTTAGGCAGAGCCGGATTAGAAAAATCTATTCTTCCTGTATACTGGAATCAGACATTATCTGCACTAAAAAATTTCTCTTCGTTTCTGTCCAATGCTGCCGCCCTCAAAGAGAATAAAGTAATGATTAATAGTAAAATGAATATTCTCATTTTTTAACGGATAATTTTAACATCAGCACATCATGTCCCGGAACAATTGCTTTCAGAGGTTTCATTGTTGTTCCTATCAACTTATTTGTCCACACATTTTTGATTTGATAAGTATGATCCTTTGGGTTTAATGATTTCTTACTCAATTCATCTCTTACAATCTCACTTTGCCAGTTTAAATCTACAGCAGATGGCAATTTTGACCGGTTAAGAAAACAAACCGCCCAATCCTCATTTTTCAACGGTTTTAACCAAATCTCTACACTATCCTTTACAATATACCTAAATCCCTGTATTCCTAATGAATCCTGATTAATTGCAATAGCCTCTGGATTAGTTAATACGCCTAAAGTTTCTTTAGACATTTGGCGAACGTCATTTCCGGCTATTAGCGGCGCTGCAAGCATACACCATATAGAAAAATGTGCTCTGTCTTCGTTTACCGGCATCCCATTTCCAACCTCTAACATATCCGGATCATTCCAGTGGCCAATACCTGCATATTTCCGTAGCCCTTCCTGTTTATCTAAAATCTGCAAAACACCTAACGACTCCCACGTCCCATGATCTTTTACACAATCAAAACAGTTATAAATATCGCCAGTGGTGCGCCACAAATGCCCTACAGATTGCGCCCATTCCCAGGGTTTATTATTTCCCCATTCACAAATACTTAAAACGATGGGTCTGCCTGCCTTACGAAGGGCAGCGGTAATCGTTTTGTATGCACCTTCGGCGTTTAAACTTTCGGTATTACACCAATCATATTTAAGATAATCTATACCCCAACCCGCATAAGTTAAAGCATCTTGAAATTCATAGCCCCGGCTACCCGGCCTGCCACCACAAGTTTGCGAACCTGCATCAGAGTAAATCCCAATCTTCAATCCTTTAGAATGGATATAATCAGCTAATGCTTTAATACCAGAAGGAAATCTTACGGGGTCTGCTTGTATAAACCCCAGACTGTCTCTGTCGCCATGCCAGCAATCATCTATATTAACATAAGTATAGCCTGCATCTTTCATTCCGGAAGCAACGATAGCATCAGCAACTTCCCTTATACTCTTCTCATCAATATTACACGCGAACTTGTTCCAGCTGTTCCATCCCATTGGAGGAGTTAGGGCTAAACCATCAAACTTATTATAGTTTTGTTTATAATTATTTCCTTGCCCCAGAACGCAAAAAGCAGGGATAGACAAGCATAGCAATAGAAATATCGCCTTCATTGATTTATAATTTATATTTGATTTTAGAACTACTATTTTGACATTTTATATACCTGCGGCATTTCCTGGCCGAACATTACATAAGTATCATTCTTAAATTTAATAAAATCAGCGGCTGCAAGATGCCCTTTATATGGAGTCCAGAACGCGTTAGTTATATTTGCCCATAACAAAACGTAGCTCATTTGAATATTATTCGTTTTTAATGCTTTCAATAAATTCTCGGTAAACCAATCGCTTTTAGATAAATTACTCAATCCTGTCTCCGTCAAAGCGGCCAGTTTATTTTTACTGATTGCGTAGTCTGAGACTATTTTAAGTTTATTAGCAGCAACAGTTGGCGATACTCCTGCCTTTAAATCTTCGTAATTATCAGAACCTAATAAATCTACATAAGCATCTCCGGGATAATAGGTTAAGTAGGTTAATAAATTATTGAAATTTCTATCAGGAGACCATGCGTAAATAAAATTATGCACACCTAAAACTTCCCTCAAATAGATAACAGTAAATTGATAAAGCTTTTTGTAATTTTCTGCTGTGGTGTGCACAGCTCCCCACCAAAACCAACTACCTTCCATTTCGTGAAATGGCCTGAAAATAACCGGCACCAATTTCCCATCAGCTCCAATGAGTGTTTTCGCAAAATCAGCTATCTGCTTTAAAGAATTTTTATATACTTCGTGTTCAGAACCTCCGGGAATGATTTTGCTTACTGCTTCATAAGGAGAATCTGCCCAATAAAAACTCGCTTTGGAAACAGGGTTCGCATAATGCCATGAATACGTGTTAATACCCCCACGATTGTAGGCTTCGATAGTTAAAGTGCGGGCAATTGACTTTTCGTAATCAAACCAATTACCTGATTCAAAATTAGCAATATGAATAAAATCCTGACCATACACAGCAGGGAATTGCCCGGTCACTTCTTTCACATCAGACTTCTCTGTAGAAATTGGTAACAAATGCTGTTCGTTTGCCCATTGACTATTAGCATTCTCTACCCCACGTTTAGTATCATCCTGATGTCCAAATAATATATTAGAAGCCGAAAGTTTTTTTAAATTATAAAAAAGGGAAGCTGTCTCATCTGTCGCATTTTTGTCAACAAGCCAAGTTTTTACTTCAAATAAAGATGGTTCAGCATTTTCAATGAGATCATCATTTTTTTTATTTTCTTCTGTATCTTTTTTACAGGATATAATAGAAAATACTATAAAAAGGATAGAAGAAAACTTAATACAAGACAAAAAACAAATTGGCTTTATAAACATTATCTGAATTAGGTTAATTGGCTTTGAAACTGTTTTGTGATAATCTCTAGGGACTACACAAGGTGTATCAAAAATATGAAAGCATTTTTTACAACATCAATACTTTTATAACCATTATTAGCCTAATAAGACCTATAAATCTCAACCAATATTCGGTATTGATCTGTAATCTAAAAATTTATATTCCCGCTAATA
>JAZQRF010000308.1:0-2326 GCA_045629485.1 Pelobium sp. | reverse complement strand
TATTTGTATTCTTTAATAGGTTCTCCAAAGCAGATAAAGTAGCTTCACTCTTTACTTTGAGCATTTCTTCTATCAACCGTAATTTACGTGTTTCTATATGCATGGATGTGATATTAAGTGTTAATACAAAAATAAAGAATTTATACAATAACTATATCCCTTTATTTCAGTAGATTATTGGTAGAAAAATTAAAGCAGATTAACAATCCTGATGATGTCAACCTCATTAAAGATATCAAGGAAATATCTTCTGAAGATTCCAGAAACAAGCAAAATGCATCTTTAATTGGCTAGTGTAAACTAACGACTCTGCTCATCTTCCAATTCCCATCCTTAAGCTTCCAAATCACGATAAATTTAGAAGGTTCACTTTGGCTGTTCTCCACCAGATTTTTAAAACTATGGTATCCAATCTCTACCGCACCATAACCTTGAATAGGGTAGACTTCAATACTTCCCTTAGTTAAGACTCTGTGTACCTTACCACAAATGTTTTGCTTAATAGAAGCGAGGTATTCTGCCTTGGACGTGGATAATCCACCGCGATCGTGATAGAACTCTAAATCTTCGTCGGTCATGGAAGCCATCTTCTCCAGATCGCAGGTATTATAGGTTTGGAAGTAAATACTGTCTAAGGCTACAATTGTCTGGTAGAGTTCAGGCGATTCAGGAACGTAGGGTTTTGGCTGATACCTTGGTTCAAGGTGCGCAACCTGGTTTTTATCCTGCGCTTGTGTGAAGCTCAGTAAGCCAAACACATAGCAGATCGTTAAGGTAAATCTTTTGATCATCATGCTGTTTAGACGATTTTTTAAAGCTATACGTTACGACATTTATAATATAAAAATTCAATAAGGGTATTTATTCAAAAGACCTAAACCATTGCTGGCCTTAGGGCCTACCGTTTAAATGTAGAACAACTTAATTGTTGAGTCTATAGCCGAAAAGGTTTTTTTTAAGTCAGTGATATTATAGACTTTTCTTCTTCCAGCATTTCCTCGAGACTCGATAAAAGTTCCTTTTCCAAGGGAATAAAACTTTTGACCAGGTAGATGTCTGCCACCTTTTTTGCCTTTTCTATAAATTGGACTGCTAAATCAGGCTTCTTTTGAATAAATAATGCATAGGCAGCCTGGATTCTATAATCGGCAACGCTTCGTCCTTTTATTAGCTTGTCTTTTACTTCAGCATAGAGCGTTTGTGCCACTTCTGCATCTGGTTGAAGATAGGAGTAAGCAAATAAAAATTCCATTTTCAAATCTTTGAGTTGTGATTCCGGGTAGTACTCAATCTGTTTTTCCATTTCAGAGATGGCATTAAAAGCCGCTGCGGGATCATTAATGTTCAGGTAATAATAATACTCATAGACTAGGAAACTCACCTTTAAGCAAGGATTATTTGTATGCTGGTATCTGTTTAAATAAGAGGGGAAATAGCTGAAAAGCTTTTATCGGCCATCGGTTACCTGGTTGCGCTTTGTCTTCCTTGGCCAAGCATTGCTCACGAACAGCAAAAGTGATATAAAAGTCGATGTATGAATAAAATAAGTAGGGAAACCTGCTGGGAGCGTAGTGTAATTGATCAGGTAAAGACAGATCAGAAAAGAGCACAGGTTCATGATTAAGCCTCCTGCCAGAAAGAGCATCATCCCTTTATTTGGATCATCTTGTTTTGACGGTAGCATAATACAGAAACCTGCATAGCCTTTATTCTTCAACCATTTTAATCTTATTTGGTCATTTTCTCTTTCAATAGCTAAACGGCCCACTCTGAAAGAATAAAAGTGCATGCCCACTAGTTTACCAAAAATAAAATGACCAAATTCATGAACGATCACTTGAACTTTATAAGCAACATATAAAGCTAGCAAAGCCCATATTGGATTCATAGCTGAATAAGGGGCTGATCGACTTGAATAGGAATAACTTTCTCCATAAATCCCTGCTAAAATGCCAATGGTTGCACCAATGAGTATGGCAAAGATCATTCTTAGGTTTTTTTTCATCTTAGATCAGGGATATCAATAAAGTTAATAACAAAAAGGTAAATTATATTAGTGTGAGTGCTGTTTTTTAATTTAAAATTATAAAAATGATGACAATACTAATTTAGATGCGCTTTTTATTATAAAACCTCGTCTGATTTTATTTTTCAGAAACATGATTAACTAATAATAGTGATCAATATCATATTTTTTCATGTTTCGAAACATCATTGACGGAGGCTATAAGCATAACTTTGTGTAACAGAGGCTGAGGAATATCCTTCATCCCCAAACGTACTTTCTTTCATGTCTAAAATTTTAAGGCTCTTGCTCGTTTTCAAC
>JAZQRF010000307.1:0-1952 GCA_045629485.1 Pelobium sp. | reverse complement strand
CTGCTTTTGCATCATCGTCAATAAGATTATTGTCTGATAAATTTTAACGATTCTATTTCCTTACCTTTATTACTGATCTTAATAAAATAAGTAGCTGGCGCTAAGTCTGCCACAGAAATTTCGGTAGTACCCCCTACTCTTCCATTAAGTATCTCTTTACCCGATAAACCATAAACCTGATAAGTAGAACCTGTTAATTCTGCTGGCACTGATAATATTAAGACAGACCCTACCGGATTAGGATAAATCTTAACCTGAGCTTCATTTAAACTCAGGTTAAGAGCTTTAATTTCTGAATAAGCAAAATCTCCATTTAAATCGAGTTGTTTTAAGCGGTAATATTGAGTGCCGGAAACTGCAGTTTTATCCTCATAAGTATAATTGATGATGGCTGATGAATTTCCCTGAGCCGCATTTGAAGGTACAAAATCCAGCGTTACAAAATCTTTGCCATCAACAGATCTCTGAATTTCAAAACCACTGTTATTAGATTCAGAAGTTGTTGACCAGCTTAATTTGCTGGTTCCGTTTACTAAAGCTGCATTGAATGAAGATAGTGAAACAGGGAGGGTACCGTCTGCTTCAAAATTCAAACTATAAGACGCTATACCATTATGATTAACTAATTGAAAAAAATCAACTTTGTAAGTTCCATCACCATTTAATACTTTATTTACAGCAATATCAGCTGTAGGTGCGGTATTCGCATTATAGGTCCCAACTAATTTGCTGGAAGCTATTAAAAGAACATTGTTTACATTCGTAATATCATAAATATGAAATGCCTGTCCCTCCCCGGATATCGGACTATCATGAGCCCCTGTAGCGGCTAAAAATTGCTTAGCCCCGACTTCAAAATACTCTAAACTTGAAAATTTATTACTTATAGAATTAAGCGAAGTATAAGCACCCCCGACTAAAAGATTATCAGCCAAAGCTTTTATAACCACACCTGTAGAGGAAAGTTTTCTTTTAGCAACTGTCGCTCCACTAACCCATACATCAGAAGTAATACCGGTAGTTACCGGAGCAATACTTGATCTAGCAGCACCAACTGCTGGTAGTACAATATTATTAATCTTAACAAAGCCTCCGTTAATAACCTTGTTTACAACTTGTAAATTAGAGGTTCCACTACCTCCGAAATACATAACAGCGTCATTCCCCGAACCAGTTACCGCAAATGCATCTCCAGCTCGCTCATTAGCCAAAACAATATCGGCGCTTACTATTATTGGATTTGCGATTTCATTCGCCCAATAATAAACATTACAAACCCCATTTCCAGTAGATGTTTTTAAAGTTGCCGCAAAAATTTCACCAGTTGGAGTTACTCTGACTTTATGAAAATCAAAACTACCCACAGTAATACCAATTTTACTTAAAGTTCCCGCAAAACTCCCATCTAAAGGATTAATAATATTAATATCAACTCCTCTGTTTGCTACGTATAACTTTTTAGTAACGGGATTATAAGCGCAACTATTTATATTAGCTGCTGTTAGGGTTAACCAAGAATATCCATTGGCAGGAACCGGGTTAGTCCCTACAGCTATTGCTGTTTTCTCCCAATTCTTCGCAAACTGACCTTTAGCATTAAACACTGTTAATGCCATCAATAGAAAATAAAGTACTGTTTTTTTCATAATATTTAATTTTTAAATGGTTAAAATTTGATTAGTTATCTTCTCTTATGATTTATTGAACTCTTATCTTAGAATTCTCCACCCCCCTCTTCCTTCTATATGTAGAATATATAATCCAGCCTCCATCTCGATATTTAATAAATCCCAGACTATCTTTTGATTAGCAATAATCCCTCAAAAACCTTCGTTTCATCTTCTCCGCAAAACACAGGAAAACAGAGATTGATCTGATGATCAGCCGGGGCTGTATACACCATATCCTTTTTATCATCCACCGACCGATCAATTGGCGAGTTGGTAGTTAAA
>JAZQRF010000306.1:0-3903 GCA_045629485.1 Pelobium sp. | reverse complement strand
GGTGAGGTAAATATCGCTGGCATTGAGTATTATAATAAGGTGATCGATTATTGTTTGTCTTTAGGGATTACTCCCTGGGTTACGCTCTATCATTGGGATTTGCCTCAGGCATTACAGGATAAAGGAGGATGGACCAATCGTAAGGTCATCAACTGGTTTAAAGAATTTACAAAGCTTTGCGCTACCAGTTTTGGAGACAGGGTAAAGGATTGGATGGTGATGAACGAACCTGTGGTTTTTACAGGTGCTGGTTACTTTTTAGGTGTACATGCTCCCGGTAAAAGAGGAATGAAAAACTTCTTGCCAGCAATACATCATGCTACCTTATCAATTGCAGAAGGGGCAAGGGAATTAAGAAAACATTGTCCCAATGCGAATATAGGAACCACATTTTCCTGTTCCTTTTTACAAGCTTTCAGAGATTTGGACCGAGATAGAAAAGCCGTTTCAAGAGTTGATGCCTTGATGAACCGATTGTTTATTGAACCTCTTCTTGGAATGGGGTATCCTGTTAAAGAACTACCGGTTTTAAATAACCTAAAAAAATATATGTTAAAAGGCGATGAAGAAAAACTCGCATTTGACTTTGATTTTATTGGCATACAAAAT
The DNA here is from genome assembly GCA_045629485.1 of Pelobium sp. Taxonomy (GTDB): domain Bacteria; phylum Bacteroidota; class Bacteroidia; order Sphingobacteriales; family Sphingobacteriaceae; genus Pseudopedobacter. The sequence continues at coordinate 3,294 of JAZQRF010000306.1, read as the reverse complement.
TATACCAGGGAGATAATCAAAAATTCGTGGCTTACACCATATATTGGAGCCTCGTTAATAAAAGCAGAAAAAAGAAAAGTTCCTTTAACAACAATGAAATGGGAAGTTTATCCGGAATCTATTTACGAGATGATTAAGCAGTTTAATAGCTATAAAGGAATTAAGAAGCTGTTAATCACTGAAAATGGAGCCGCTTTTCCGGATGACCTGATTAATCACAGAGTGCATGACAGAGAGAGAAAAGAATACCTTCAAAATAACATCCAACAAATTCTGAGAGCAAAGCGAGACGGCTTTAAGATAGATGGTTATTTTGTATGGACACTAACAGATAACTTTGAGTGGGCAGAAGGTTATCATCCACGTTTTGGTCTAATTCATATCGATTTTGAAACTCAAAAAAGAACCATCAAAGATTCTGGTTTTTGGTACAGAGATTTTTTAAGTTCAAAATAAGACGTACTTTGGTATATACTTTTGATTTAAAAACTGTTATATGGAAACAACCAGGTTTGAAAACATCGATGATTATATTTATTCTTTCCCCATTGAAATTCAGGAAAAGTTAGAAAAAGTTAGAGCCACAATTAAAGATATAGCTCCGGAAGCAGAAGAAAAGATAAGCTACGCCATTCCCACCTTTGTATTAAACAACAGGAATTTAGTTCATTTTGCAGCTTTTAAAAATCATTTAGGATTTTATCCTACTCCGGCAGCAGGGGAAGAGTTTAAAGAAGAATTGTTAGTTTATAAAACCGGTAAGGGATCGGTTCAATTTCCTTATCATCAAGAATTACCATTAGATTTAATCTCCAGGATTGTGAGGTTTAGAGTACAGGAGATTTCTTCAAAATCATCTAAAAGGAAATAATTTCGCGGGAAAGTCACTAAAAATCTATTTTGCTTTGTCCAATGCCAGCAACCTTGGCTTCGTGTTCTAACAACCATTTCTTACGCCAAATCTCTCCGGCATAACCGGTCATTTCGCCTGCCATACCCACCACACGATGGCATGGGGTTGCAATCATAATCTTATTCTTTCCGTTTGCTGCGGCAATTGCTCTGATTGCTAAAATGTTTTTCATCTTTTTTGCCAATTGAGTATAAGAGATGACTTCTGCATATTTCAAAGCAGACAAAGTTTGCCAAACCTTTTGTTGAAAATCTGTTCCATTCTGTGCAATGGGGAAGTCAAATGCTTTTAAGCTTCCTTCAAAATATGCTCTAAGCTGATTTTTTGCCTGCCCTAATAACTCATTGTCATCATTAAAATCGGGTTCCGATTCTGAAAAACAGATCTCACAAACAGCTCCATTTTCTTCTTTGATAATTACAAATCCAATAGGACTTTTAATATAACCAGTAGTCATTTTTCAAATATCATAAATTAATTAGCTTATTGGATGTGGGAATTTAGATAGAGGATTTGCTATGGATTTGTAATTTCATAAACTTACTTCCAAATTCTTATTCATAATCCCTACTTTTGCGGCATATTTAAGCATTATACTCTATGGGAAAAAATGTAAAGGTTGGCTTGGTGCAAATGACCTGTACTGCTGATAAAGAAGAAAATCTTCAAAAGACAATTGTAAAGGTTCGAGAAGCTGCAGCAAAGGGTGCGCAAATTGTTTGTTTACAAGAGCTTTTTACTTCTCTTTACTTTTGTGATGTAGAAGATTATGATAATTTTAAATTAGCAGAAGCTATACCGGGCCCATCTACAGATGCTTTGCAAGTTGTTGCTAAAGAATTAGGAGTGGTAATTATTGCTTCCTTATTCGAAAAAAGAACTGAAGGGCTTTACCATAATACTACAGCTGTTTTAGATGCCGACGGTAGCTATTTAGGTAAATATCGCAAAATGCATATTCCTGATGATCCTGCTTATTACGAAAAATTTTACTTCACACCCGGAGATTTAGGCTACAAGGTTTTTAAAACTAAATTCGCTACCATTGGAGTATTAATTTGCTGGGATCAGTGGTATCCTGAAGCAGCTCGTATCACCTCGTTAATGGGTGCCGAAATTCTATTCTATCCTACCGCAATTGGTTGGGCAACTTCCCAAGATGATGCAACAAATTTAGAACAATATAATGCTTGGCAAACCATGCAAAGAGCTCATGCTATTTCCAATGGTTTACATGTGGTAAGTGTTAACCGGGTTGGCTTTGAGCAAGAAGGGGCAATGAAATTCTGGGGTGGTTCTTTTGTTTCTAATCCATTCGGAACGCTTTTGTACAAAGCATCTCATGATCAGGAAGAAGTGGAAGTGGTGGATATTGATACTACTAAAACCGATCAGTACCGTACCCACTGGCCTTTTTTAAGAGACAGAAGGATTGATTCCTATCAACAAATTACAAAAAGATATATAGACGAGGATTAGTTTTAATTCTTAATGTTTAATTTTTAATTGCCTTGAAGTATGTCTTTAAATATTAATAGCAGTCCCAAAAGTTTAGGTTATATTTTCCCGCCCGAATGGGCTAAACATGAAGCTACATGGCTAAGTTGGCCTCATAAAGAGGAGAGCTGGCCAGGTAAAATTAATTCAATTTATAAGCCTTATGCCGAGTTTATCAAAATTTTAGCTTTAACAGAAAAAGTAAGAATTAATGTGAGGGATGAGGCAATGAAGGAATTTGCTCTAAAACACATTAAAGATGCCGGTGCAGATTTAGATAAAGTGGAATTCTTTTATCACCCAACAAATGATGCCTGGTGCCGCGATCATGGCCCTGCATTTTTATTGAACAGAAATGCAGAACATCCTAAAGCTATTGTAGATTGGGATTTTAATGCCTGGGGTGGTAAATATCCTCCATTTGATTTGGATGATGTGATTCCTACAAAAATTGGTCAGCATTTTAATTTGCCGGTTTTTTATCCTGGAATAATCATGGAAGGCGGCTCGGTAGAGTTTAATGGTGCCGGAACTATTTTAACGTCAAAAAGTTGCTTGTTAAATGAAAACAGGAATCCTCATCTTAACCAAAAACAAGTAGAAGAATATTTGAAAGAGTTTTACGGCGTAGAGCAGATTCTTTGGGTGAGCGATGGCATTGTTGGAGATGATACCGATGGACACATCGATGATACCATCCGTTTTGTAAACGAGGATACGGTGTTAACAGTTGTAGAAGACAATCCTGAAGATGAAAATTATGAATTGTTACAGGTTAATCTTAGGGAGCTTAAAGAAATGCGTTTACTTAACGGAAAACCTCTAAATATTATAGAATTGCCCATGCCGGATGCTGTAATTCATGAGGATACACGTTTGCCAGC
>JAZQRF010000305.1:0-1714 GCA_045629485.1 Pelobium sp. | reverse complement strand
AATGCATGAGGAATATGAGTCATTAAATAACGATCTTTAAATGTACCGGGCTCAGATTCATCGGCATTACAAACCAGGTAACGTGGTACGCCTTCTGGTTTAGCCAAAAAGCTCCATTTCATCCCGGTAGGGAAACCTGCTCCGCCACGACCACGCAGACCAGATTTTTTTACTTCTTCTACTACATCGTCTGAAGACATGGCTTTTAGAGCTTTTTCTACTGCTCTGTAACCGCCTTTTTCTTTGTAGACCGAAAAAGTATTAATTCCGGGTACGTTAATATGCTCAAGTAATAGTTTGCGACCCATAACTTATGATTTCTCTGCCTTTACTTTTAAATTCTCTATTAATTGATCTACTGATTCTGGAGTTAAGTTCTCGTAGAATGTGTACTCGGGTCCGATTTGTAAAACTGGACCATAACCGCAGGCAGCTAAACATTCTACTCCGCGATAGCTGAATAAACCGTCAGGAGTAACTTCTCCTTCTTTTACGCCTAATTTGGCCCCAATATGATCTAATATTTTTTCTGCTCCTACTAAACAGCAAGGCCCTGTACGACAAACTTCCAGTACAAATTTACCCTGGGGTTTTAGGAAATACATGGTATAAAAAGTCGCTACTTCGTATACTTCAATAGGTTTTATTCCTAAATAGGCTGCCACCTTATCCATAGACTCGGGACTTAACCAACCGAAAACGGCCTGTGTCTCGTGAAGAATAGGTAATAAGGCAGATTTACTTCTATCTGCCGGGTAACGGCTCACTATCTCATCAAATTTTGATATCAATTCGGATGAAAATTCTATAGGTTGTACTTCTTCAACTTTAAGCATCTAATTCTCCTGCTATAACGTTTAGACTGGACATATTAATGATAGCATCTGAAAGTAACATCCCGCCACTCATTGGTGCATACATTTGGTAATTGATAAAACTAGGTCTTCGGAAGTGTAAACGATAAGGAGTTCTTCCTCCATCATTTACCAAATAAAACCCTAACTCACCGTTTCCGCCTTCAACAGCGTGGTAAACTTCTGTTTTTGGTGTTTCAACCTCACCCATCACAATTTTAAAGTGATAGATTAAAGCCTCCATATTATTATAAACCTGCTCTTTTGGTGGAAGATAAAATTCAGGAACATCAGCATGGAAAATGCCTTTAGGTTCTTTTTCTATTTTATCTAAAGCTTGCTCGATAATTCTTAAGCTTTGCCACATTTCTTCGTTGCGAAGAATAAAGCGGTCGTAAACATCGCCTGTTGTACCTACCGGGATATCGAAATCGAAATCTTCGTAAGATGAATAAGGCTCGTTTACACGAACATCATAATCTACACCTGTTGCTCTCAAAATTGGTCCGCTCCAGCTGTAGTCTAAGGCTACTTCCGGTTTAACAGCGCCAACACCTGCAGTTCTTTCAATAAAGATTCTGTTCCTGTTAAACAGTGCTTCAAATTCTTTTAGAATAGGAGGGAATTTTTCAATAAACTTTCTGATTTTTTGGAAAGAAATATCATTAAAATCTCTTTCGAAACCACCAATTCTACCAATATTAGTAGTTAAACGGGCACCACATATTTCTTCGAAAATTTCGTAAATATGCTCTCTCTCCTCCATTAGATATAAAAAGCCAGAAAAAGCACCAGTATCAACACCTAAAATGCCATTGCAAACCAAGTGATCTGCGATACGGCTTAACTCCATAACGATA
>JAZQRF010000304.1:0-22034 GCA_045629485.1 Pelobium sp. | reverse complement strand
ACGATTGGTCCATCCTCCTTTATCCTGTAATGCCTGAGGCAAATCCCAATGATAGAGCGTAACCCAGGGAGTAATCCCTAAAGACAAACAATAATCGATCACCTTATTATAATACTCAATGCCAGCGATATTTACCTCACCCGTTCCCAATGGAAGTACCCGCGACCATGCAATAGAAAACCTAAAATGCGGAATTTTTAGTTTTTTTATTAAATTGATATCTTCTTTATAACGCCAGTAAAAATCGCAGGCAATATTGGCATTCTGCCCGCTGGGAATCTTACCTTTTGTATTTGAAAAAACGTCCCAAATAGATTTCCCTTTTCCATCACAATCACAGGCTCCCTCTGTTTGGAAAGCCGCAACAGACACCCCCCATTTAAAGTCGGGACCAAATTCTTCTTTATTAAGATCCTGAATTTCTTTCACATCCATCGTAAACAAGGATAGACATAAATAGGGAATTCAGAAAATATAAAAATACCAATCGCGACAATTCTCTTTAAACTAATGAGTAAATAAAGATTTCATCCTGTTTAAGAATAAAACTTCTTTAATATTATTCATTAGATTATTAACCAGCTTTTTCATCATCACAAGTGAGTCCATAAAATTAACTACCCAATAAAAACTTATTATGAAGTAATGAACATTTTTTTGTCGTTATGAAGGGAGCAGAATTTCAAAAAAAGAATAAATAAAAGCCCTTATCTTAGCCAAATATTGTTTATCAAAGCCATAGAATTAAAGACAATATATTAATATTATGACATATTGCCTGGGCATTAAGGTAAAAGAGGGGCTGGTTGCCATTTCTGACACCAGAATAACGACCGGAACCGATACATCCGTTAAAAAGAAAGTTTATATAGAACAAAAAGAGAATTATTCGCTATTTATCATGACCAGCGGACTACGCTCGGTTAGAGACAAAGCCATTATCTATTTTAAAGAATTAATTAAAAACGAAGAATTCACGCAGCTTTACAAAGCTGTAAATGCATTCGGACAACAAGTGAAACGTGTTGGTGAAGAGGATAGAACTGCACTGGAAGAAGCTGGCTTTAAATTTGATTTGAACACCATTATTGGAGGACAATTGAAAGATGATGATGAACACAAACTTTTTTTGCTATATCCTGAAGGGAATTGGGTTGAAATTGGAGAAGGTGCACCTTTTGTGATAATCGGGAATTCGGGACATGGAAAAGCTATACTAAACCGTACTATCCATGATGATTCTAAAATGGATTTGGCATTAAAAGCTGGTTTTTTATCATTTGATTCTACCAGAGTGAGTTCCAATAATGTAGATTTCCCGATTGATGTATTGTTGTATAAAAAAGACAGCTTTACTATTTTAGAACAAAGATATGAGTATAATGCCCTGCAGCATGTTTCTGAACAATGGGCCCAGGAATTAAAAAATGCTTTGGATAATATACCAGGGAAATGGATTGATGATGTATTCGAAAAATTGCCAAAGGCTTAACAAAAATGAAGTTTAATGTAAGTTCTAAACTACAATACGAAATACTGGATAACAGTACAATAATTTTAAATATTCATGCGCTTCGAAACCCGCAGCAAAAGGTATTGGAAGAAAGATTTTGGATAGACCCTTATGTTAAATGGGAAGAGCTATCTCTGCAGAATAGCGAAAACAGGTTCATTAAAATCGAAATTGACCACAAAACCAACATTGTCATTGATTATATGGCATTGGTAGATACTTCCTATAAAATCATCCAACAGGAAAACCAGGAAGAAATTTCCGTTAATCAGTTAAGTCCTGAAATTTTTCCTTACCTCTACCCCAGCAGGTACTGCCAGTCGGATATGCTTTACAGACTTGCCCATAATATGTTTGGGAAAATACAGCAACCCTACGATAAGGTAATAGCCCTTACAAATTGGATTTATGAAAATGTAGCTTATTTAAGCGGTTCTACAGATGCCCAAACTTCTGCTTATGATACTGTAACACAACAGGCTGGAGTTTGCCGGGATTTCGCACACCTGGGTATTGCTTTGTGCAGGGCTTTAACTATACCCGCAAGATATTTTACAGGCTATGCCTATCAATTAAACCCACCCGATTTTCACGCATGTTTTGAAGCTTACCTTAATGGAGAATGGATTCTTTTCGACGCGACCAAACTTGCCCCTTTAAACGGAATGGTAAAAATAGCTACCGGCAGGGACGCCGCAGATACTGCCATTGCAAACATTTTTGGCGAAGTGAACTTCCTATCCTTAGCAGTAAAATGCGAACTGGCTGAAGAAGATTTTAGCCCATTTTTTAATGATGAAAAAAAACTTGGATTATCATTTTTATAATCCTCGCCTGATAACAATTGCTGGTTTACTAAGAGCGGCTTAAACCTTTAATTTTATTCGATTAACAATTCCTATTTTTGTATTCATGAACGTTTTTGATAATCAATCCTCCCCTGCAAGTGCTTTTGAAAGATTACTTCAAATTATGGAAGATCTCAGGAATAAATGTCCATGGGATAAAAAGCAAACGCTTGAAACTCTGAGACACCTTACCATAGAAGAAACCTACGAACTTTCTGATGCAATTTTAGAAGGCGATATGTCTGAGATTAGGAAAGAATTGGGCGATATCATGCTGCATCTTGTATTTTACGCTAAGATAGGTTCAGAAACGAATGATTTTAATATTACGGATGTATTAAATGGCATCTGCGAAAAACTGATCAACAGGCATCCGCATATTTATGGGGATGTAGAAGCAAAGACAGAAGAACAGGTCAAACAAAACTGGGAAAAAATCAAGCTTAAAGAAGGAAACAAATCTGTTCTTGGTGGGGTGCCAACTTCTCTTCCTGCTTTAATAAAAGCTTCCAGAATACAGGAAAAAGCCCGTGGTGTGGGTTTCGATTGGGAAGAGAAAACTCAGGTTTGGGAAAAAGTGGAGGAAGAACTCCAGGAATTTAAAAATGAATTTAATATTGCTGATGAGCAGAATATTGATAAAGAAAAAGCCGAAGGAGAATTTGGAGACTTATTATTCTCTCTGATAAATTATGCCCGCTTTTTAGATATTAATCCTGAAAATGCTTTAGAAAAAACCAACAAGAAATTTATTAAAAGATTTCAATATTTAGAAAGCAAAGCTTCTGAAAGTGGTAAGTCTTTAAAAGACATGACACTGTCAGAAATGGATATTTTTTGGAATGAAGCAAAAAAATTATAACATCTTGTAGCAGAAGTTTTACCACTTGCGTATTCGCATCATAAACATCTGCTTATGTATTTAAATAATTTACAAACTTTTATTTTTGCGGGTATTTTATCATTGTTTTTAATGGCGGTGGCTTGCGCTAAAACAAACAGAACAATGCCTTTAACGGGATCGGGAAAGACCGAAATTTTAAAACCCGGGGAGGAAACAACTTTTGGCGACGGAAACGACTCGATAAAATTCAGGTTTAACAGTTTAGATGATAGCCGTTGCCCGGTTAATGTGAATTGTGTTAGAGCCGGGGATGCCACAACTCACTTTTCTATTTCTGCCACAAATTATCAAAAACAAGATTTGACTTTAAGTATAGGCGAAAGCTCCGACTTTAAAGCCGACACCATAGAGGTATCGATAAAAGAGAAACCCTATAGAATTGTTCTTGAAGAGGTTTTACCTTATCCGGAATTAGATAAAAAGAAAGAAAAAAAGGCGACATTCCATTTCTATAGTTTATAATTTAATGAATAAACCTTATAGCAATTATAGCGATCAGGAGCTGATTGACAAATGCCGTAAAGATGATTATAAAGCACAGGAAATGCTTTATAAACGCTTTTATGCCTATGCTATGAGTGTTTCTTTAAGGTATTGCATCAACCGGGATGATGCCCTTGAAGCTGTAAACGATGCTTTTATTAAATTATTTAAAACCTTAAAGACCTTTGAAAACAACAGGTTAATTAAACCGTGGTTTAGGCAAATCGTGGTTAACTCTTCTATAGATAGCAGGCGTAAAAATCTAAAACATTCAACCGTCTTAGACATAGAGTATGCAGATGAACAAAAAATAGATCATAATATAATAGCAAAAATTAATGCAGAAGACATTTTAAAATTGTTGGAGCAGCTACCAGAAGTACATAAAGTTGTATTTAACCTTTATGAGATTGATGGATATTCACATGAAGAAATTTCCGATATCCTTGAAATCCCTTCCAGCAGCTCAAGAGTATATCTGTCAAGAGCGAAAGACAGGTTAAGAAGATTAGTAAATAGTGAATTTTATTTGAATCATGAAAGAGCAATTTGATAAAGAGCTAAGAGATCATATAAAAGACACATTTGGCGTTTATAACGATCTAATGGAGGATGATGGCTGGCTCAAGTATGAACAAAAGGTTAAAAGAAAAAAGCGCAGAGCTGTTTTAATATGGAGTTTACCTAGCGGTATAGCAGCGGCGCTGGCACTTGTTTGGTTATTAAACATTGGAAGCTATAATGATTTAGAAAATAAAACAAAAATAGTTGCCAGGAATTCGGCTAAGGAAATAATTAGAAAAAATGCCGAATCTCCACTATTTAGAGACAATAGAACAGAAAAAAACAGCTCTTCAGATAAAATTTCTTTAAATAACGAACAGTACTTTTCAGCTGACAATTCTGCAATAAAAAAAACTAAATCTTCTAATTCCAATGAAAAGGGAATATTAACAGCGACAAATATTCCACCAGTTACTTATACAGAATATCCTGATCAAACTACCGTGATTGCTAAAAGTAAAATTTCCAGGCCAGACATCAGCCCGGAAAAGTTTGACACAGAGGAAAGTGCCACTTCGCCCCACCAGCCGGAATTGATTGCAAATACCCCAAAAGAAACACAAAATGCTCTGAATCAACACGAAAAAGATTTTAACAATACTTTTTCAGAACTCGCAGCCCAAATTAATATAGATGCTGCTAAAGAAAATACCGAAAAAAAATCCAGTTCGAATAAATTAAAATTAGGATTAGATGCTTCTACTTTCATGAATTTCACCAAAGACGGCATCGGACAAGATATGAACCTAGGTGTTGGCCTGGTCTCAGAATACAAAATTTCTAAAAAATTCAGCATCAACTCTGGCATTAATATCAACAAACAATCGGCAACTTATACAGCAAATTCCGGAGATTTTAGAGAGAATTCTAAATATTCTGCCCCTCTTAGCAGCTTAGCTCCAATGGCTACTCCGGTGGTTAATCAATACTCTTCTAACGCCAGACTTGTTGGATTTGATATCCCATTTGCCATCAAATACTCCTCTAATAATAAAAACCTCAATTGGTTTCTAAGTACAGGTTTTAGCTCTTATACCCTATTAACAGAAACCTATATGAACAATATTTCGGTTGTAAATTATGGTTTTGACGGGATCCAAACTACCAATGAAGTTACCAAAGAAGAACATAAGGATGGCTTGTTCTCTAACCTTCAATTGGCCAGAACACTCAACTTCTCTGTAGGTTTGCAATTTCCAATTAAAAACTTCACTTCTCTATCTGTAGAACCTTTTGTAAAGTATCCCTTAAGAAGTTTTGGAAGAGAGGATTTAACGATCGGCTCGAGTGGAGTTAGTCTAAAAATGAATTTAGACAAAAACATGTTTAAATAAATTCTTAAATTATTTAAAGGTTAAAGCTTTAACGGGAGATATTTTACTTACCAACATAGATGGCAATAACAAAACCGCAAGACAAATAACAATTGTACCTGCATTGATGAGTATAATGTCTGTCGCATCAAACTGTATAGGGACAAAAGACATGTAATACGAAGCTTCATCCAATTTAAGAAAATGTGTTTTTTGCTGGATAAATCCTACACCCAAGCCTAATAAATTCCCTAAAAACATACCGAAGCCAATAAGATAGAAAGCATTATAAAGAAAAATCTTACGTATACCCCAGTTAGATTCTCCTAAAGCTTTTAACAAGCCAATCATATGAGTTTTTTCGAGAATCATAATGAGCAATGCTGATATCATATTTATTACCGCAACAACCAACATTAAAATTAATACTACCTGAGCATTAATATCTAATAAAGAAAGCCATTCGAAGATCGTAGGGAAATCATCTATTATAGAAACAGATCTCAGGTTAGGAGGCAAGAGATCTGCGAGGGCATAGCTGCTGTTGTCTAAAAATTCAAAATCCTTAATTCTTACTTCATAGCCGCCTATTTCGGCATCTTGCCATTTATTTAACCTTCTGATTAAGTCCAGATTCCCAATTACATAGGTTTTATCAACCTCTTCTATCCCTGTACTGTATATTCCGGCAATCTCGAATTTCCTCTTTCTCAACGATTCCTGCACAAAATACATCAAAAAACTATCACCTACTTTTAAATCCAGCCTCTTAGCAATTTGTTCGGATATTAAGATTTGGTTAGCAGCATCCTTGTCTTTAAAATTTATAGCCGAACCAGAAATTATTACCTTTTTAAAATAATCCCAATCATACGAATCGTCTACACCTTTGAAAACCACTCCTTCTACTTCATTATTAGCTTTAATAATTCCGGGCTTGGTAGCAAACGGAGCCAAAGATTTGATATTACTTATTTCGTTTATGTTTTTAAGCGTATTTTTTTCAAGGATGAATGGAGAGTTCTCGTAAGATGAATTGAGGTCGTATTTAACAATTTGTATATCACCATTAAAACTTCTTACTTTGTCTCTAATCTCACTTTTAAAGCCTTTCATTACTGCTATAGCCAGTAACATCACACTAAGGCCCAGCATAATCCCGGCAATGGCAATGCGAACGATAAGTTTAGAAAAAGTACGTTCCGCTTTAAAAGAAATTCTATTGGCTATGAATAATCCGAGATTCAAATGCTTTTCGTTAATTTGTATACAAATATGCAACCATTTAAGCAATTATTACAAACCTGTTTTAAATGGTTAAAACTAATTTTGGTTTAAATGCTTTTAAGATCAATAAATATCAACTTTCAGTTATGGGCAAAATCACTTTTCTTTTATTAATGTTCCCCTATTTAGTTTTAGGCTGTATACCTAAAACATCAACAAAAGAATCTCAGCAACAAATTGTTAAGAAAAAAACGAAAGATGAAGCTATCCTAACCGGGGCCGACCAAACTGAGAAATATCTTCCATTATTAAAAGGAAAAAGAGTTGGCCTGGTAATTAACCCAACTGCAGAAATTGATGGGGTAAATCTTGCAGACACTTTAAAAAGTGCAGGGGTAAATATAAAAGCCATTTTTGGCCCGGAGCATGGTTTCCGAGGCGATGCAGATGCAGGAGAAAAAGTTGGCAATTACATTGATAAAAAATCCGGAATCCCGGTAATCTCCCTATACGGGGCAAAACATGCGCCATCTAAAGAAGATCTTAAAGACCTGGATATAATAATTTTTGATATTCAGGATGTAGGCGCCCGATTCTATACTTATACCATCACACTTGCAAACGTAATGCAAGCTTGTGCAGATAATAAGGTACCAATTTTAATTTTAGACAGGCCCAACCCCAACGGTGCACTAATAGATGGGCCAATTCTGGATCCGGCCTTTAAATCTGGCGTAGGGATGCACAAAATCCCTATTTCCCACGGGCTTACTATTGGCGAATTTGCTAAAATGGTTAACGGAGAGAAATGGTTAAAAAACAATGCCCAGTGTGAGATTGAGATTATAGAATTAGCCAATTATCATCATGGCAAAGAATACAACCTTCCGGTTAAGCCTTCGCCAAATTTGCCTAATATGCTATCTGTATATCTTTACCCCAGTACTTGCCTGTTCGAAGGAACCGTAGTTAGCCAGGGAAGAGGCACTACGTACCCTTTCCAGGTATTAGGCCATCCGTTATATAAAGGAATATATTCGTTTTCGTTTAAACCGGTTAGTATTAAAGGAATGAGTAAGAACCCACCTTTAGAAAATGAAGTTTGTTATGGTTTAGATTTTAGAAAAATGCCGATTCAGGAAATCAGAAATCAAAAACAAATTGATTTAAAATTGCTTTTAGACCTGTATAACGATTTCCCTGAAAAAGATAAATTCTTTACCCCGTTTTTTAATAAACTGGCAGGAACAGACCAGTTAATGAAACAGGTAAAAGAAGGAAAATCTGAAGCTGAAATAAGAAAAAGCTGGGAAGCAGGTTTAACAAAATATAAACAAACCAGAAAGAAATATCTGCTTTATAACTAACACAATATTTCTGAATGAGACTTATCAATTCACTCAGAACAATTTAATTTATACAAAGAATAACACCGTTATTCGTTAGAATCTTTTAAAAAATGAGAATAGTTTTTATGGGCACTCCAGATTTTGCTGTTGCATCGTTAGATGCATTAATCAAAGCTGGTTTTGATGTTGTTGGAGTGATTACTGCCCCTGATAAACCTGCAGGAAGAGGTCAAAAAATTCATCAATCTGCTGTAAAACAATATGCCGAAAAACATCAGTTATATACCTTACAGCCAGAAAAATTAAAAGACAAAACTTTTTTAAAAGAATTAGAAGCATTGAAAGCAGATTTACAGGTTGTTGTTGCTTTTCGGATGCTACCTGAAGTGGTATGGAATATGCCGCCTAAAGGAACAATAAACCTGCATGCGTCTTTATTGCCACAATACCGGGGTGCAGCTCCAATTAATTGGGCCATCATTAATGGCGAAAAAGAAACGGGAGTTACTACTTTCTTTCTGAAACACGAAATAGATACCGGTGATATCCTGTTTTATGAAAAAGTGGCAATTACTGATGATATGATAGCTGGCGAATTACATGATGAACTCATGAATGTTGGTGCAACCTTGTTAACGAAAACAGTAACAGCTATAAAAAACGGTGATTATAAAGAATTACCTCAGGATACGTTTGATGATACCGTATTAAAGCATGCGCCAAAAATTTTTAAAGACGATTGCAGAATCAACTGGGAAGAACCTTTGGAACGCGTATATAATCATATCAGGGGATTAAGCCCCTACCCGGCCGCTTTTACCACATTTCAGGGAAAACTACTGAAATTATACAGGGCTGATAAAGAACTGGTAAATCATGAAACATTACCGGGAGATTTTATTTCGGATGGTAAAACCTTTTTAAAATTTGCTACTCCGGATGGATATATCAGTTTAAAAGAAATTCAGCTGGAAGGTAAAAAAAGAATGAAAATTGATGAATTTTTAAGAGGAATAAAAGTCGGTTAACGAAGAAAGGGAAATTAATCCCTTTCTTTTTATTTTTCCTGATTAAGCTTTTCTACCAGTAACCTGGAGATTTCGTTAAAGTATCTTTTCCTGTTAAAACCCATTACCCACTGTATCCCTTTCACGGCATTAGTAATAAAAACTTCTTCAGCTTCATTTAGTATTTCAGGGTTAATTTGTGCTTCTATTAAAGGAAGTTTATTCTTTTTAGAGATATCCATCACCACCTGCCTCATTACACCGGCTATACAGCCTTCGCTTAGTGCCGGAGTGTACAACTGCCCCTTGTAAACTAAAAACACATTAGAACTAATTGTTTCGCATAAAAAACCTTGCTGGTTTAATATAAAAGCTTCATCTAATTTGTGTTGTTTTTTATAGAGACCAGCCATTACATAGGGCAAAGCATTACAAGTTTTTATATTAGAAAGCCGGTTTATAGGTTTAAGGATATCATCATATATATCCATAATCAATCCTTTACTATTTAAATCATAGTACGGAGTATCCAGGGCATTTGCCTCCAGGCTGTAACCAGCCTTATTACTTTCTGGTGTATATAAACCATCAGCGTTCCTATAAACCGTTAAACGTAAACGGGCATTTTGGTTAATCTTGTTTCTTTTGCAAAGCTCTTCTGCCTTATCTTTTAAAAAATAAGCATCCATCTGGGAATATCCTTCAAGCTTTAAAGCTTTCATTCCTTTCTGTAAACGATCTGCATGTAAGTTCGCAAATTTCAATTTTCCTTTAGACAATCTCATGGATTCGAACAATCCATCTCCATATCTATACCCGCGGTTAGCAATTGATAGTAATTTATCCTCTTCGCTGTATATCTCTCCGTTAAAATTAATAAAGTGCTTGGCCATATATTTTCACAAATCTAACAAAGAAACGCCGCAAATGTTGTTTAGATTTTATTGATGCTGAATATATGAAGACCATTTTTCTATAACCTCTTTAAAATCATTTGGTAATTCTGTTTCGAAGTAGATATTTTCTCTGGTAGATGGATGTATAAAACCTAATGATTGTGCATGTAAAGCCTGCCTTGGAATGATGTTAAAACAATTCTCTACAAACTGCTTGTATTTTGCAAATAAGGTTCCTTTTCTTATTTTATCACCTCCATAAGGTGCATCATTAAATAAAGGATGACCTATAGATTTCATATGTGCTCTTATCTGGTGAGTTCTCCCTGTTTCCAACTCACAGGAAATAAGTGTAACATAATTAAATCTTTGCAGAACTTTGTAATGAGTAACAGACCATTTGCCTTTTTCCGGATCATCATAAACATCCATTACTTTCCGGTCTTTAGCACTTCTTCCTATATACCCGCTTATAGTTCCATCTTCAGCAAGGTCTCCCCATGCCAAAGCAATATATCTTCTTTTTATTGTATGATCGTAAAATTGCTTAGCCAAAAAAGTCATGGCCTTTTCGTTTTTACTGATGAGTAGTAAACCCGATGTATCTTTATCAATACGGTGTACTAAACCAGGCCTCCCATCATTTCCTGGTAACTGTGGCAACTGCGAAAAATGAAAAACCAGGGCATTTACCAAAGTTCCGCTCCAATTACCATAACCTGGGTGTACCACCATGCCTGCTTCCTTATTCACAAGTACTACATCAGTATCCTCATAAACAATATTTAAGGGAATATTTTCAGGGTAAACTTCTGTATCTCTTGGCGGATGTGGTAAAACGATTGAAATATCATCTGCAGGTTTCACCCTGTAACTGGATTTAATTACTTTGTCATTTACCAGCACATTTCCCATTTCTATGGCGTTCTGAATTTTATTCCTTGATGCGTTCTCTACCCGCAGCATCAGAAATTTATCTATTCTTATCAGAGATTGCCCCTTATTAACTTTTATTCTAAAATGCTCATATAAGTCACTTTCCTCAATCTCGGCATTCTCCTGGTTAACGTCCATGTTGCAAAAATAATCTTTTAATAAATATTACTCAAATCATAAAAATTGGTATCAGTTTTGAGAATGAAAACGTACCTATTTATGAATAAAACAATAACATTATGAAAAATTTTGGTAAAAAAGTGGTATTTATCATGAATTTCTTTCCGTTTCTAATTAAAACTATCTACTTTAGAAACTGATCATGAAATCATTAAAATGAAAAAACAAATACAGGCAATTTTATTCAGTACGTTATTTACAGGTCTCTTAAATTCTGGGTCCGAAGCTTATGCACAAGGTGATGTATCACAATTAGTACAAGCAGGTAAGGCAGATGCTACAAAATTATCACAGGCTTACTTAAATCCATTATTTAAGGGACTTGGTTTTGGAATGAACAGCGGTTGGTACAACTCAGCCAAAACCAAAAACCTAGGAAAATTCGATTTAAAAATACAGGCAACCGGGGCCATCGTTCCTGGGTCTGATAAAAGTTTTGATATTAATTCTCTTGGATTGACAAATTCTAGAGTTGTTGGAACCTCAAGTATAAGCCCAACAGCATTTGGAAGAGACGAAAGCGGCCCAGAAATACAGGTATTTACTGACGATGGGATTCTTATTCCTGGCGCTAATTTTACTATGCCTTCAGGGAGTGGTATCAGCATTGTGCCATCTCCTCAAGTACAACTTACTGTTGGCTTAATTAAAAACACAGATGTTTCTGTTAGATTTACTCCTAAAGTAGGGGGTGGAGATTTCGGAAAAATAGGTTCATGGGGCTTTGGTATAAAAAAAGAAATTACTTCATTATTACCGGGCAAATCAGAAATAATCATCCCTATTGATATCGCTTTAGCTTTTGGTTACAACCAAACCAATTACGATTATAATATAAAAGTTAAAGACCAGGTAGGAAACAATCAAAGCACTAATTTAAACCAAAGGGTTGAAGGAAAATTTTCAGGTTTTTCTCTTGATGCAATTGTTTCAAAAAAACTGGCGATTTTTACACCTTTCTTAGGAATTGGTTATAATTCAGGAAAAACAGATCTGGGTATCTTAGGTACGTATACTTTTGACAACCAACCAGATGTTGTAGACCCAGTAAAAATAAAACAAACAGATATTTCAGGCGTAAGAGCAAATGTTGGATTTGGCCTACATTTGGCGTTGTTTAGACTTTATGGCGCTTATAGCATGGGCGAATACCAGGCAGTAACTGCAGGTATTGGATTTGGCATTGGCAAATAAAAAATCACGATATTTATATAAATTCAAAAGTCATTCTTTAAACAGAATGACTTTTTTTATTTTGTGCCATGCCTCATTTAGATTTCCACAGTCCGGAAGAAGAAATTTTTTATCCTTTATTTAAGGAAAAGCAAATCAGGTTTTTCATGAAAAGGGATGATTTGATTCATCCATTTATTTCCGGAAATAAATGGCGCAAGCTTAAATACAACTTACAAAAAGCAAAATCACTAAATAAAACTCACCTGATTACTTTTGGCGGAGCATTTTCTAATCATATCCTTGCAACTTCATGTGCAGGTGCGAAATTTGGTTTTAAAACAACAGCTTTTATACGTGGAGAAAGAGTAGAAAATGAAATACTAACGTTCTGTAAAATGTACGGCATGGACTTAATTTTTGTTGATCGCGAAAGCTATAAAAATAAAAATTTCCTATTCGAAAGCTATTTCAAGAATAACACAGAGGCTTATTTTATTGATGAAGGAGGTTCTGGCCAAGAAGCCGAAAAAGGTTGCCGGGAAATCATCAAAGAATTAAATCAAACTTATGATCATATTTTCTGTGCTGCCGGAACTGGAACTACTGCTGCAGGCATCATCAATGAGATGCAGGCACAAAATTTAACAAGTAAATTTAATATGGTTCCTGTTTTAAAAGGTGGAGGATTTTTGAAGGATCAAGTTTCTGCATTATTAGACAAAGATTATCATTATAATATCCATGAAGATTACCATTTTGGTGGATATGCAAAAACCCAGCCTCCATTGATAGCGTTTATCAAGGATTTTGCAGCAAAAACAGGAATTTTAACAGATCCTGTTTACACCGGAAAGGCATTATATTGTATAAAAGATTTAGCCGAAAAGGATTTCTTTAAACCTAATAGTAAAATTCTGATGATCCATTCAGGGGGGATTTTTGGAATTTTGGGAATGCTGAATAAATTCAGATAAATAAGCTACCTGTATACTTCTAAAGCATTCTTTGCCTAACGGCTTCGTATAAAATGATACCCGCAGAAACTGAAACGTTCAAAGACTCTATTTCTCCCATCATTGGGATCTTCGTTAGATAATCGGAATTTCTGATCAAATCGAAAGAGATTCCCTCATCTTCTGCTCCCATAATAATGGCAGAAGGGGCAGTATAATCTGGCTTATAAATAAAATCTTCTGTCTTTTCTGTGCAGGAGATGATTTGCAATCCACAGTCTTTTAAAAATCGTAAGATATGAAGTAAATTATCATGACGGCAAATAGGCACTTTATATAAAGCCCCTGCAGATGTTTTTACAGCATCAGGATTTATTTGAGCGGCTCCCTTTTTAGGAATCACTATTGCATGTACTCCTGAGCATTCTGCAGTACGCACAATAGCCCCGAAATTTCTTACATCAGTAATCTGATCCAAAATTAAAATAAGTGGAACCTCTCCTTTTTCAAAAACCGAGGGAATTATATCTTCTATTTTCTGGTAGGTTACCGGAGAAATAAATGCAATAACACCTTGGTGATTTTTTGCGGTAATCCTATTCAGCTTTTCTACAGGAACCTGTTGAGACGGAATATCGTTTTCCCTTAAAGCAGTCTTCAATTCAGAAATTAAACCGCCAGCCAAACCTCTTTGTATAAATAAAGACTCTATATCTTTCCCGGCATTTATAGCTTCTATCACCGCTCTAATGCCAAATATCATTTGGTTTACTTCTTTTGGTTGTCTCTGAAAATTTCTGTCCATATCTAAGCAAAGATAGATAAATTTTGTAATCTTAATTTTAAACTGTAATGCTTTAATTAGGTTATTAACACTTAAAATTGTTATTAACATTTCCTTAAAACACGTTTAAGCTGGTTGTTTTTTGCATATCAACAAGTTATAAACATTCGATGTGAATAATCAGACCTAAAACAACGGGCTTATAAACAATTGGAACCCCCATTGCCATAGCAGGTGAAAAAATCTTCGACCTTATGCAGTTTTTTTGTATATTTTTGTGTTATGAGTTTTGAGCCCGAGTCCAATAAATTTCCTATTTCAAAAGATAAAAGAAGCAGATTGAGTAATACCGTTTCTGGCTTAGGAAAACTTCCACCTCAAGCCTTAGATTTAGAAGAAGCGGTTTTAGGTGCTTTAATGCTGGAGAAAGATGCGCTCTCTGCAGTAATCGACATTTTAAAACCTAATGTCTTTTATAAAGATGCACATCAGAAAATATTTGAATCTATTCAGATCTTATTTACAGAATCCTCCCCTGTTGATATTTTAACTGTTACATCACAGTTAAGAAAAATGGGTGCGCTGGAAATGGTAGGTGGTGCATTTTATATTACAGAATTAACAAATCGTGTAGCTTCCGCTGCAAATATTGAATTTCACGCAAGAATAATTTCACAAAAATTTATTCAGCGGGAATTAATTAGAATATCAACAGATATCATAAACCAATCTTACGAAGACACCAGTGACGTTTTCGAACTATTGGATTATGCCGAAAAAAATCTTTTTGATATTGCCCAAAACAACCTGAGAAGAGATTCGAGGAAAATGGATGATATTGTAAAGGAATCGCTTAAAATTTTAGAATCTTTAAAAGATAAAGACGATTCTTTAACTGGTGTTCCATCTGGCTTTACTGCCCTAGACAGAATGACCAACGGCTGGCAAAAATCGGATCTGATTATTATTGCTGCAAGACCGGCTATGGGAAAGACCGCATTCGTACTAAGTTGTGCAAGAAATGCAGCCGTTCAGTTTCACAAACCTGTGGTAGTTTTCTCTCTGGAGATGTCATCTGTTCAGTTAACCAATCGTTTAATTGCCGGGGAAGCAGAAATTGAACAGGAAAAAATTCGTAAGGGAAAATTACTGGATTGGGAATGGCACCAGCTGACATCGAAAATAGGGAATTTAAGCGAAGCCCCTTTAATTTTAGATGACACCCCTGCCCTTAACGTTTTTGAGTTTAGAGCAAAATGCCGAAGATTGAAAGCACAATACGACATCCAAATGATTATTATTGATTACCTTCAATTAATGCAGGGTAAAGCAGATGGTAAAGGTGGCGGTAACCGTGAACAGGAAATCAGTAGTATTTCGAGAGCACTAAAACAGGTTGCAAAAGAACTTAACGTACCTGTAATTGCATTATCTCAATTAAGCAGGGCCGTAGAAAGTCGTCCGGGTGGTTCTAAAAGACCTATGCTTTCGGACTTACGTGAATCCGGGGCGATTGAGCAGGATGCGGATATGGTATTATTCCTATACAGACCAGAATATTATGGTATGGACCAGGATGAAAATGGTAATTCAACTGCAGGTATTGGTGAGGTAATTATAGCCAAACACAGGAATGGTGAAACCGGAACTGTACCTTTAAGATTTATTGGTAAGTATGTTAAATTTACTGATTTGGAAGAAAGTTTTGGCGCACCAGGAAGTGGTTCTGATTCCCA
This sequence comes from Pelobium sp., assembly GCA_045629485.1. GTDB lineage: Bacteria > Bacteroidota > Bacteroidia > Sphingobacteriales > Sphingobacteriaceae > Pseudopedobacter. The sequence continues at coordinate 6,165 of JAZQRF010000304.1, read as the reverse complement.
CTCCGATCCTTTCTCCGGAATTTCTCCATCTTCACAGTTTGAAAGTATTACCCTAAAACCTAAGAATTGGGATACCGATGAGGATCCTCCATTCTAGACAGATAAAAAAGCCTCTTAGCATTCGCTAAGGGGCTTTCTCATAAATAAATCAACTATAAAATTGAAATTATTCCAAACAGGGCACCTGCCAGTATGAGGTATGGTGTTTTTATTCTTGTAAAAGTTAGAATTAGAAAAGTAACGGAAATTATCCCTAGAGACAACAAATCAAATCCAACGGGAATCATCAAAAGAATAAAAGCGGCAATCATAAAACCAACTGCTACGGCATTTATTCCTGACAAAGATCTTTTTATTCGGGTAATTTTCTTCAAATCGTTCCAAAAAGGAACAATAAACAATATTAGTATTAAACCGGGAAGGTTAATGCCTATTACAGCAATAATACTCCCAAGAATTTGTCCACCAACATTGTATCCATTATTTGCCAGTGTTAATGCTCCCAGAAAAGAAGTGAAAGAAAAAGTTGGCCCAGGAATGGCTTGTTGTATGGCAAAACCTGCCAGAAATTCGTTACCAGTAAGATAGTGCTTCATATCAACAAACTCGGTATACATTAAAGGCACTAAAACATTACCACCGCCAAAGATCAATATACCGTTCCGGTAAAAATTTTCAAATAACCTCACAGGCAAACTAAAGGGAGATGTCCGGTTTATTATCGAACCCAATAATCCAAAAAACAGTAAAATTCCAATAAAATAGACCAGTTTTTTCAAATTCACATTAGAGAACAACCTCACCCTGATTTCATTTTCCTCATGCTTGGCTTCTGTAGCAGATGTTATAATTCCGCCAAGCATAATCATAATTGGAAACACATAAGCATTTCTTAAGATTAAACAGCAAATAACTGAAACAGAAGCAAGAAAAAGAGTAACCTGTGAGCCTATCATCTTCTTTCCGAAAGTGTAAGCCCCGGCTGCAACAATCCCTAAAGCAATTGGCTGTATATATTGGTTTATTTGAATAAAACTTTTATTTAGAGAGAGGTTTTTATAGTTAATGGCAACAAAACACATAATTGCTGCAGATGGAATTACCCATAAAAAAAATGTTAACAGGGCTAGTGAATACCCACCTACTTTGTAAGCAATGCCAATAAGTGTTTGGGTAGAAGCCGGCCCGGGTAAGATCTGACTTAACGAATTGAGCTCCATTAACTCTTCTTCCGTAAGGTAGTTCCTCTTTAAAACAAAATCATTTAGCAAAATAGCCAGATGCGCTTGTGCACCGCCAAAAGAAGTGAGCATAAAAACCAGAACGTCTTTGAGGAATAAAATATGCCGCTTTCTCACATTAATCCATTAAATCGTCTTGTAAACTATTATAAACTCCGAGAAGTTCATTTAATGCATGTTGATCTTTAATTTTTCTCGCCACTGCGATACCTTTTTCGTAGGTTCTCAATGCATCTTCCGGACGTTGAAGCATTTCGTAAAATTTACCTAAATGATAATAGGTACCTACGTAATCTTCGTGTTGATTTACCAAATCTTCGTAAAACTTTAAAGCGAGATCGTGGTTATTTAAACGAAGATATTCTGTTGCCAAAGCATATTTTAAAAACGGATCGTTGGGTTCGTTTTGCAGAAACTCCAGTAATCTTTCTAATCTGTTGATGGACATTGTAAAAAGTGGCTTATTTAATTAAATTTGTAAAAGACTTAAAATTATGAAAATTCTTGTTTGTATAAGTAATGTACCAGATACAACCACAAAAATAACTTTTAGTAACGATAACACGAGCTTTAATCAAAATGGGGTCCAATTTATTTTGAATCCGTACGATGAAATTGCGCTTGCAAGAGCCATAGAACTAACAGACAACGGAAATGGTTCGGTAACAGTTATTGGAGTTGGTGAAGCGCTTATCGAGCCAACCATCAGAAAAGCACTGGCTATTGGCGCAACAGACGCTGTAAGAGTAAATGCTTATCCTAAAGATGCTTTTTTTGTGGCCAAGCAGATTGCAGAATATGCTAAAAACGAGAATTTTGATCTAATCTTAACTGGCAGGGAGTCTATAGATTTTAATGGCGCTAAAGTGGCTGGCATGTTAGGGGAACTATTAGATATCCCTTCTGTTTCAATCATCAAAAAATTACAAATAGAGGATAATAAAGCCATTTTAGAAAGAGAAATTGAAGGTGGAAAAGAAGTTTTAGAGATCAATCTCCCTTTAGTGGCAGGTACCGCAGAAGGAGTGGCAGAATGGAAAATCCCGAACATGAGAGGTATCATGTCTGCCCGAACAAAGCCGCTTAAAGTAATTGAACCTGTTGAAGTTACAGAAGCATCCAGAATTATAAAATTTGAAACTCCACCACCAAGAGGAACGGTAAAATTAGTTGATGCAGCTGAGGCTGAAAAATTAGTTGATCTTTTACACAGCGAAGCCAAAGTTTTTTAATTCACATTACCTAAAAAAGAAGTTATGTCAGTTCTAGTATATGTAGAAAATGCTGAAGGAAAATTTAAGAAATCCATTTTTGAAACTGTTTCTTATGCCAAATCAATTGCAAATGAATTAAACACCAATCTTGTTGCTGTTTCAATAGGTAATGTCAATTCAACAGAGCTGGAAAACTTAGGAAAATATGGTGTTCAAAAAATCCTAAATGTAAACAACGAACAGCTTAAGAGTTTTATCAATCAAGCATACGCATCAGTGATAGCCAAAGCTGCTGAAAAGGAAAATGCGCAAATTGTGGTGCTATCCAACTCTTTTTCAGGAATGGGCCTGGCACCAAGAGTGGCTGTAAAATTAAATGCTGGTATAGTTGATGGAGCTATTGCACTACCTGAAATTACTGGAAATAAATTAATTGTTAAAAAAACAGCATTCTCTAATAAAGCTTTTGCTTATGTGGAGTTATCCTCAGATAATAAAGTAATCTCTGTAACCCCTAATTCTTATAAAATTATCGAGTCAGGAAATACTGCTACTGTAGAAGATTTTACAGTAGCAGTTAAAGAAACTGATTTAAAAACATTAATTAAAGAAATCGTTAGGGCTACTGACAAAGTTTCTCTTCCGGACGCAGAAATTGTTGTTTCTGCCGGCAGAGGTTTAAAAGGACCTGAAAACTGGGGAATAGTTGAAGAATTAGCAGCTACCCTGGGCGCTGCTACTGCCTGCTCTAAACCCGTGTCTGATGCAGGCTGGAGGCCTCATTCTGAACACGTGGGCCAAACAGGGATTACTATTAGTCCTAATTTGTACATTGCCATTGGTATATCAGGCGCAATTCAGCATTTAGCAGGTGTATCATCCTCTAAAGTTATTGTGGTAATTAATAAAGATCCTGAGGCTCCTTTTTTCAAAGTTGCCGACTATGGAATTGTTGGCGATGCTTTTGAAATCGTACCAAAGCTTATTAAAGAAATTAATAGCCTAAAATCTAATCATTAATTAGTGGGCAAATTTAAATGAAGAAGTTAAAATTAGATATTATAGGTTTATCATATAGCCAGACCCAGTCTGGCGCATATGCACTTGTTTTAGGTGAAGTTAATGGAAGAAGAAGGCTGCCTATAATTATCGGAAGTTTTGAAGCCCAGGCCATTGCTATAGAAATTGAGAAAATGACTCCGAGCAGGCCTCTCACCCACGACCTTTTCAAATCTTTTGCAGAAGCATACCATATCAATATTCAGGAAGTGATTATTTACAATCTGGTAGACGGGATTTTTTATGCAAAATTAATTTGTAATGATGGACATAAAGTGCAGGAAATCGACGCCCGTACCTCAGATGCTATTGCCCTGGCAGTAAGGTTCGGTTGCCCTATTCATACCTATGAATTTATACTGGCTACCGCCGGAATCATTATTGAAGGAAATGATTTCCTGTTTCTTGATAATATTGAGCCTATTGAGGAAAAACCGGTTACAAAAGACAATTTGAGCAGCTATTCTACAGAAGAATTACAGACTAAGCTTCAGGAAGCCCTTACAGAGGAGGCTTATGAAAAGGCAGCCCGCATAAGAGACGAACTTAATAAAAGAAAGTCGTCTTAGAGCGCAAGGCCTTACCATGTTTAGAGCTTATTTTTAAATAGCATTGCAACGTTTTCATGACTTAGCGAAAGGAAGTTGACACAAATAAATAAAACACCAATCTTTTTGAAGATATTTACGTCACATTTTCGAATAGCAATTTATGCAGCGTTTTCATGGCTTAATAGGGATATTACTCATCCTTGCCCTTGCTTATATATTCTCTAACAATAAGAAAAAGATAAATTACAGATTGGTATTAAGTGGATTAAGCTTACAAATCCTCATCGCAATTCTTATCTTAAAAATCGAACCAGTGCAACTCTTTTTCCAAAAACTGGGTAAGGGAATGCAAAAAATTGAGCAGTTTGCTAAAAAAGGAGTTGATTTTGTTTATGGAGGAGTCGCTACCATTGGATATGATGGAAATCCACAACGGTATGAAACACCCAATAGTTTTGTCTTCGCCTTTAATGTAACTGCCACAATTATTTTAGTTTGTGTAATCGTTGCAGTATTTTATCATTTGGGTATTATGCAGAGAATTGTTGCCATAATAGCTAAAGGCATGAACTTTATCATGAAAGTAAGCGGAGCCGAAGCTTTAAGCAACGTTGCCAGTGCTTTTGTTGGCCAGGTAGAAGCCCAGGTTATGATCAGGCCGTATTTAAAAACCATGACAAAGAGTGAACTTTTGGCCTCTATGAGCGGAAGTTTGGCTTGTATTGCAGGTGGAATATTAATCGTTTACGCCAATATGGGTGCGCAAGCCGGTATGGATTTAGCCCCAAAGCTCATCATGGCCAGTCTAATGGCAGCTCCGGGAGCATTAGTTATTTCAAAAATTATTTTTCCGGAAACTGAAGTTTCGCAGACTATGGGAAAAGTAAAACTTGAAGTAAAGAGTGAATACACCAATTTGATTGATGCTGTTTCTCATGGTGCCGGTGAAGGTTTTAAAATTGCTATGAATGTAATTGCCATGTTAATTGGTTTCATTGCTCTAATCGCTTTAATAGATTGGTCCTTGGTATCTCTCTTTCATTTTATCAATCCTGATTTTGATTTAACTTTGGATTGGATATTCGGAAAGATTTTCTTTCCATTTGCATGGGCCATGGGTGTTCCCACACAGGATATTAATAATGCTGCTACCCTTTTAGGGCAAAAGCTCACTGTTAACGAATTTCTTGCTTTTAAAAATCTTACCTCTCACACCGTACCTATCCTAACAGAAAAAGGATTACTTATTATAAGCATTGCAATTTGCGGATTTGCTAATTTTAGCAGCGTAGGCATGCAAATTGGAGGTATTGGTGCTCTTGTTCCTGAAAGACGAAAAGACCTGGCTGCCTTAGGATTGAAAGCTTTATTGTGTGGAACATTAGCCTCTTATCTTTCTGCCTCTATTGCAGGTATTTTGATGTAATTGATTCAGGTATTAATGTTCTTATACGACAACATCAGTTCCATTTAACATGAGTTTTCATAACACCTCCTGGTGGAATAACTGTTGATCAGGATCTTCAGAGCAGTTCTATTAGGTATCATTAACCCAACAAAATAACCCATTGAGCAAAGCCAGAGCTTTGCTTTTCTATCTGATGACATTGATATTGGGGACTACAAGAATATGAAATCTAAGTGCGATCAAAAAATCGTTCTTCTTCAGCACAGTTAAAAGAATTAAAAAGTAAAGCCAGTATAGAGACTGATATAAATGAAATTGTTGAGGAAGCCTTGTTAAGGCTCAAAAAGCTCATGGAATTATATTCTAACGGCAATATTGAGCAAAAACGTTATATCATCGGTTCGATCTTTCCAGAAAAATGGACAATTATAGAAAATAAAGGTCGAACCGGCAAAGTGAACTCCGCTGCCTTACTTATCTATCAGATTAACAATATGTTAGGACATAAAAAAACCGGAGTTAGAACTAAAATTAGAACTAACTCCGGCTTAGTACCCAGCGCCGGAATCGAACCGGCACAGTTTCCTATCGGTGTTTGAGACCGACGCGTCTACCAGTTCCGCCAGCTGGGCATTTCGTTGTAGACGTTTGTATTACAAGCGGGTTGCAAATGTATCAATTGATTCTTTAAT
>JAZQRF010000303.1:0-62423 GCA_045629485.1 Pelobium sp. | reverse complement strand
AGCAGGTTTCCCTACCGGGATGAAATGGAGCTTTTTGGCTAAACCAGAAGGCGTACCACGTTACCTGGTTTGTAATGCCGATGAATCTGAGCCCGGTACATTTAAAGATCGTTATTTAATGACTCATATTCCTCATGCATTAATTGAGGGAATGATTGTCGCTAGTTATGCATTAGGTGCCAACACCAGTTATATTTATGTGCGTGGCGAAATGATGCCACAAATAAGAATTCTGGAAAAAGCTATCGCAGAGGCAAAAGCTGCAGGCTATTTAGGAAAGAATATTTTAGGTTCCGGATATGATTTAGAAGTGTATGTACAACCAGGTGGCGGTGCATATATTTGCGGCGAAGAAACTGCTTTATTAGAATCTTTAGAAGGAAAAAGAGGAAACCCTAGAATTAAACCTCCTTTCCCGGCTATTGCAGGATTATACGGCTGCCCAACGGTTGTAAATAACGTAGAATCTATTGCTGCAGTTGTTCCAATTATTAATGATGGTGGCGAAGAGTATGCTAAAATCGGGATTGGAAGGTCTACAGGTACAAAATTAATTTCAGCATCAGGAAATATTAATAAACCAGGTGTTTACGAAATAGAACTGGGGATTACTGTAGAAGACTTTATTTACTCTGATGAATACTGCGGAGGAATTGCAAACGGAAAAAGATTAAAAGCAGTTGTTGCCGGAGGATCTTCTGTTCCAATTTTGCCTGCAAACTTAATATTGAATTTAGTAAATGGCGATAAAAGACTAATGTCTTACGAATCCTTATCTGATGGTGGTTTTGCTACCGGTACGATGTTAGGTTCTGGAGGCTTCGTGATTTTAGACGAAGACCAGTGTATCGTAAGAAACACCTGGAATTTTAGCCGTTTTTATCACCATGAATCTTGCGGACAATGTTCGCCTTGCCGCGAGGGAACTGGCTGGATGGAAAAAGTTTTACACCGCCTGGAATATGGTCATGGTAAAATGAGTGATATGGATTTATTGGTGGATGTTTCTAAGAAAATAGAAGGCAACACCATTTGCCCATTAGGTGATGCAGCGGCATGGCCTGTTGCAAGTGCTATTCGCCATTTTAGAGATGAGTTTGAATGGCATGTTAAAGAACCGCAGTTGGCAGTAGAAAGAAATTACGGATTGGCACATTATGCAGATCCTTTGCCTGTACTGGAAACAGCAGCCCAATAGTTTTAAAAATTACATTTTTGAATTGAAAAATGTCAGATAAAATTAAAGTAACGATAGACGGAATACCTGTAGAGGTGGCGCCGGGAACATCCATTTTAAATGCTGCAAGGCAAATAGGTGGTGACATTGTTCCTCCTGCGATGTGCTATTACTCTAAATTAGAAGGAAGCGGAGGGAAATGCCGTACCTGTTTGGTAAAAGTAAGTAAAGGTTCAGAAAAAGATCCTAGACCTATGCCTAAACTGGTAGCTTCTTGCCGTACCAACGTAATGGATGGCATGGAAGTGCAAAATATTACTTCACCGGAAGTAGTAGAGGCCCGTAAAGGTGTTGTGGAAATGCTGTTAATTAACCACCCTTTAGATTGCCCGGTTTGCGACCAGGCTGGAGAATGTCATCTTCAGGATTTAGGATATGAGCATGGTTCTGCTGCCACGCGTTATGAATTTGACAGAAGAACATTCGAAAGAGTAGATATTGGCGATAAGATACAATTGCATATGAATCGTTGTATTTTATGTTACCGTTGTGTTTTTACTGCAGACCAGATTACTAATAATAGGGTTCATGGTGTTTTAGGCCGTGGAGACCATGCAGAAATTTCTACTTACATAGAAAAAGCAATAGATAATGATTTCTCCGGAAACGTAATCGATGTTTGCCCGGTTGGCGCATTAACTGATAAAACTTTCCGCTTTAAAAACCGTGTTTGGTTTACAAAACCTGTAGAAGCGCACAGAGATTGTCCAACTTGTTCCGGTAAAGTTACGCTTTGGTACAAAGGAGAAGAAGTATTAAGGGTTACGGCAAGAAAAGATGTTTACGGAGAGGTAGAAGAATTTATTTGCAATACTTGCCGTTTTGATAAGAAGAACACAAATGATTGGGTAATAGAAGGTCCGCGTAATGTTTCAAGACAATCTGTAATTAACTCAAACCATTACGATACATTGCACCCACTTCCGGTAATTAAGAAAAATCCTGAACTGATGGAGGCTAATAAAGAACAATTCGAAAGAGCAACTAAATTTTAATGGAACTGGATTTTATCATAGAAAAATTAATTCTGGTAACCATATTATTTGTGGTAACCTTAACCATAGCAGCCTATTCTACCTGGGCAGAACGTAAAGTTGCCGCATGGTTACAAGATAGGGTTGGACCTAACCGGGCTGGACCTTTTGGTTTATTTCAACCATTAGCAGATGGGGGTAAAATGTTCTTTAAAGAAGAAATTATCCCTAGCGGAGCCAACAAATACTTATTTGTTGCCGGTCCGTCTTTGGCATTACTGGTTTCTTTTTTAGGTTCTGCCGTTATTCCTTTTGGGCAAAACGTAGAACTTTTCGGAAGAAATGTTCCATTGCAGGTTACAGATATCAACGTAGGTGTTTTATACATTTTTGGAGTTGTTTCTTTAGGTGTATACGGGATCATGATTGGAGGCTGGGCATCTAACAACAAATATTCTTTGATGGGGGCTATTCGTGGTGCTTCTCAGAATATCAGTTATGAGATTGCAATGGGGCTTTCAATTATTGCTTTGTTGCTGGTGACTAACACCTTAAGTTTTAAAGAAATTGCAGAACAACAACATGGCTTTAACTGGAATATATTCTATCAGCCATTAGGATTTTTAATCTTTTTGGTCTGTGCTTTCGCAGAGTTAAACCGTGTTCCTTTTGATTTACCAGAATGTGAGACCGAATTAATTGGTGGTTATCAAACAGAGTATTCTGCATTTAAAATGGGAGCTTACATGTTTGCTGAGTACATCAATATGTTTGTATCATCAGCTGTGATGGCTGTATTATATTTTGGAGGATATAACTATCCAGGAATGGATTTCGTTAATGAAACTTTAGGTGCAACCTGGGGGCCACTGGTTGGTGTAGCTGTTGTATTCCTAAAAATCATTGCATTTATCTTCTTCTTTATGTGGATAAGATGGACAGTTCCTCGTTTCCGTTACGATCAGTTAATGGATCTGGGATGGAAAATTCTTATTCCTTTAGCAATTGCTAACATTGTAATTACAGCAATTGTAATAACAGTTTATGATAAATTTTAAGGCAGAGCCATTGTTCTACCTGATAAAAATATAGAGAATGGAATCATTAAGTGGAAGAAAGAAAGTATTAGAACAAAAGCCAATGAATTTCTGGGAGAGAATTTATCTTCCGGCAATTTTCAAAGGTATGGCTATTACTTTTAGTCATATGTTTAAGAAAAAGGAAACAACCTATTATCCTGAGCAGGAAAGAGAATTTTCTGAAAACTGGAGAGGGATGCATTCTTTGAAAAGAGATGAGAACGGAAAAGAACGTTGTACAGCTTGCGGTTTGTGCGCATTATCCTGCCCGGCAGAAGCAATTACGATGATTTCTGCAGAACGTCAAAAAGGTGAAGAGCACCTTTATCGCGAAGAAAAATACGCTGCAGTTTACGAGATCAATATGCTGCGTTGTATTTTCTGTGGATTGTGTGAAGAAGCTTGTCCTAAAGAAGCAATCTATTTAGACGGACCAATTGTTCCTTCTGATTTTTTAAGGAAAGATTTCATATACGGGAAAGATAAGCTGGTTGAAAAACCATTAGTAGAGCTGGAAGCTTTGAAAGCTGGCCGTTAAGGTTTTATAAATAGTTAATAATAAGAATTCACCTTGCCTAATGGGCACAGACATAAATAAATGAGTCTATTTTACTTAGTTGCATTTTTGTCGATATTATTCGCATTACTCGTGATCTTCACAAAGAATCCGGTACACAGCGTTTTATATCTTATCGCAACATTCTTCACATTCACCATCCACTACATTTTGTTAAATGCGCAATTCTTGGCTGTAGTAAACTTTATTGTTTACATGGGCGCAATTATGGTACTTTTCCTATTTGTTTTGATGTTAATGAACCTTAACAAGGCAACGGAGCCAATGAAATCCAATTTGCTGAAAATTGTAGGCGTAATAGCCGGAGGAACATTTTTGGTAACGCTTATAGGCTCTCTTAAAACTTTAACAACTACAAGCGAAACAGCTATAGACAATACAGGGATTGGTTTAGTAGAAAATTTAGGAAAAGTATTGTTCAGCGAATTTTTACTTCCTTTCGAGTTAAGTTCCATCTTGCTTTTGTCGGCAATGGTTGGAGCAGTATTATTGGCAAAACAAGATAAAAAGAACGCATAATGGATAATATAACAGCAACAATCCAAACAGTTCCTCTCAATCACTATATTTTACTTAGTGCCATAATCTTCACGATAGGCGTAATAGGTGTATTGGTAAGAAGAAATGCAATCATCATTTTTATGTCGATAGAATTGATGTTAAATGCAGTAAATTTATTACTAACTGCTTTTTCATCCTATCACGGAGACGCTTCGGGGCAAGTATTCGTATTTTTTATTATGGCATTAGCTGCTGCCGAGGTTGCGGTTGGGCTGGCAATTATTGTAATGGTGTATCGTAACACCAGTTCAATAGATATTAATGTTCTTAACAGATTAAAGTGGTAATTATATTATAGGATGATAGATTTAGTTTGGTTAATTCCTTTATTGCCTTTTATTGGTTTTCTGATAAACGGCCTTGGCAGAAACTTTTTACCTAAGCCTGTGATAGGATCAATTGCCAGTTTAGCGGTAATAGGTTCTTTCGCAATTAGTTTAAGTATATTTTTTACTTTCGACAGTGCACAGCCTGTCATCATAACTTTTTTCGATTGGATAAATGTAGGTTCTTTAAACATTCCATTCGCATTTCAAATAGACCAGTTAAGTATCCTGATGCTATTAATCATCACAGGGATTGGTTCTTTAATACACATTTATTCTGCCGGCTACATGAGTCGCGATGCAGGTTTTGGTAAGTTTTTCGCCTACTTAAATCTATTCGTTTTCTTCATGCTTTTATTGGTATTGGGTTCTAACTATGTGATCATGTTCATTGGTTGGGAAGGCGTTGGATTATGCTCTTACCTCTTAATTGGCTTTTGGTACACAAATGGCGCTTACGCTGATGCAGCAAAAAAAGCGTTCATCATTAATCGTATTGGAGACTTAGGTTTCCTTTTAGGAGTCTTCTTAATCATCTCTACTTTCGGAAGCGTATCTTTCGCAGATATATTTCCGCAGGCACAAAACATGGTTTCGGGCGACGCCACACTGGTTTTAATCACGATACTATTATTTATTGGAGCAACCGGGAAATCAGCACAACTACCATTATTCACGTGGTTACCAGATGCGATGGCCGGACCCACCCCGGTTTCTGCTTTAATTCACGCGGCAACCATGGTAACAGCGGGTATTTACATGATTGTGAGATCTAACATCTTATTCTCTTTAGCTCCATTAACGATGGATCTGATAGCAGTAATAGGATTACTAACCGCAATTATTGCTGCCATCATCGCTTTAACACAAACGGATATTAAAAAAGTATTGGCCTATTCTACAGTTTCGCAATTAGGCTATATGTTTTTAGGTTTAGGAGTTGGAGCTTATACAGGAGCATTTTTCCATGTATTAACGCATGCTTTCTTCAAAGCATTATTATTCTTAGGAGCAGGGTCTGTAATCCATGCCATGAGTAATGAGCAGGACATGCGTAATATGGGTGGCTTGAGAAAGAAATTACCTATTACATTTTTCACCATGTTAATGGGGACAATCGCAATTTCTGGTTTACCTCCATTTTCAGGCTTCTTCTCCAAAGATGAGATCTTAGCTCATGCTTATCAGCACAATAAGATATTATGGGTGATCGGAATTTTTGGAGCACTATTAACGGCATTCTATATGTTTAGAATGATGTTCTTAACGTTCTGGGGAAAATTTAGAGGAACAGAAGAACAAAAGCATCATTTGCATGAATCTCCAGCCTCGATGACGTTTCCTTTAATCGTTCTTGCAATTTTATCAATTGTGGGAGGTTTTATGGGAGTTCCTCATGTATTAGGCGGGCATCATTGGTTAAACGAATACCTGACCCCTGTTTTAGCAATGTCTAAAGCAATATTACCAGGATTAACATTAGATCATTCAACTGAGTTTATGTTAATGGGTATTTCTGTGGGTGGAGTTGTTATATCAATAATTTACGCCTATACCAAATACATCAAAAAAGGACATGTTCCGGCTGCAGAAAATGTTGAAAGAACAGGTTTAGCTAAGGTTTCTTACAATAAGTTCTATTTAGATGAGATTTATGCAGCTATTATCCAAAAGCCACTCGATTCATTATCGGTATTTTTCTATAAGGTAATAGATAAATCGGGTATAGACGGATTGGTAAATGGCTTAGGAAAAGGTGCAGTAGAGGTTAGTAAAACACTAAGACTATTGCAAACAGGAAACGTAGGCTTTTACATTTTTGCCATGGTAATAGGTATTATAGCTGTTTTACTATATAGTTTTATTATTATTTAAGGTTAGCGGATACAAATAGATGAATTTATTATTTTTAATATTTTTCCCTTTATTGGGGTCACTTGCTGCTCTTCTGAGCAATAGATTTGCGAAGCATACAGCCTTAATTAGTTCTCTAATCTCTTTAGGAATTGCATTATCATTGCTGTGCACTTTTGTACCTGATGCTTCCCGTCAGTTTGTGGTAAACTGCCCTTGGATTCCGGCAATGGGTATTGATTTCGCTTTAGGAGCCGATGGAATAAGTATGTTAATGATCCTGCTAACCACAGGTTTATTTCCCATAATTATTCTTGCATCTTTTAAAAGAGAAATTAAAACTGCTTCTTTTTATGCTCTAGCATTATTTATGCAATTTGGTTTATTATTAGTTTTCACAGCTACCGATGCATTTTTGTTTTATGTAGGATGGGAAGCTGCTTTAATACCAATTTATTTTATATGTGCACTGTGGGGTGGTGAAGACCGTATTAAGGTGAATATGAAGTTTTTCATTTACACCATGGCTGGTTCTTTATTTATGTTAATGGGTATCATTTATTTATACCTGCAAACTCCAGACAAAACCTTTGCCTTAGATTCATTTTATGCTTTAAATCTCGATTCTCAAACCCAGGGCTGGATATTCTGGTGTTTTTTCTTAGCTTTTGCTATTAAAATGCCCATCTTCCCTTTCCATACCTGGCAGCCTGATACCTATACTGTTGCTCCAACAACAGGCACCATGTTATTATCCGGGATTATGTTGAAAATGGGTGTCTATGGGGCAATCAGATGGTTAATTCCAATCTCGCCACTTGGTTTTCTGCTTTGGGGGAAATTAGCTTTAACACTAGCTGTAATTGGAATTGTTTATGCCTCTATTATCGCTTTCAAACAAAAGGATGCGAAAAGACTGGTGGCCTATTCTTCTATCGCCCACGTTGGGTTAATTGCTGCAGGTATTTTTGCCTGGAATTCCCAAGGCTTACAAGGCGCAATGATCCAGATGTTAAACCATGGTATAAATGTGGTTGGCTTGTTTTTCATTATTGATATTCTAAATGATCGATTAAAAACAAGAGAAATTGCTTTAATGGGCGGAATAGCTAAAGTAGCACCTAAGTTTGCTATAGCATTTTTAATTATCGTTTTAGGAACAATTGGTCTGCCTTTAACAAATGGCTTCATTGGTGAATTCCTTTTGTTAAATGGTGTTTTCCAATTTAATATATGGTACGGGGCAGTTGCAGGTTTAACAATAATTTTAGGCGCTGTTTACATGTTAAGAATGTATAAAACAGTAATGCAAGGCACAACCAATGAGTTAACCGCATCTTTCAAGGATATAAACGGAACAGAAGTTTTAGTTTTAGGAATAGTATGTTTAGTAATTATTGTGATTGGAGTTTATCCAAATGCCTTATTGCAAATTTCTGAAGCTTCTGTAGAGAACCTGATTGCTCAGGTAAATAGTAAATTATCATTTTAATTTTAAGAATGAACACTTTAATAGTTATATCAATATTAGCCATTGTAATTCTTTATCTGGGATTATTTAAAGCGAAAAGCGCATTATTACCAGTGGGAGTCTTAGGTCTCCTTGTCGGACTTGCGCTCTCGCTGGCAGAATGGAATTCCAATACAGGGCCTATTTTTAGTGGAATGATGAATTTTGATAATTTCGCTGTTGCCTTTTCATCGATATGTATTATTTCAACCATTCTTATTTTTCTCCTGTCTAAAGATTATTTTGAGAAGATCAGCAGTAATGTAGCTGAATACTATACACTTATCTTGTTTGCTTTGGTAGGTGTTATTGTAATGGTTTCTTATAATAACTTATCAATGTTATTTATCGGTTTAGAGATCATGTCTGTAAGCTTATATATCCTTGCGGGAATTAGAAGAAAAAGCTTTGCTTCTAACGAAGCAGCACTAAAGTATTTCTTGATGGGCGCTTTTTCAACAGGGTTTTTATTATTTGGAATTGCCCTGGTATATGGTGCATCAAGATCATTTGATATTCAGGTTATTGGTCAATATGTAATTGACAGACCAGAAGGAATTGATCCTATATTTTACGTAGGTATCGTATTGATGCTTGTAGGATTATGTTTTAAAATAGGCGCAGCGCCATTTCACTTCTGGACACCGGATGTTTATGAAGGTGCTCCAACTTTAATTACAGCATTTATGTCTACGGTTGTTAAGATAGCCGGATTTGCTGCATTCCTGCGATTATTTGAAACAACTTTTGCCCCGCTATCAGATTTCTGGATGCCAACTTTATTGGTGATTACCATCCTTACTTTATTTGTAGGGAATATTACTGCATTGTACCAGTCGAACTTTAAAAGAATGCTTGCCTATTCAAGTATCTCTCATGCAGGTTATATGTTATTTGCAATAGTGGCGTTAGGCGCTGATTCAGCAAATTCTGTATTCATATACGCAACTGCTTACGCGGTAGCTTCTATTACTGCGTTCGGAGTGTTGATATTAGTTAAATCTAAAACAGGCGGTGAGAATTTTGATAACTTTAATGGTTTGGCAAAAACAAATCCTTTTCTGGCATTTGCTTTAACTGTAGCTATGTTATCATTTGCAGGTATCCCGTTAACTGCGGGCTTTATTGGCAAGTTTTTTATGTTTAACGCTGCATTAACACAATACCATACCTGGTTAGTAATCATCGGAATTGTAAATGCTATCATAGGGGTATTCTATTACTTTAAGGTAATTGTAGCCATGTATTTTAAAGAAAATCAGGTTCGCCAAATCGCTACTCCAGTCTTTTATAGCGTTGTTCTAGGCATCAGTTTGGCCATTACTATTATTATTGGTGTATACCCGGGTTTTATTACTAATTTATTTTAATGTTATAGCCATAATCAATTGCAATTAAATTTGTAATTTTATGGCAGCACTATGCATGAAATCTGGGAACATCTTACCAATTTAGCTGATGCGCAGCAAATCATTCATAAAGGAGGATTTTATCTTATTATGTTTGTGGTTTTTGCGGAAACAGGCTTATTTTTCGGTTTTTTTCTTCCAGGCGATTATCTTTTATTTTTGGCAGGGATGTTTGTTGCCACAGAAAAGTTAGATACAGGCATTATAACCATGATATTTGGTTTAATTGCAGCCGCCGCAGCCGGAAACTTTGTGGGATATTGGTTTGGCTATCGAACAGGTCCCATGCTCTATAACAGGAAGGAATCATTTTTTTTCAAGAAGAAGTATTTGTTAGCAGCAGAAGAATACTATAAGAAGCAAGGCGCATTTACCCTTATTATAGGAAGATTTGTACCTATTGTAAGAACTTTTGCCCCAATCTTCGCGGGAGTTGTAAAGCTAGATTTTAAGAGATTCGCTTTTTATAATATAGTAGGCGCAATTTTTTGGATTACTTCTTTAACCCTCCTGGGCTATTTTTTAGGAATGAAATTTGAGAAGGAAGTGAATGAGTATTTGTCTTATATTATATTAGGATTTATCTTAATAACAACTATTCCTTTGATTTTAACAGTATTTAAAAAGAGATTTAACAAAAATAACGTATAACCAATATCAAATATTAATGATCGAAAATCACCCGTGGCACTCCATCTCTCCAGGAGAAGATTGCCCAAATACTGTTACCGCAATTATAGAAATTCCTAAAGGTTCTAAAGCTAAATATGAAATAGACAAAGAATCTGGCTTATTAAAATTAGACAGGATACTTTTTTCATCTGTAATGTACCCTGCAAATTATGGTTTCATACCTCAAACTTATTGCGATGATAACGATCCTCTAGATATTTTGGTACTGTGTTCGGCAGATGTTTATCCAATGTCAATAATAGATGCAAAGGTGATAGGTGTAATGCATATGATTGACGGTGGAGAGCAAGACGATAAAATTATTGCAGTTGCAAAAAATGACATGTCAGTAAATTACATCAACGACCTTTCAGAACTTCCTCCTCATGCAATGAAAGAAGTTGTTCGTTTCTTCCAGGACTACAAGGCTCTTGAAGAAAAAAATGTAACTATTGAACATTTGCTAGGTAAAAGATACGCTTACAAGGTTATTGAGGAGAGCATAGAACTTTATAAGAAGACATTTAAATAAATATGGGCCCCCATCTCGAAGTTAGTGGATTTCAGATATTCTTAACATTATTTTTAGTGTTACTGAACGGTTTTTTCGTAGCCGCAGAATTTGCATTAGTAAAAGTTAGGGGTTCCCAGATAGAAATAAAAGTAAAATCAGGCAGCAAAGTCGCAGGTATTGCCAAGCACATGACATCTCACCTGGATGGTTACCTTGCGGCCACACAGTTGGGTATTACATTAGCGTCCCTTGGCTTAGGCTGGGTAGGCGAGACCGTAATGTCCAATATGGTGTTAAATATATTTTCATTTTTACACCTCCCTATTTCAGAAAGTGTAGCAGTAAGTATCGGGCATGTTCTGGCCTTCTTAATTATCACCGTATTGCATATTGTTTTTGGTGAACTAGCGCCAAAAAGCATAGCCATCCAACGTCCGGTGAACACCACAATGGCAATTGCATTGCCACTTCAGTTTTTTTATATTGTTTTTAAACCATTTATTTTTGTATTAAATGGCTTTGCAAATATCATTTTGAAACTTCTGGGTATAAATTCTGTAGACGCACATGATAGTATACATTCATCAGAAGAATTACAGTACCTGTTAGACCAGGGAAAAGAGTCGGGAGCATTAGATCAGGCGGAGCATGAACTGATCAAAAATGTTTTTGATTTTAATGAACGGGTGGTAAAGAACATTATGGTGCCAAGAACCAAAATCTCTGCGGTACCTTTGACCTCCACTAAACAGGAATTAATAGATACTATTATCACCGAAGGTTATTCCCGCATTCCTGTTTACGATGAAACTATAGATAAAATTGTAGGGATCATTCATGCTAAAGATATCTTATCATTAATAGTTAAGAAACAGGAGTTTAATTTTCATGATATTTTAAGAAAGCCCGTTTTTGTGCCAGAATCAAAAAAAATTAATGATTTAATGGCCGAGCTTAAGTTGAAAAGAATTCAGATTGCGATTGTGTTGGATGAATTTGGAGGAACAGCAGGAATGGTAACTCTGGAGGATATTGTGGAAGAATTGGTAGGTGAAATTCAGGATGAGTACGATGAAGAAAAACCTTTAGTAGAGAAAGTTTCTGATTCTGAATTTATCGTTGCAGCATCCGCCACGGTATATGATATCAACGAGCATTTACCGCATGACTTGCCCGAAGACGAAGATTACGATACGATGGCTGGTTTGGTGAGTGAAATCTTTGAAAAGATCCCTGATGTTGGGGAGACGAAAGAATTTAACGGATATAATTTTACTATTTTAAAAAAAGTAGGACAAAATATAGAGTCGGTTAAGCTTGAACTGATCATACCTAAAGACGAAGCAGTAAATATTCATTAATTTCATGCATATTTTTTTTACTCCCGATATTAACTCAGAAGAATACACTTTGAGTGAAGAAGAAAGTAAGCACTGTTCCCGCGTTCTACGTCTTAAAGCGAAAGACCAGATTAATCTAGTTGATGGAAAGGGTGGATTATACCTTGCAGAAATCTCTGATGATCATCCTAAAAAAACAGTTCTAAAGGTATTAAACAAGCAAGAAAATTATAATAAAAGGAACCATTACCTGCATATTGCTGTAGCGCCAACAAAAAATATAGATAGGCTCGAATGGTTCTTAGAAAAAGCTACAGAAATAGGAATTGATGAATTTACTCCTATTATTTGTGATCATTCCGAAAGAAAAGAGGTAAAAACAGAGCGTTTGGAAAAAGTTGTTGTCTCCGCAATGAAACAATCTTTAAAAGCCTGGTTACCAAAAATAAATCCTGCGGTTTCATTTTCAAAATTTGTTGCTTCACAGGAAGTTCAAAATAAATTTATTGCACATTGCGTCCCTACCGAAAAAAGAGAGCTACCTCAAGATTTCAGAGCAGGACAATCCTATCTGATACTAATTGGACCTGAAGGCGATTTTTCTGAATCAGAAATTAATAAAGCTTTGGAAAATGGATTTGTTCCCATAACTTTAGGAAATAGCAGGTTAAGGACAGAGACCGCGGCATTACAAGCATGTTTCGAAATAAACTATTTAAACAGGTAACCATAAGATTAAAACAGCACTTGCTCGCTGTTTTTATTGTTTGCGCATTATTTACATCATCAGTAAATACTTACGGCCAGGCTTCTTTTAAAATAGCTAAAATAAAATATAGCGGGGGAGGAGATTGGTACGCAAACCGAACTGCCTTGCCCAATCTCATCAACTTTTTTAATAAGAATTTAAAATCAAATATAAACCACCAGGAAGCAACTGTTGATGTGGGCAGCCCCGAACTGTTCAATTATCCATTTGTATACCTTACCGGGCATGGGAATGTCCAATTTTCTGAAGCTGAAGCCCAAAACCTTAGACGGTATTTGATAGCAGGAGGGTTTTTGCATATTGATGATAATTACGGGCTTGATAAATTTATAAGGCCACAAATGAAAAAAGTTTTTCCTGAGTTGGAATTTCAGGAACTTCCAGTATCTCATCCAATCTATCATCAAAAATTTAAGTTCGCAAATGGTCTTCCTAAAATTCACGAGCATGATAATAAAAGGCCACAAGGTTTGGGTTTGATATATGAAGGTAAATTGGTGTGTTTTTACTCTTACGAAAGCGATTTAGGGAATGGCTGGGAGGATTTGGGAACCTACAAAGAGGACACACCGCAAACACGAGAAAAAGCACTTCAAATGGGTGCTAACTTATTACAATTTGCGCTGATGCAATAATTCTAATTATCTTGAAATGATTATTGTTGCTGCATTTGTTGTATTTCCATAAATCTTCTGTAAGAATTTCCTTCAAACTGACTGTTAAAAATAATTTCTTCATTGGGCTCTTCTTCTACAGGCTTCGACTCATTTTCATAGGATACCACTACTTTCACTTCCAGCGTGTGGTGTGATGTTCCTTTATAAGTTCCTTTTACAGGGCTTACATCAATAAAATTCCTGCCAATTGCTAAACGAACATGATGATCTTCTGTAATGCAATTGTTTGTTGGATCTAGGCCAAGCCATCCATAATCCGGAATGTAAGCCTCTACCCAGGCATGAGTAGCACCTTCTCCACGCATACCGTTTCTATTCGGGCAAATGTAACCACTCACGTATCTTGAGGGAATGCCTACGCTTCTTAACATAGCCAAAAGAATATGAGCAAAATCCTGGCAAACCCCGGATTTTAATTTCCAAATCTCATCTACGGTTGTTTCAACAGAAGTAACTCCTTTGATGTATTTAAAGTTTTCGAAAATATACGAGCAGAAATTCTTTGCCACTTCTATGGGAGGTAATTTTCTTTGCTCATAGGGTTTTACAATGCCTATCAGTTCTTCTTCGGCAGTAAAATGTTCCCGCTTAAGAAAATTAATATAAGGGATTTCAAATTTTATATCTGCGAGCTTACGCCATTGATCATCAATAAAAATACTTATTTTGGGCAATGGTTTAGACTTCACATTCACGATAAGTAAAGATTCGATCACAAGTTCAGAATGCATTTCGTAATTGGTAAATGTGCCAACTTTATTCTGATAATAGTCTGTGTATGTTTCTATCTTGGGATCTCCTGTGATATTCAGATGGTGGGAGACCACTTCCTGGTAATTATCCTTAATCGGATAGAGCATAATCTGGTTAGCACTATCGTGTACCGGCTGATCATATTTGTAAGTTGTAATATGTTTTATGGTAAATTTCGACATGGAAATTGGTGTCTAAATAAGCAGTAAAAAACAATAATAGTTAATAAAAGGCAAAATAATAATGGTTTAACGCATTCCCTATTGCCAGTAGTTCATCTTTTACATTTTTCAAGTATTTTTCTAAACCCATTTTCTCTAGATCATTCATGTCTGAATATTTTAAAGTGCCTTCTAATTTCCCTATCATATAACTTACGGTTTTGTAGCTTTCTTTATCTTTATCGGTTTTTAGAGTTTCAAAAGATTGTTTTAATCGGGTAACGGCGTATTGAATAGAGCGTGGGAAGCTGTCGTTCCAAACAATTTGATGAATGATATTTTTAGGATTAAGGGCTGAGCGGTAGCTTTTTAAGAATATTTCGTACCCAGAGATAGACATCAACAAATACTTCCAATAAGTTGGATCTGTATTTTCATCCAAACAATATTCAAGGTCTTTAAATTTAACATCCAATGCATTTACAGATTGTATGGCTCTTTCGAGGAATTTACCTAAATTCATGAAGTAATAACCTTCGCCGCGTGGCATGGTAATCTCTGCGCTCCCGTAATAATACATTACCTGCTTTACCAGGTTATCTAAAACAGAGATAGGATCGTCTACCTCCAGAGCGTGTCTCAGTTGTTCCTCTCTAATAATATGGTAAAAATCATTAAGGCATTGCCATAATTCTTTCGTTACATTGTCCTGAACGGAGCGGGCATTTTCTCTTGCACCAGAAATAATGTTTAATACCGAATTAGGATTTGCCCTTTCTAGTACCAGATAGTTTAAAATTTCCCGTCCTTTTAGTTCTTTATTTTCGAACTGGCTACCCATATTGCTGGCGAAGATTTTCAAAACTGGTGTCCAGCTAAAATCTGTACCATCATCCTGTGAGTAAGCATAATTTACACGAAGCATTCTGAGGATCCCATCAGATCTTTCCATGTATCTCGACATCCAGTATAAAGAATCTGCTACTCTGCTTAACATATTTATCTTTTAAAATCAAACACTTAAAACCCATGTATCTTTACTTCCGCCACCCTGAGAAGAATTTACCACTAAAGAGCCTTCTTTTAATGCAACACGGGTTAAACCGCCAGGAACAATTTCTATCCCAGACGGGCCATATAATGCAAAAGGCCGTAAGTCTACTCTTCTTGGTTGTAGTTTTTCGTTAATATAACACGGTACGGATGACAGGCTTACAATAGGCTGTGCTATAAATTCTCGTGGATTCAGTAGAATGGCTCTTTTATAATCTTCCAGCTCTTGCTGAGTTGCGGCATTGCCTATAATCATTCCATAGCCTCCGGATTCGTTTGTTTTCTTAATCACCATTTGCTCTATATTCCTGAAGACGTGTTCTCTTTCTTCTGGATTAGATAGATGGTAAGTGGGAACATTTTTTAGAATTGGCTCCTCATTAAGATAGTATCTGATCATATCCGGAACATAAATATAAGTCGCTTTATCATCGGCGACTCCATTACCCGGAGCGTTAACTATTGCTACATGCCCCATCCTGTAAGCCGACATTAATCCGGCAACTCCTAACAAGCTTCCAGGATTGAAAACCAAAGGATCAAGGTATTCATCATCAATACGCCTGTAAATAACATCAACTCTCTGCAGGCCTGATGTGGTTTTAGTAAAAACCCTGTGATTATCAACTACCAGATCTTTGCCTTCTACCAATTCTATGCCCATCAGGCGGGCAAGTGTAGAATGCTCGAAATAGGCAGAGTTATAGATACCCGGAGTAAGCATCACAATATTAGGGTTAGAATTATGTCTTGGAGAAAGTGCCGCCAGATTCTTATATAGCATTTGCGGGTATTGCGTCACAGATCTCACAAAGTTTTGAGGTATAATATCCGGGAAAATTCTTTTTGTGATCTCCCTGTTTTCTAACATATAAGAAACACCGGAAGGAGTTCTTAAATTATCCTCCAATACATAAAATGTCCCGTTGTTATCTTTGATAATATCAATACCAGCAATGTGTACAAACAGTTCATGGGGCACTTTAAGATTATGCATTTCCCGCAGATAATGCTGGCATGAATAGATCATATCCATGGGTATGATCTTATCCTTAAGTATAAACTGATTGGAATAGATATCGTTAAGAAAAAGATTGAGTGCTTTTAATCTTTGTTTTATACCTGCCTCTATATAAGACCATTCTGAAGCTGTAATAATACGCGGTATAACATCAAAAGGAAATATCTTTTCTATTCCTTCTCCGCTTGAATAAACAGTAAAAGTAATTCCCTGGCTCATAAAAAGCCTTCGGGCCATTTCTTCTTTTCGGGTAAGCTCTGCTTCTGAAATGTTTTCCAGAAAACTATACAATCTTTTGTAAGACTCACGAACATGAATAGTATCGTACATTTCATCCCAAACATTTTCTAAATAGGGATATTTGCTAAACAGGCCTAATGAATCCATAAAATAGCTTGAGCTTTATATTAAATTAGTAAATATCACATGTTAAAGCTGAATATTTAGTAATAATAGGAAATATTTTATAATATTTTTATATTTTATGGAAAATTATTTTAATTTTTAACAAATTCTATTTGTTTTTGTTTTATTCAGCCGGAATGATCTTATTTTAAATGAAAAAACCGGCTATTTTTAAGGTAGCCGGTTTTTTATTAAATATTCGGGTTTATTTAGATTGATCGATTAAATCCTGAGATAGTCTGACATATTCTTCATTATTAATTTCCTTAGCGATTTTTAATGCTTCAGTTGCAGTAAGGTTAGCACCTTTTTTGTCTCCCATTTTAAGCTGAATTCTTGCTTTACCCACTTTAAACCATGGAGCTTTAGGGTTCGACTTTTCTGCTTCGCTTGCCCATTCCAGGGCTTTGTTTAAATCTTTATTGTTTTCTAAATAATACAATGCTGCCGGAAAATACGGTTTCTGATCTGTTTTCATTGCCGCCTCAATATTTGCCATCACTTTAGCATCATATTGTACGGTAAATGGAACATATATGCCGGTATTATCCCATGCAATAAAAAGATCGAGACTGCCGTCTTTTACATTAGCAAACTGCATCGTAAAGGTTTCTACTTTAGGGTTAACCACAACAGGTTTAACTTTAATGCGTAGGATGTCCTGGTCTTCTTTATAAGTATAAGAGCCCCATTGTGCCGCATCCTTATTTAAAATCACAGTCCATTCTTTTTCTCCCGGAATGGTAAATAAACCATACTTTCCTGCTGCAATTTTCTTTCCGCCCATTTCTACATCTTCAGAAAAAGTTATAGTTGTAGCAGAATTAGCTCCTGTTCGCCAAACTTTCCCATAGGGAACCAGTCCGCCAAATATTTTTCGACCTTTTACTCCGGGTCTAAAATAGCTTAAAGAAACTTTCCCAAGTCCAAAGCCCTGTTCTATAGTTTGACTTGAGCTTGGTTGCGGGGTAAGGCTTTGAGCATTTACATTGAAAGTAAAACACAAAATTGCCAAACATATTGTAGTAATTTTAATCATAATTTTCATGATAATTGATTTAATTAGTTTACTAAGATAGAATATCAACAGATGTAAATCTCGTTAATATAGAACTGATTTTAAAAAGTTACTTAGTTTAGAACCTGCCGGCTTCTTAATAAAGTACAAAAAAAGCGGTGACCCCATAGAATCACCGCTTTTTTTATGATTTTAATTTAAGCTAAGGTAGCTAAGACAGTAATTCCCCCCTTAACCTTATCTCCAATTTTCACCTTAATTTCGGTTCCAACTGGCAAAAATAAATCAACCCGTGACCCAAATTTAATAAAACCGAATTCTTTCGTTTGCTCTACCTGGTCGCCCTCTTTAATATACCAAACTATTCTTCTTGCCAAAGCACCAGCAATTTGCCTGAAAAGAACAGGAACACCGGCTGAATTTTCTACCACTACGGTTGTTCTTTCGTTATCAGTAGAAGATTTAGGATCCCAGGCTACTAAATATTTTCCTGGGTGGTATTTAAAATATTTAACAATGCCACTAATGGGGTTTCTGTTGATATGAACATTCACCGGAGACATAAATACAGATACTTGTATTCTTCTGTCTTTCAGATACTCAGTTTCGTCTGTTTCTTCTATTACCACTACCTTACCATCTGCAGGACAAATAATCTGCTGATCATTTAAGGTATGAAGCCTTGTTGGGCTTCTAAAGAATTGGAGTACAGTAATGAATAAAACCAGAGAAAAAATATACCAAAGCCAAACAAACCAGGTTAGCTCTGGCAGATAATAATTGATGATGGTATTCGTAACGAAAATAAATAATACTGTAAGCGCAATGGAAGTATATCCTTCTTTATGGATGGTCATTTTTAAAAATTTTGAACGAAATTACTAATAAGTAATCAAATATAAGTAAACGAAAACAACTGGGGCAGAAAGCAGGAGCCCGTCAAATCGATCTAATAAGCCTCCATGGCCTGGTAATATTCTTCCTGAATCTTTTATATCGATACTTCTTTTAAACATAGATTCTACCAGATCTCCCATTGTTCCAAAACAGGAGATGATAATGGCCATTGCTATCCAATGAATTAGTGCGTAATCAGTATAATAATGAGATAAAATTACTGCAACAACAATGCTGGTAAAAATACCGCCAAATAAGCCTTCCCACGATTTTTTTGGAGAATGCCGCTCAAATAATTTTTTCTTGCCGAATTTCATCCCAAAGATATATGCCCCGGTATCATTACCCCAAAGCATCAGGAAAAAACCTAATGCTAAATGGAAATTATATTCGCCAGACATAAATGCAATACTGTGGTAAAAAATAAACGGAACCACGGTATATAAGATTCCCAATAACGTATAGGCTATATTACTGAAAGGTATTTTAGATTTTTTATAAAGCTCGCGGATAAAAATCCCGAAAAACAACGGAATATTTATTAAAAGCCATTTGGTTTCAAACTCAAAAAAGTAGCGCCCTGCTACAGAAGCGAACATGATTACTGCTGCTACATATCCTATCATCCGGTGAGGTCTTATACCTGTTGTCTTCACAAGCGTGAAAAACTCTACTAAGCAAACCAGGCTCAAAAACATATAGAATCCTGTAAAAATATAAGGTCCGGTAAGTAAAGAACTCAACATAATGAGTATAAATACAAATCCGGTAATGGCTCTCGTTTTCATGTTAATTATAATTCATTTTGGATAATCAGCTCTATAGCTCTATCAAAATTAGATGGATGAATATAAACTTCTACTTCGCCAAATTTATAAGCCGAATCCTGTTTATTCATTAATACCGCTTCTATCTCGTGATCTATTAAAACCTGACGAACAATTTCTGATTTGATAAACTGGTGAGAGGTGTAAATCTTCACCCAGGAATTATTCATACAGGTCTCCGCTTAAATTTTTTTTACTTTGTTTGTAGTAAGCTACCAGCAAAATTAAGGTAATTATTGCACTTACTAGGTATCCCCAAAATTCAAAAGCCTCTGCTTTCTCAATTTCGTCTAAGCTTTTTCCTTGCTTTTGCATAACAAACGCCATTATTACTGCTGATGCGTTGTTTATAAAGTGTGCGAAAATTGGAAGCCAGATGTTTTTACCCCATAGTAAAAGATAACCAAATAAGGCGCCCAAAAGCATTCTCGGGAAAAAACCGAAGAATTGTACATGTATGGCACTAAAGATTATTGCAGTCACCCAAATTGCAGTGTGTGGGTTTTTAAACCATCTTGTCAAGATATTCTGCAAGCCGCCTCTAAACAATAGCTCTTCACCTATGGCAGGGATCACCGCTATCATTAACAGGTTAATGGCTAAATCGCCAACGCTTTTCATTATGAGAAGCTGCTTAGTTAGCTCTGCTGCCTGCTCTTCCTTTTCTTTCATCCATAACTCAATGCCTTTAAGAAATTCTGGCAAAGCCATTTTTTGATTTAATGAAGCTATAAGCTCCAGTAGTGGCGCACCTAACAACATTAAGGCAAGTACGGTTAGTAATAAAGAAGGATCAAAAGGTTTGTTAAAATGAAAGTAAGAAGCAAGTTTATATTTTTCGACCTGTGCATAAGCAATAGGGCCGGCAATAAAAATTCCAATCGAACTGCTGATTTGTACAACACGTAAAAAATTAACGTCCATTGTATTGGCATCAGCACTTAAAAGGCTGGTGAATCCTCCGGCTCCGAATAAAAAGCCGTAAAAAATTAATCCGATCACGCCAAAAACAATTCCTCCAATTGTTGCAAACAGCAACAAATAAACCAGTTGCATTACAGGATGAGAATGTGTTGACTTTTGAATGTCGTTCATAATGGATGATAATTTGTAATTTTGTGATGAAAATACTCATTTGATTGCGAAAATGTCTGTAAAAATTGGAAATATTGATTTGGGAAACTTCCCGCTTTTGCTTGCGCCGATGGAGGATGTGAGTGATCCTCCCTTCCGTTATGTGTGTAAGCAGAACGGTGTTGATATGATGTATACTGAATTCATCTCCTCGGAAGGATTAATCAGGGATGCAGCAAAGAGCAGGCAGAAGTTAGATATTTTCGAGTACGAGAGACCTATAGGAATTCAGATTTTTGGGAGTGATATAGCGCATATGCGTGAGGCTACAGAGATAGCTACCCTGGCAAATCCAGATCTTGTTGATATAAATTATGGTTGCCCGGTAAAGAATGTAGCCTGTAAAGGCGCAGGGTCGGCATTGTTACAGGACATTGATAAGATGGTAGAGATGACAGCCGCTGTTGTAAAAGCTACGCATTTACCCGTTACAGTAAAAACCCGCTTAGGCTGGGACGATAATACAAAAAACGTTTACGAAGTTGCAGAGAGGCTACAGGATGTCGGTATCCAGGCCTTAACTATCCATGGCAGAACACGTTCTCAAATGTATAAAGGCAGTGCCGACTGGTCTTTAATAAGGGAGATTAAACGTAACCCCAGAATAAAAATTCCAATTTTCGGGAATGGAGATGTAGATTCTCCTGTTAAAGCCGCTAACTGGAGACTGGAATATGAAGTAGACGGTATTATGATTGGCAGAGCAGCCATTGGTTACCCGTGGATTTTTAGAGAAGTAAAACATTTTTTCGAGACAGGTGAGTTTTTAGACGGCCCAACAATTGAAGAAAGAATAGAGGTTTGCCGTACACATTTAATCAAATCTATAGAGTGGAAAGGACCGAAAACCGGTATTTTTGAAATGAGAAGGCACTATGCAAACTATTTTAAAGGGATACCGGATTTTAAAGAGTACCGTATGAAATTGGTGTCTTTAGACAATGCAAACGACATCGAAAGTGTACTTCAGGAAATAGGAAACAAATTTGATACAGTTACGGTCTGATTTTTGATTTCAAATATTATTACCTAATTTCAAATTTAAACAAGATAGCAATGGTAGCTCAAATAACAGACGGTGTAAAAGTAACTGTTGAAACAACCTACCAGCCAGAGTATTCTAATCCGGCTAATGAGCATTTTATGTTTGCTTATAAGGTTCAGATCGAAAATCTAAGTAATTATAGCTTACAATTAATGAGAAGGCATTGGCATATCTTTGATTCTAATGGAGAAAGTCGGGAGGTAGAAGGTGAAGGAGTTGTGGGCTTGCAGCCAGTGATAGAGCCAGGAGAAATGCATGAATACGTTTCCGGATGTAATTTGCAAAGCGATATGGGTACAATGGAGGGGTCATATGAAATGAAGAGAATGGTAGACGATGAGATCATTGTTGTACAGATTCCTAAGTTTTCTTTAATTGCACCCTTTAGATTGAATTAATTTAATTTTTACGTTAATAATAACAAAGGCCCAAAGATAATCTTCGGGCCTTTTGCATTGTTTTCTAAAAATAAGGAAAAACAAAAACCCTTTTGATAATTTATCAAAAGGGTTAAATATTTTAAAACAGGATGATTAAACTCTTTTAGATTTAATACGAGCTGCTTTACCAGTAAGTTCGCGTAGATAAAATAATTTTGCTCTACGAACTTTACCAACGCTATTAACTTCAACTTTCTCTATGTTAGGAGAGTTTATTGGGAAAATACGTTCTACACCAATACCGTTAGACATTTTACGTACGGTAAAAGTTTCTGTAGAACCAGCACTATTTCTCTGGATAACTACACCTTGATAAACCTGGATACGCTCTTTATTTCCTTCACGAATTCTATAATGAACACTGATGGTATCTCCAGCTTTAAATGCAGGTAACTGTTTTTTCTCTACAACCTGCTCTTCTACAAATTTTACTAAATCCATGATCTTATGCTGTTAATTACGATTGAAAAACTTAAACAACCGTACCGAATTTCGGAGTGCAATATTAGGGAAAATTTTTTATAAAAAAAAACTAATGTAATTTTTTCAACAATCTTTAGTTTATCTACATTTCCAGGAAACGCAGATTGAGTGATAATGCTTTAGCATGAGATAGTAAAATCACCATTTGTAATAATTCTTTCGTTATTCTAATAAATCAGGCCGACGTTCCTGTGTTCTTTTTAGCGCTTCTTCATAACGCCAATGCTCAATTTTAGCCTGGTCACCGCTAAGTAATATTTCCGGTACCTTATGTCCACGCCAATCTGCAGGCCGGGAGTACACTGGTGCGTCTAACAATTCTCCCTGAAAAGAATCTGATAGAGCAGAAGTTTCATCAGACAAAACCCCAGGAATTAACCTCACAATAGCATCTACAACAATGGCTGCAGGTAATTCTCCTCCCGATAGCACAAAATCGCCTATGGAAATCTCCCTGGTAACATAAATATCCCTAATCCGCTGATCGATGCCTTTGTAATGGCCACATAAAATCATGATGTTCTTAGTGATAGATAGCTCATTTGCAATTCCCTGATTTAAGGTAACACCATCTGGGGTCATAAAAATAATCTCATCGTAGTCTCTTTCCGATTGCAGTTTTTCTATACATTCTGCAAAAGGCTGTATCTGCATCACCATGCCGCTTCCGCCTCCATATGGGTAGTCATCTACACTTTTTTGTTTATTATTTGTGAAATCCCTAAGATTATGCACATAAATCTCTGCCAATCCTTTCTTTTGCGCCCGCTGCAAAATAGAATGTGCAAAAGGACTTTCTAAGAGTGCAGGCAATACTGTAATGATGTCGAAACGCATTATTTTGGTTTAAGATTCTAAATAAACTTCTAACAAACCTTCAGGCAAATTAATTTTAATACGCTTATTCTCTATATCAATTTCTTCTATTAAATCTTCGGATAGAGGAAAGAGTACTTCTTTCTCTTTGAAATTTACTGTAGCCAAAAATTGTTGAGGATAGGCTCTCACTTCTATAATTTCACCTAATTCTCCGGCAGAAACATCAGTTGCCATAAATCCTTCCAAATCGTTATAGGTAAATTCTTCCTTTTTCTTTTTAGGCATTAGTTTTTTAAAGAGGAATATTTTTTTCTTTACCAGATCCTGTGCCTTATCAATATGGTTAATATCTTCAAAAAGAAAATAAGCTAATTGTTTCTGAGAAATTTTGTATTTCGAAACAAAATAGGGAACCATTTTTCCATTAAAATCAATAAATACCGATTTTATCTGGAGATTCTCTGGTTCATCATAACTGAATGCTACCTGAACTTCGCCTTTTAAACCGTGAGTTTTGGTAATGTAAGCAACTTCTACATAATCGTCTTGTTTCATTAATGCAAAGGTAATTATTATGGTTTTGATTCTCGTTTTTTAAATATTCTTAACCATTACGTCATCCGGCAAAAATTGCATTTAAATTGAACATGGATCTCCATTACCACCGATTAATCTCAAAACCTATTTTAAAGCTACGTAAAGGCAGGTTTATATCGATAAGATTAAAAAAATAAAAAAAGGTAAAGAAATATTATAAAAAACTTTTATGTTTGTCGACTAATTCTATAGATTATATATTTTTAAGATTTAATTCTATTTTTAACATGAAAAAAACAATACAAATAACCTATTTGTCTATACGGAAAAGTTTATTCCTACTTATTCCGGTTCTGCTTTTAAGCAATTTATCTTTTGCTCAACACATTGTCACCGGGACGATAAAAGATAGCAAAGGCCAAGCTTTACCAGGCGCTAGTATTGTAGTTAGGGGAACTAAATCTGCTACTTTAGCAGATGCAGATGGAAATTTTAGTGTTTCGGTTAATATTGAGCCTCCATTCTTTCTTAGAGCTACCTATGTTGGGCACAAACCACAGGATTTTCAGATTTTGAAAATTGAAAGTACTCCTGTTCAATTAACTCTTGTAGAAGATGCGCTTCTTGAAGAAATTGTGGTTACTGCAAGACGTCGTAGCGAGGTGGCTCAGAATGTTCCAATTCCTATTACCGTTATTGGTGGCCAGGCAGCAGAGAATGCGGGTGCTTTTAACGTAAACCGTTTAAAAGAATTGGTGCCATCTGTTCAGTTATATGCTTCAAATGCCAGGAATACCACTTTAAATATCAGGGGTTTGGGTTCTACATTTGGTTTAACCAATGATGGGATCGACCCGGGTGTTGGATTTTACGTAGACGGTGTTTACCATGCTCGTCCGGCAGCTACCTCCACAGATTTTATCGATATAGAGCAAATAGAAGTTGTTAGAGGTCCACAAGGAACCTTATTCGGTAAAAATACTACTGCAGGTGCATTCAACATTACCACTAGAAAACCAAGTTTTATCCCTAGTTCAAAAGCAGAGCTAAGCTTTGGTAATTATAATTTTCTTCAGGCAAAAGCAACCATCACTGGTCCCATTGCTAAAGATATTGCTGTAAAATTATCCCTATCAGGAACACAAAGAGATGGTACCATCTGGAACCCTAACGAAGAACGAGCGTACAGCGGACAAAATAATGTGGGAATAAAAGGGCAGGTATTATTTAGACCCTCAGATAAATTAGAAATTATAGCAAGCGGAGATGCGAGTTTCCAGCATCCGGCTGGTTATCCTTTGGTTGTAGCAGGTATTACTCCAACGTTAAGAAGTGATTTTAGACAATATGCTAACATTGTAACCTCCGCTGATAATGGTGTGGCAGGATCAGGCTTGGGGAAACAGTTGCCGAAAATAGATCCTTTCTCAAGAGAAATATATACGAATACACCCTGGAGACATAATCAATCTATTGGTGGCGCTTCAGTAAATATTGATAGAAAAATAGGTAACGGTACTTTAACTTCTACAACAGCATGGAGATTCTGGAACTGGGATCCTACAAATGATAGAGATTTTACAGAATTTTCTGCATTAACTAAGTCACAGGGAAATACACGTCATGATCAATATTCTCAGGAGATCAGGTATGCAGGTAACATTACCGATAAAGTAAGCGGTGTTGTAGGTGTATTTGTACTCGGACAAAACTTAAAAGGTTTGGGTCAAACTGAAGAAGTAGGAGCAGATCAATGGAGGTTTGTACAAACCAGTGCTACAGGTGAACAAGCATTATATAATACCTATCGTGATTTATTAACAGGTTATGGTATCAGAACAAATTCTAGCATTAAATCTTTAAGTGCTGCTGTTTTTGCTCAGGCAGATTGGGAATTTGCAAAACATCTGCATGTTTTACCAGGTATCAGGTTTACCTATGATAAAAAGGATGTGGATTACGACAGACAAACATACGGCGGACGCCCAATTGCGGATTCTGATGCAGATGCAGCAGCATTACGCAGATTAAAAGCTGCTGTTTACACCAATCAAGCGTTTAACACAAGTACAGACAATAATAATCTCTCAGGAAACTTAACATTGGCCTACAGGCCTTTAGATAAGTTTAGCGCATTTGCAACTTATTCTACAGGTTACAAGCCGGTAGGGGTTAACGTAGGCGGTTTGCCTACACTTCCAGATGGAAGCGTAGATTTATCTCTGGCAGTGGTAAAACCAGAGTATGTACAGCATTATGAGTTAGGGATTAAATCAAGACCTATTACAGGAGCTATATTAAACATCTCGGCATTTAATACAGATATTAAAGATTATCAAACCAATGTGCAATCTCCACAATTGGGCGTAAACAGAGGGTATTTAGCTAACGCAGAGAAAGTAAGAGTAAAAGGTTTTGAAGTTGATGGAAGTTACCAGGTTCAAAGATTCCTGACCTTAAATGCAGCGGTAGCTTATTTAGACGGAAAGTATGTGAGTTTTACAAATGCCCCTCTTCCATTAGAGGAAACAGGATACACAGAAAACAATGTACAAGTTGCATTTAAAGATGCATCTGGCGGCCGATTACCGGGAATCTCTAAATGGAATATCTCAGGAGGTGCAGAGTTAAGTACTGTAGGCAACCTGTTGAGTAAAGAAGGAAGATTTTTTATTGCTGGCGATGCTTCTTACCGTTCAGATTATTCTTCAAATCCAACTCCTTCAAGAGTATTGATTGTAGATTCTTATTCTTTATTAAACGGTAGATTAGGATTTAGATCAGAGAAGTTCTCCATTTTTGTATGGGGAAGAAATATCACTGATACGAATTACTTTGAGCAACTCCAGGCAGCAGCAGGAAACGCAGGTTTATATGCTGGTGTGTTAGGAGATCCTAGAACTTATGGAGCAACATTAAGATTGGGTTTTTAAAATAAAATTTGTTTGGATAGGTTAAGTTGATAAAAGCGGCTACTTTTAAGTAGTCGCTTTTTTTATTCTTTTAACTTGCTTTTTGTTGTTCTTTTAAACTGCTCAAACCTTGGGTTAGAGACTCCTCTAACATATGGGTTTAGTGGATTTCCTTTCACATAATTCTGATGCTCTTCTTCTGCTCTGTAGAACGCTGTTAATGGGCTCACCTCAGTAACCACAGCTTTTTTAAAACGATTTGTTTTACTGATTTCTTTAATTGTATTGGTGATGATTTGCTTTTCAGCATCAGTAAGATAGAAAATAGCCGAGCGGTAAGAAGTGCCCACATCAGGTCCCTGCCTGTTTAAGGTAGTGGGATCATGCGAATCGAAAAATACGTTTACCAATTCCTGGTAGCTTACTACTTTAGGATTATAGTAAACCAGGGTAGTTTCTGCATGTCCAGTAGTTTCAGAACTTACAGTTTTATAGGTTGGATTGATGGTTTTGCCACCAGCGTAACCAGAAACGGCAGAGTCCACGCCAACAACTTCTTCAAAAACATGCTCGGTACACCAAAAGCAACCTGCCGCAAAAGCAGCAATAGCTTTTCCTTTTGGAGCTTCCAGCTTTATTTTTTGATCTTTCTTATCTTTTGTTTGTCCGTTGCTGTTGCATGAAGATAAAATAAAGAAGACCATACTTAGCGTTAGCCATTTGTTAATTTTGTACATCGCATTTGTAATTTAGATGTATAACGTAAGGTAGCTGAAAAAGATTGTTAGCTTAATGTCATTGTGTTAAGTAGCCCAATTCTCTCTATCCAAACTTCTGAAATGGATCGCTTCTGCCAAATGTTCTATTCCTATCTCCTCGCTTCCTGCCAAGTCTGCAATGGTTCTGGCAACTTTAAGAATTCGGTCATAAGCCCGGGCAGATAAGCCTAACTTTTCCATGGCTTTTTTAAGCAATTGCTGGCCTTCTTCAGAGATTTGGCAAATAGCCCTCACCATTTGCGGACTCATTTGCGCATTGCAATTGATGTCTGAATAGGCTTCGAACCTTAAGGTTTGCATTCCACGGGCATTAATTACCCTTTCCCTAATGAGATCACTGCGCTCAGTTTTTCTTTCAGAAGATAGTTCTTCGAAATTTACTGGAGTTACTTCTACGTGTAGGTCTATCCTGTCTAAAAGCGGCCCGCTTACCTTGCTTAGGTATTTTTGTACAATTCCTGGGGCACAAATACATTCTTTCTCAGGATGGTTGAAATAGCCACAAGGACAGGGATTCATGGCAGCGATCAGCATAAAGCTGGAGGGATAATCGACCGACATTTTTGCCCTTGCAATGGTTACCTTTCTTTCCTCAAGCGGCTGGCGCATCACCTCCAAAACTGTTCGTTTGAATTCCGGTAATTCATCTAAAAACAGAACCCCGTTATGAGCTAAAGAGATTTCTCCGGGCTGCGGATTTCCACCCCCACCTACCAGGGCCACATCCGAAACCGTATGGTGGGGAGATCGAAAAGGCCTTGCAGTAACCAAAGAATCAGATGCAGAGAGTTTGCCCGCAACCGAATGAATTTTGGTGGTTTCTAAAGCTTCATGTAAATTAAGCGGAGGTAATATGGTAGGTAAACGTTTGGCCAGCATTGTTTTTCCAGCTCCCGGAGGCCCAATTAAAATCGCATTATGCCCACCTGCTGCAGCAATTTCTAAAGATCTTTTGATGTTTTCCTGTCCTTTTACATCTGCAAAATCGGCGTCATAAATATTCTTGGCATTAAAAAATTCATCTCTCGTGTTAACAATAGTTTGCTTAGGTTTTATCCCGTTTTTAAAAAGCTTTACAATTTCGGAGATGTGACTGATGCCGAAAACTTCTACCTCACTTACTATAGCTGCTTCTCTGGCATTCTGAATAGGGAGGATAAAACCTTTAATTTTTTCATTTCTTCCCTGGATAGAAAGGGGTAGTGCTCCTTTGATGGGCTGTACCTGCCCGTCTAAAGAGACTTCGCCCATAATCAGGTAGTCTTTCAGTTCATCTTCCGGTATTTGCCCGGATGCAGCTAAAATGCCCGTGGCAATGGTGAGGTCATAAGAAGATCCCTCCTTTCGAATGTCTGCAGGAGCCATATTCACCACAATTTTTTGTCTGGGCATTTTGAAACCACTGGTAGTTAAGGCGCTTTCTATCCTCAGCATACTTTCTTTTACGGCATTATCCGGCAAGCCAACGATAAAATATTGGGGTTTTCCTGAAAATATGTTTACTTCTACAGTTATAATTTGGGCCTCTATCCCATAAACTGCGCCGCCAAAAGTTTTAACAGGCATAATTTTTTTTATGGAAAATAAAAAAAATTATTCAAACGACGATGTTTTTTATAAATCTTCCAGTAAGGTTTCCAGTTTCATCCCTCTTGAACCTTTTAAAAGAATAAGGTGATTCTGGATTGGATGTGCTTTAAGGAGTGATTTAAATTCTTCGCTAGTCCTAAAAAACTGAGCATCATGCTCTTTATTGAATTTATAAAACTCTTCCCCAATAAATACTACCCCGTCAAATTTGAAAGAAAGTGCTTTCTCTATGATTAACTTATGTTCTAAAGGCGACTCTTCCCCTAACTCGAACATGTCTCCTAAAATGAGTGTTTTAGCATCCGCTTCCAGCCGGGCAATATTTTCTATAGCAACCAGCATACTGCTTGGGTTGGCATTGTAAAAGTCTCCAATTATGGTATTTGCATTTGTTTTAATAATCTGGGAACGATTATTTTGGGGTTGATAAGTACTGATGCCAGTATTGATTTCATCAGGATTTAGCCCGAACTTTACACCAATAGCTATTGCGGCAAGTATATTCTCGAAATTATAAATGCCCGTAAGATTTGTTTTTACATCGTAGGAGCCCGTAAGATTTGACCATTCGACCTCCAGGTAAGGGTCGTTAGCCAATAGTTTCCCGGAAATTAACCCTGAAGCCAACGTTCCGTAATAAATTACCTCCTTAAAAGTATGGTTGTTGGCCATTTCTTTAAGATGCTGAATGTCATTATTTATGAAAACAGTTCCTTGGGTTTTTTCAAGGAAAGTGTACAATTCGCCTTTACCTTTTTTAACGCCTTCAAAACCACCAAAGCCTTCCAAATGTGCTTTCCCTACATTGGTAATTAATCCGTAATCTGGCTTCGCAATCTCAGACAGCATGGCTATCTCTTTCTGATGATTGGCCCCCATTTCGATAATGGCTACTTCCACATCAGGCTCAATCGCCAGTAAAGTTAAGGGGACGCCAATATGGTTATTTAAATTTCCGAGGGTGGCAGAGGTGTTGAACTTTTGAGATAAAACCGCTTTTATCAGCTCCTTGGTGGTTGTCTTGCCGTTGGTACCGGTTAAGCCAATTATTGGAATATTGAGTTGCTGACGATGATAAGTGGCTAATTGTTGCAGTGTTTCCAGTACATTGCCGACTAAAATAAACCGATCGCTTTTTACGACTTTGGGATCATCAACAATGGCATAAGATGCACCATCTTTTAAAGCCAGTTCGGCAAAATTATTGGCGTCAAAATGATCACCTTTGAGGGCGAAAAAAAGACAACCCGAAGTTATCTTTCGGGTGTCAGTTCCAATTACCGGGTTTTGAAGGTATATTTTATAAAGTTCCTGAATACTCATTAACCTCATACAATTGATGTCTTTATATTATTTTTTCTCCAGTTTCGCTGCCGCTGCTTCATCAATAAACCATTGTAAATCTCCATTGGTTGGGTTAATGAGTTGTGCAGGGTAGTTATCAATGTCTTTAGCGGCTTCTAAAACAAATTTTATAGCATCAGCCTTACTTCCTCCAAATGTTAAGAAAGCAATATTTTTTGCTTTATTAATTAAAGGGGCAGTCATGCTTATTCTGTAAACAGCCTTATCTTTCAGGTATACTTCTTTTACAAGCTCTTCATCAATCCATAGCAATGGTGTATGAGGGAATAAAGAAGCAGTGTGTGCATCATCGCCCAATCCTAGTAAAACAAGATCAAAAACGGGTTCACTATTAAAATGTTTACAAATAATTCTTTGATAATCTAATGCAGCACTGGCAGGATCTAATTCGGTATCTACTTTAAAAATTTGCTCTTCGCTGATGTTTAAGGGGGCGAATAAAGCATTGTATGCCATTAAATAATTGCTGTCAGGATCATCGTGTGCTACATAACGTTCATCGCCAAAGAAGAAATATACCTTTGTCCAGTCTATTTGTTCTTTTAATTCAGCGCTGGCTAATAATTCATAAAGCTTTTTAGGAGAACTTCCACCAGATAAAGAAACATTGAATTGCGTCCTGTCACTAATGGCCTGCTGAGCAACACTAATAAAATAACTAGCAACTGCCTTTATGGCTTCGTCTGAATTATTGAAAATATTTAAGCTCATTTTTTGTCTGTTTTATTTTTGATAGGCATTGTAAACCAATGGAAACCATCTTTTGCAATTAAAGCTTCTGCAATTTCCGGGCCCCAGCTGTCTGCTGCATAATTAGGAAAATTAAGACTTTTACGTGATTCCCAATTTTCTACAACAGGCATTAACAATTCCCATGCAGATTCTACCTGGTCGGCTCTCATAAATAAAGTCTGGTCGCCTTCCATAACATCTAATAATAAGGTTTCGTAAGCTTCTGGAGATTCTGAAGGGTAAGTTCCGTCATAATTAAATACCATATCTACAGGGTTTAATACCATATCCAATCCTGGTCTTTTTGCCTGTACCTGTAACCTAATACTCATCTCTGGTTGAATACTGATAATCAGCCTGTTTTGCTGCCAGCTTTCTGATGCCTGGATAGGGAAAATCGGGTGCGGAACGTCTTTAAACTGGATGCTGATAACAGAAGATTTCTGATGCATTCTTTTCCCTGTCCTTACGTAAAAAGGAACATTTTGCCAGCGCCAGTTATCAATAAAAAATTTTAAAGCGGCAAAGGTTTCGGTGTTAGAATTCGGATTTACCCCTTTTTCTTCGCGGTAACCCACCACCTCTTTGCCCTCTACCCATCCGCCGGTGTATTGTCCTCTTACGGTATTATTTTTTACTTCTTCGTGTCCGAATTTTCTGATGGCTCTTAAAACATCTACTCTTCTGTTGCGAACTTCATCTGCATTAAAACTTACAGGAGGTTCCATCGCAATAAGGCATAACACCTGTAGAATATGGTTTTGCACCATATCTTTTAATGCCCCGGAGCCATCGTAATAACCACCACGATCTTCTACACCAATATCTTCTGTTACAGAAATCTGTACATGATCGATGTAATTCCTGTTCCATATAGGTTCAAATAGCGCATTTGCAAACCTGAAAGCCATGATATTTTGAACCGTCTCTTTACCGAGGTAGTGATCTATACGGTAGATTTGAGTTTCGTCAAATAGTGATCTTAATAAATTATTAAGTTCTTTTGCTGATTCTAAATCATGGCCAAATGGTTTTTCAATTACTATTCTGCACTTATCTTTTCCTCCCTCCATCTTAATTTTAGAAATATTTTCTGAAATTATAGGGAAGAACTGCGGCGCTACTGATAGATAATGGATAATGGTTGCTGGCTCTGACCAATTCTGATCTCTTTCGCTGATGATTTCCTCTAAATCTTTATAAGTTTTTTCCTTAGTAGCATCAGATTGCAGGTAGATGATATTTTCAGCAAAAGCTTTCCATTTAGCATTAGCTTTTCCGCTTCTCGAGAACTTGTTTATTCCCTCTAAAAGAATTTCTCTAAACGCTTCATCTTTATACTCTGTTCTCCCTAAGCCCACAATGGTGAATTCTTGCGGCATATAATTGTCTAAATACATATTATATAAGGCAGGAATTAATTTTCGGGCAGCTAAATCTCCTGTACCACCAAATATGGTAAATATGGTTGGTTTGGGTTTGTTTTGGGTTTTCATTTTGATGAATTATAATCTTGTATTTTAGAAAAGTTTAGTTCGGGCTAATATCCCTTAAATTATTCAATAAAATAAAGGTTTTTAGAAAATCTATAATTAACAAATCACTTACTTAACCCGCTTGCTTGCAGTATAAACTGAATAAATTGTGCTCATCATATTTATTCCTGCTGTGTAACAAGCCGGATCAGGTGATGGTAACTTCATATACTTAGTGTAGTTATTTGTCAGGAAGGATTGTTGTAAGAGAAAAATCGTCTTTATTTTTCCAAAGAATAGAGCCACCTTTAACCCCATCTTTATTACTGGAGATGATTATATTATCATCCAGCTTAAAGTTGATTTTTTTAGCATTTCCTCCGCTTAAATAAAGCGTATCGTAGTTCACTACATTTTTAAATATCTTAAGTACTTCTTTTACTTTCTTATTCCACTTTTCCTCTCCATCTTTTTTCAGGGCAGCATCGCCTATGTAATCATCATAGTCTTTGCCTTTTCTAATGGGAAGATGCGCAAGTTCTAAATGAGGTAAAGAAGCGCCATTTGCAAACAGGGCAGTGCCAAAACCGGTTCCCAGGGTAATAACCATCTCTAGACCTTTACCATTAATGAGGGCAAAACCCTGCAAGTCTGCATCATTTATTAATCTAACAGGTTTATTAAACATATTGGCAATTACCTGGGCAAGTTTATAATCTTTCCACGCTTTTGTTCCAAGGTTTGGCGCAGTAAAAACGATTCCATTTTTAACGTAGCCCGGAAAGCCTACAGATATTTTGGTATATTGAGGAAAATCAGCGACCAGCTTTTTTATCTCTTTGAGGACATTTTCTGGATTGGCATTTTCTGGTGTTGAAGTTTTAATATAGTCTACCAGCGTTTCGCCCTTTGTATTTGAAACAATGGCTTTTATGCTCGAACCTCCAATATCTATAGTTAAAATATGATCTTTCTCCATATCTGCTGAATTTATTTTAGTGCAAACCAGACAAAAACTAAACCACTAAGCTAAGGATTATTATCTGTTAGCAATAAAAGCAGTTCATGTTTTTGTGAATATGACTTTTATTTAAACGAGATACAAGATTTCATTGCACCATGATGTTTGATTAAATATTTCGATTACCTGAAATTTTATTTAGAAAGAATAACAATCAAACAAAAGAGTTTGCCCGCTAAAGAAGGCTTACAAATTCTTCCATTGCTTTACCAGGATTACTAGTTTTCATGAAATTTTCACCTATTAAAAAGCCATTAAAACCGGCGTCTTTTAATAGTTTTATCGTATCCGGATGGCTAAGGGCACTTTCAGAGATTTTAAGAAAATCCGAAGGAATGGTTTGAGCCAATTGCAGAGAAGTATTTATAGAGACGGTAAAATCTTTAAGGTTGCGGTTGTTTACACCCACTACATCTATATAGGGGTTGAGGCTAAAATCCAGCTCTTCCTGATTATGCACTTCCAACAATGTGCTTAACCCTAAAGATTTAGCCAACTTTCCAAAATCAGAAATCTGCTGAGCAGTTAAACAAGCGGCAATTAAAAGTACAATATCAGCACCTATCGCTTTTGCTTCGATAATCTGGTACTCGTCTACCATGAAATCTTTTCGAAGAATTGGAATTTCATTTACTTTTCTTGCGGAAATCAAATCGTCTTCATGACCCATAAAAAAATCATGGTCTGTAAGTACTGATAAAGCAGAGGCTCCGGCAGCGGCATAGCCCGTGGTAACTTCCTCTACCGTAACCTTATTGTTAATAATTCCTTTAGATGGAGATTTTCTTTTAAACTCCGCTATAATGCCTGTTTTGGAAGGATCAGTTAAGAAATCTCTTAAGCTGTAAGTAGATCTCGAAAAAGCAATCTCGCTTTCCAAATCTTTAACAGAACGTACAGCTTTTGCCGCAGCAACTTCTTCTTTTTTACGGGCAACAATTTTATCTAAAATATTCATGTTTTTATAGCGCTTAAAACCGGGTAGTCTTTTTAAGAAACAGGGCTTTTAATTGTAATATATTAATTTGAAAGCCAGTTATTGATCATTTCTTTTCCCAGTTCAGTTAATACAGATTCCGGATGAAACTGGACGCCTCTTACATCGTAATTCCGATGTCTCAAAGCCATTACCACGTTTTGTTCATCAACGGCGGTAATCTCTAAATCGGCTGGTAAATTCTCTGATTTTACAGCCCAGGAGTGGTAACGCCCCACCTTAAAAGCTGCAGGTAAATCTTTAAAGGTAATATCCTGTACTCCCAAAACCCTAATATTGGTTGCGGTGCCGTGTACGGGTTTGCTAAGGTTATATAGCTCGCCCCCAAAAACTTCTGCAATGGCTTGTTGCCCAAGGCATACACCCATAATACTTTTTGTAGGAGCGTATTTTTTAATGACCTCCAGTAAGAGGCCCGCTTCTGAAGGGATACCTGGGCCTGGTGACAATAAAATTTTATCAAATTCTTCTACATCTTCAATCCTGAACTTGTCATTTCTCCAAACGGTTGCCTCATGGCCTAATTCGTTAAGTAAATGCACCAGGTTGTAGGTAAAAGAATCGTAATTATCGATAACCAATATTTTCTTGCTCATTTTAAATGTTGCTTTTGAAAGCTTTTAATTCTTCTTTAATAAAATAGCTCACTAAATCTTTGTAAAGGTTTTCTATCACATCAGCATCAAGGTTTTGAGCCGCTGCCCATTCGCGTCTTTTATTTAACATAGCTTTTAACCTTTCCGGCGCTTTTACACTTTCTTCATTTGCTTTAAATGCCGATGCCTGTTTAACAAACTGAAATCTCTTTCCTAATAAACCAATTACCTCCTGATCTATTTCGTCTATATGAAAGCGTACTTCTTCTATGTTTTTACATTTAAAGATCATATTTCCTGTGCCATAAGAATAGCTTTTCTTAAAGCTGCTATTTTGTTATTCACTTCGTTTAATTCACTCTCCGGATCAGAATCGGCAACAATTCCAGCGCCTGCCTGGTAATGAAGCCGGTTATCTTTACTTAAGAAAGAGCGGATCATGATGGCGTGGTTAAAATCTCCATTAAAGCCCAGGAAGCCTATCGCTCCGCTATAAAAACTTCTTTTGATATTTTCGTTTTCATCTATAATTTCCATCGCCCTGTACTTTGGAGCTCCACTAAGGGTACCAGCGGGAAAAGTATCGGCAACAATTTTAAAAGGATTGATGCCTTCCTTTAGCTTGCCACTTACTTTAGAAACCAGATGGATTAAATGGGAGTAAAACTGCACTTCTTTATAAGCTTTTACTTCTACGTTTTCGCAATGCCTGCTCAAGTCATTCCTGGCCAGATCTACCAGCATCACATGTTCGGCAGATTCTTTTGGGTCGTTCTCCAAACGTTCGGCAATTAACTTGTCTTCCGCATCATTACCAGATCTTTTAAAAGTACCGGCAATAGGAAAAATAGTTGCCACATTATTTTTGATGGTTAGTTGCGCTTCGGGCGAAGAACCAAAGATCTTGAAATTACCATAATCAAAATAGAAAAGGTAAGGAGAGGGGTTGATAGATCTTAATGCCCTGTAAACGTTAAATTCATCTCCCTGGAAAGCCGTCGAAAAAGCTCTGGAAGGAACAATTTGGAACACATCGCCGCGGTATATATGTTTTTTCATTTTAACCACAAGGGCTTTAAAATCCTCATCTTTAAGATTAGATTCTTCGTTGCCATTGGTGTTGAATTTGTATTCCGGAAAATTTTTATTTTGTATAAGGTATTCTATTTTTTCTAAGCCGTTTGTTCCTTTCTCAAATTCACATTCATTTTTTACAATGTAAAGTTCATTTTTAAAATGGTCTATAGCAATAATATACCGGTATACATGGTACTGCATTAAAGGAATTTTCCTTTCGTCCTTTTCGTCGGCCTTTAACTTGATATCTTCGAAATGCTCTATGGCTTCGTGGGTGAAATAGCCAAAAAGGCCATCAGTAACAAACTTATTATCAGCTACCGCATTACTCTCAAAGCTCTTTCTAAAAGCACTAACTTCATCAACCAGGTTAAATTCTCCTCTTTCATACCTTGTAGAAGTATTATCAGGATATCTTTTAGTGAGGACCTCGTTCTCTAATATGATACTTGCTATAGATTCGCAGCATACATAGCTCATGCTGTTTTCCCTGCTATGATAGTCGGAGCTTTCGAGGAGTATCGTGTTCG
Source organism: Pelobium sp. (assembly GCA_045629485.1). Taxonomy (GTDB): domain Bacteria; phylum Bacteroidota; class Bacteroidia; order Sphingobacteriales; family Sphingobacteriaceae; genus Pseudopedobacter. The sequence goes on along the minus strand of JAZQRF010000303.1, from coordinate 25,257 downwards.
GAAATACATCCCGTAAGCGCAGGTATATGCTTACCGGCGTTGTGGTATCGGCAAGCAATTTTTTATAAATAACGGTAATTTTATAATTTTTCATTGTTAATTTTTCTCTTTAAAACCATAGCAAATAAAAAAACCCGACAGTTTAGCGTCGGGTTTATATTTGTTTTTGTTTGGGTTAAGAATCAATTTTTTCAAATACAATTACCGAAGCTACAAATTATTGTGCCACCACCAATTCAAAGTATTTGTTTTATTAACTATCATTGAGACAAAAATATAAAGAAAATTGAATTAGAAAAATTTTCTTGAGATTCAATCATTCATTACATATTCCACCATGGGTTTCTGTCTTTAATCATAAAGATTCCAACGAGAATAATTACAAGCCCAATAGCGTAAAATACTGCAATTGCTTTATGCTTTGCTTTTGCATCCAGTGCTTTTTTAGATTTGGAATGTCCAATAGTGATCAATACCAGCGCAATGATCATGATAGAGATATGTTCTACATTCCAGTAACGCGTAACCGGGTTGCTCATGCTAGAGAAATTCACTGCAGGACTAATAAAGTACAATGCCAGTCCTATTAATAATTGCACATGAGCAGAGATCATCGCAAAAAGATTTAACTTTCTGTGGCCCTCTGTATAGGGTTTATTGCCGGCAGTTAAAGCATTAAAAATGGCTATCAATATTAAAATTAAGACAACATATCTTAAAATAGAATGGGTGTGTAATAATCCTGCGTACATGATTTAGTTTTTTTCGAAGATATAACAAAAAGTGCTCAATTTAAACAGACCAGTATTTTTAGAATGATTATAAACTTCTTACCTGGCGTCTACCCAAACAGATTCGGGTGATGTATCCACCAAAGCATTCAGATAAGGCGCAATATTTCCCATATTGGATAATCTAAATCCCAAAATTCTATTATTGGCTTTTTCGGCAACATAAATAATGTCTTTACCTTCTCTGTCGTCAAAAGTTATATCCACCGGATTTCCCAATGAAGTGTTGATGCCTGTAATTGTTTTTGTAGGTGTAAGGCTGCCGCTAGTAGTAAATTTTGATTTCACATCTTCAAAAATATAAAGGGCTCCATCAGCATTAGAAGAAGAGCCTGTAGCTTCGCCAATATCTGTTAATATTAGGATGTCTTTTTTTGATGAATAGGATATTCCATGTAATCGGTTAGCAGACGGAATAGTCAGTTCAGCAGATACTGTAGCTTCGGTAAGTGACGAAATATTGTCCATCACCAATACTTTTTTTGCTTCCAGATCTCCAACCACCAGCAACTTCCCTGCATCAAAAAATAGGCCCCATGGCTGGCAGGTGAGTTTGAGTTGTCTTATAGCACTTATATTTCCTGTTTTGTTACTTGCATTGTCGTAAACATGAATTAAACTGTCTGTGCTACTGGAAACGTAGAGTTGGTTGGCAGTTCTGTTATAAGCAATTCCGCGGCCGTCTATTAATGTACTGTCTCTAAAACTATTTAATATTCTTAATGTTCCATCCGTATTAATTGAAAAGGTACGAATTGTCTTGTTCAGCATCCCAATCTGGAAACCCAGGTTCCTTTCATTATCATAAACTACACCGTTTCCGCCTGGGTTAACCATGTTAAAATTAATAGGATTTCCTAGACTTTCCTGGTCTGCAGGAGAGAACATGCTTAAGCTTGTAGAATTGCTTGCTGTAGTAGCACTTGAAACCAACAATCTTGAAATGGGAAGGTCTGGATTGGAGACAGACTCATCAACACTACAGCTGGCAAACAGAAAAAGGGTGAATATTGTATAAATAAGACATTGCAGGTTATTCTTAATCATCATAATCATATTTAGTAAACGATGGGTTTATAAAAATACATACATCATTTATATTTTACCCAAATATATGTTACATTAAATGCGGGTGTATAAGTTTATTAAATAAATTTGCGTTCTATGGGCCACGAAAAAACACAAGAAACCAATCCCTGGAAAACCCTTAGCAGCCAATTGGTTTATGAGAATCCATGGTTAAGTTTAACCGAGCATCAGGTAATTAACCCTGGTGGGGGAGAAGGTATTTATGGTGAAGTACATTTTAAAAATTATGCCATCGGTATTGTCGCTATGGATGAGGACGATCAAATATGGCTGGTTGGACAGTATCGTTTTCCATTAAAGCAATACAGCTGGGAGCTGCCAGAAGGTGGTGGGCCATTCGATCAAGATCCATTAGATTCTGCCAAACGCGAATTACTGGAAGAAACAGGTTTGGTGGCGAAAGAATGGAGTGAGGTTTTGAGAATGCATTTATCCAATTCTGTGAGTGATGAGCTCGCCATAATTTACCTCGCAAAAGATTTCACCCAATTAGCACCAGAGCCAGAGGAGACCGAACAGCTACAGGTAAAGAAAGTTGCTTTTGAAGAAGCCTATCAGATGGTAATCAGCGGAGAGATTACAGACTCGATGAGTGTGGCAGCAATTTTAAGAATGAAATTGTTGAGAGAAGGCTTGTAAATAACCTGTAAGTTTTAAATTTGCATTACATATCTATCATAAATAAATGAATAAGTTTTTTGGATATATTTTAACACCTGTTCACTATCTGGCCTTTTATTTAGTGCTCATTATTTTTCAGCCTATACAATGGCTAAGTTTAAAATTAGGAGGTTATAGTGCACACAAAAAATCGGTAGATATTTTAAACTGGTTCCTGGTAGCCACCACCTGGATTTTATTTATAAGAACGAAGTTTATTAACGAGCAACATTTACCTACCGACAGGCCTTTAATTTTCGTTGCCAACCACCAGAGCATGTACGATATTCCGCCAATGATTTATCACTTGCGAAAATACCATGCAAAGTTTATCTCCAAAATAGAACTGACTAAAGGAATTCCTTCCATCTCGTTTAACCTGAAATATGGGGGTGGAGCCAATATCGATAGAAAGGACACTAAGCAATGTGTAGTAGAAATTGCCAAGCTGGGCGCCAGGATGAAACAAAACAACTGGTCGGCAGTTATTTTTCCCGAAGGGACAAGGTCTAAAACCGGCAAAATGAAACCTTTCCAGGTTGGGGGTATTGCTACTCTCTATAAAAAAGCAAATAACGCCTTAATTGTACCCATAGCAATAGAAAATTCCTGGAAGCTCAATAAATACGGGCATTTTCCTTTGGGAGTTGGGCACCAGCTTGTTTTTACGGTGTTAGCACCTGTAGACCCTGCAGGGAAACCATTGGAAGAAGTGGTAGCAAATGTAGAAAGCAGCATCAAAGCTATCGTTGAGCATTAAGCCCTAAAAGTACTTTTCCAGTTTTAATCCATAGCTCAGCAACAGGTTCTCTCTGTTCGTTCGGCTTATTTTATTGAGGTTTAATGCAGAATTTAAAGATAGCCACTCGTTAAGTTTAAAACCTAAGCTGTTGGTAGATCTAATGATATAATCATTCCTGTAGTTTAATGAATTTTGTAAAAAGCTGGTGCTCTCTAAAATTATAAGCTTCCTGAGGGTGAATTTGAAAGACAGACGCAAAGAATTTCTCGCAGTGCTATAAACTTCCCTCATTTCATTATCTAAAACAATATCGCTGCGGTCATACAATATGCCATTGCTAATATTTAGCTTTTGATTTTCTTTATCAATGATGTTGTAAGCTACACCCAAACCCGTTAAGAGCTGGTGATTGATATTTAAAGAATAGCTGGTGTTGTAATTGGCCAGGCCCCAATAATTAAAACCGGGAAACGTTTTATATAAGTTGAAATCCAGCGTAGTAGAGAAATCATTGTTGGTGAGGTTGCTGTTTTGCTTGCCGTAAATCCAGCTGCTGCCAAAATTGGAAACAAAGCTCTTCTTTTTAATGCTAAACTTTAAACCGTTATTCAAAAGGTAGGCATTTCCGTCCTGTGCTTTGTTTATAGTCCCGGCTGACAAGTAGTTAAAATAGTGTTGTGTAGAATCATTAAACTGCGCAAACAAATTCGAACTCATTAAGGCACAAAAAAGAGTAATCAGACTTCTTTTAGCAAGGGCATACATTTTCTTATAAACCGCACAGCGTAAAAAAGGTTTAAATCTTCTTCAATTTAGGTAAGTGCCATGCTCTGGCATTACTAATGCCGTATTTATAGGGAGCCAAAACAAACTTAACCGAACCTTACCCGGACTATCTACGAGTAAGGTCCGAATAAGGTCCCTGTAGTGTAGGGGGAGTACTTTAGGAATCGACACACAAGTGATAAGGCCCCGCAAACTTTTACAGGTTTTGAAAAAAATGCAGGGAAAGAGATTGCTTGCAGCAAATTGAGAATCTGATCAGTTCAGGTGCTTGCTGTCTATTACTTTAAAAAAATCATCACGGTGGGTATCTCCAACAGGAATCAATTTATCGCCAATAGTGATTCTGCTGCGCTCTATACTTTCTATTTTATCAATAGCAATAATATAAGATTTATGCACCCGCATGAACTGTGGAGAAGGGAGTGTCTCCTCCATTTTTTTCATGCTTTGCAAGGTAATGATTCGCTCTTTCTCTGTAAAAATGGAAATGTAATCTTTAAGCCCTTCGATGTAAAGGATATTGTTCAGGTAAATTTTTTGGATTTTATATTCTGTTTTAACAAAGATAAAGTCGTTAGTGATTTTTGCCGGAACTACCATTACCGGTACTTCTGCCTGCGAAACAGGGGCTACATTACCAAATAAATTTTGGGCTTTTTCTGCCGCTTTATAAAATCTCTCGAAGGCAATAGGCTTAAGCAGGTAATCCACAACATTTAATTCATAACCTTCAAGGGCATATTGTTGGTAGGCAGTAGTTAAGATTACTTTACACTTGCCGTTTGCGATTTTTAAAAATTGTATGCCTGTGAGTTCGGGCATTTGCACATCTAGAAATACCAGGTCGGCTTTGCCTTCCTGTACCATAGTAAGCGCTTCTATGGGATTTTGGTAACTCTTTACCAGCTCCAGGAAGGGAATTTTTGAAATATAATCTGTTAGCAGGTCTATCGCCAGGGGCTCGTCGTCTACCACAATGCAACGTATCATGCTATAAATTTAGATATAATTCACAAAAATAATCGAATTCCCGGTTCTCAACGTTTAATTTATATTGGTTGGGGTAGGTGATCTCGAGTCTTCTTTTCACGTTTACCATTCCTATTCCGCCGGTTTGATCTTTGTTCTGTCTGTTCTTCCTGTTGTGAAGTGTGAAAAGCAATTTATCTTCAAAAACAGAGATATTGATATGAATTGGGTGGTTTGGGTCGGTGGCCACACCATGTTTAAATGCATTTTCAACAAATGAGATCAGCACCAGCGGTACGATCATCTGATCCGAAACCTGTCCTTCTACTTCCAGGCGTACATGGGCATCGCCTTTAAAACGCAATTTCTGCAGTTCAATATAACTTTCCAGGTAGGTAATTTCTTTCAGCAGGCTTACTCTGTTGTCATTACTCTCGTAAAGCATATAACGCATGATTTCCGAAAGTTTCAGGATGGCATTTGGTGTGGCATCTGACTTTTGATAGGCCAGCGAGTAGATATTATTTAAAGAATTAAACAGGAAATGAGGATTGATTTGTGATTTTAAGAATGCCAGCTCGGCAGAGAGGCTTTGTTTCTCGAGGTCGCTTTTCTCTTTTTCGTTGAAAAACCAATCTACAGTAAACTTATATACAGTGCTAATAAACAGGAAAAAACCATTGGTGAGGAAAAAAGAGATGATGCTCGACCAGAATTCGCTTCTTTCTATATGTTTGCCTTTAATGGTAATCAATAACTCGCTCACATTATACATGTAAAAGCTTTCTCCGTATTTAAGAAAGGAAAATGAAACGGCAATAATAAAGCAGGAGAAGAACCACCAAAAGAACTTTCTTTTATTTAAAGTAAGCGGTATAATAAGGTAAAGGTTAATGTAAAAGATGGCAACATTAAACAAAGACATGTTGATGAAATGGATGAGGAAGCCTTTGCTTGAGGTAAACCCGCCAGTTGCTACTAAAGTAAAAATAGCAATCAGAAAGATCCAAACCATTCCATGCAGCAGTGCTTTTCTTTTCCAGTTCATGTATATCTAAATATTAGCAGTAACCTATATAGCTGGTAAAAAGGTATGTTTTTACCAGATTTAAATATAAGGGATTTAGACGAACGGGCAATTTTTATCTACCAACTTCATCACTCTTTTAAATTCTCGTTTGTCGGCAAATTCTGGCTTTTGTCTTTAAATAAGTAGGGTTAGTATAATACTTTTTATTAAGCTGCTGATAAGCTGAATATTTGATCATCAAATTAATAGAAACCATCAAGATTTGCTAAACCCCCGGAGGAATGATCAAAGGATGATGGCTTCGTCACCTTTGAATAAAACATATACAAAATGAAAAAGTCAATTCTATCAGCATCGCCATTTATCCTTTTAATTCTTCCTGTGATTTTATTTTTGGGATTATCCTTAGCAATAAATACCGAAAATGATCGCGAGGAGGTGGTTACCGGATCGTCTCTCAAAACCCATACTTTGGTAAAGTCGGGAGAAGTTTCTTTAATCAGGTTCTTATTAAAATAAGACTTAATTTCGACACGTTTAATTGGGATAAAGGATCCTTTAAACGTACTATTGTAAATGACTGAACAGGTGATCCTTTTTGATGGCGTATGTAACCTGTGTAATGGTTTTGTACAATTTATCATTAAACAGGATCCGGCAGCTCAGTTTAAATTTGCTTCCCTACAATCTGCATACGCTAAAGATAAACTAGCTGGAGTGGCTGTTAGCCAAACAAATTTAGATACGGTGGTTTTCCTTTCTGAAGGAAAAGTGTACACCCGGTCTGCCGCAGCATTAAAAATTGCCAAACACCTGGGCGGGGGATGGGCTTTTTTCTACCCATTCATTTTTTTTCCTCAATTTTTTAGGGATGGCATTTATAATTTAATTGCCAGAAACAGGTATAAATGGTTCGGGAAACAGGATCATTGCATACTACCAAGCCCCGAACTCAAAAACAGATTTCTTGATTAGCTTTAACCTGCATAAATTAAAGAATCTGTTGTCCTTCGCATGATTAATACAACCAGGTACAGAAATGAACCTATGGGGCCAAAAAAGAAACGAGGCTATTTCTTTGATCTCTTTTTTTGGTGGCCTGGATTTATTTGTTTATTTATCTGACTAGAAAAGCAGAAAGAAAAGCAAAACCAAATACGAGCAATAAAAATGATGGGGATGTTTAGATCCCCATCATTTTAACTTATTTTTTCAGGTATCTTTCTTTTAAAATATTAAAATGATGTTCGATATGTCCTGCCATAATATGTAACAACGCACCTACAGAAACCGGGTTCCCATTGGCTACACCTTTCTTTTTATAATCTTCTTCTTTTAGAGATTTAAAAAAATAAAGATTTGCCTGGCGCATAATTAAAAGCTCATCAACCAGGTCGTTATAAGTCCTGTTGTTAATATCTATATTGGCGATATAAGCATCCTGATCGTAACCGGCTAATTCGGTAAAATCATTTCTGGAAAAGCGCATTGCCCGGTAGGCCATTATACGCTCGGTATCAATCAGATGAGCGATGACCTGTTTCACTGTCCATTTTCCGTCTGCATAAGCAAAATTGTGTTTATTTTCCGGAATCTCCACTAAAAAATCATCAATCTCATTTAACTGATTTTTTAACTTTCTCATCACATTATTGCCCGCAAGTTTTATATAACCTTCATAAAACGGGGCATATTCATTACTCATTGGTTGGTACATATTTTATGCTGCTTTTTAATATTATTCTAAATGTTGTGCCTTTTCCCAGTTCAGATTCTTTTACAAAGATTTGTCCGTTATGATAATTTTCAACCATACGCCTTGTTAAAGAGAGACCCAGTCCCCAGCCGCGTTTTCTGGTGGTATATCCGGGTTGGAAAACCGTATCGAATTTTGATCTTGGAATACCTTTCCCAGTATCGGTAATATCAATAATCATTTGTTCTTTAACAAGGTTCTCCTTGATATCTATGGTGATAGTGCCAGCTCCGTCCATGGCGTTAACTGCATTTTTAAGAATATTTTCTATAATCCAGTCGAAAAGCGGTACGTTTAGCATAGCTTCCAGGTGTTCATCTCCGTTCACTTTAAAAGTAATCTTATCTGAAACACGGATGCTGAAATAATCTACAAAATCTTTTACTACCTTATAGGCAGAATGGCTGCTGAGCAGGGGTTTTGATCCAATTTTCGAAAACCGGTCGGCGACAACTTCCAGTCTTTTCACATCATTCTCCATTTGCATGATCAGGTTATCATCCTCTGCATGAAATTTATCCTTTAGCAGTTCTATCCAGGCCATTAAAGAAGATATGGGTGTGCCCAGCTGGTGGGCAGTTTCTTTGGCCAGCCCTACCCAAACTTTATTTTGTTCTGATCTCCGGGATGAATTAAAAGCAGTATAGGCCAGCAACAGGAAAACCGCAATCAGCGAAAGTTGTATGTAAGGAAAAACACGTAGCTGCATTAGCAAATCACTGTCTTTATAATAGACGAGGTTCTTTTTACCGTAAAATTCCAGCGGAATGGGATCATGCTGAAGTTTCATTTTTTCCAGTTCGTTTAAGAAATAATCCGGGTCGTAGCGCTTGCGTTTTTCTATTTCAAAATAAGTTTTACTCGTATCTAATCCCTGGTAAGTAATGATAGAATCCTTTTCGTTGGTAACAATTGCCGGAACGGGCAGGCTGTCGCGAATGATAAACAGGAAATTCATCATTTCATCGTTGTCTGTTTCGAACATCGACTTGATGCTTTTAGCCCAAAGTTCAGCTCGTGTACGTTCTGATTTGGCAATGCTTTTAACAAGAAAATCGGTATAAGCCAAAGAAGAAAGGGCAATAACAATCGCAAAAAAAAGCAAAAGGTATTTCCAGCGCCGTTTATTCTCGTAGGGATTCATAATGCCGCAAATTACAAAAACGTAACAGAATAGGCTTAATTATGTGAGAAGATTTATGAAATGATTTGTTTTCCAACGGTTAGAAACAGAAAAAGCGCTTATGAACGCTTTTTCTGTTCTTGTTTGTTCTTAATATTCTGCTCCGCTTTCAGTCTCATTTCCTGTCTTATTTGTTTAGATAGCTTGATCTTATAATAAACAGTAAGGCAAAAGGCCGCAGCACATGCTAGAGGTACTAAATAATTGCCTTCTTTATAAAACATGCTTCCTATAATTACAGATCCTATAAGAATCAGGTTTAGCAAAACATTAAAAATTATTTTTTTTAGCATAGCGATCTAGTAAACTTTTAAACCTGGTTCTATTTCTGCTGCCCAGGCTAAAATGCCGCCCTTAAGATTATATAGGTTGGTGTAACCATGTTGTTCAAGTTGATTTAAGGCCGAAGCACTTCTTGCTCCGCTACGGCACTGCAATACTACCGGGATATCCTTAGAGATTTTTTCAGATTCCAGAATTACACTGGCCAGTGGGATGTTTTCTCCGCCAAGATTAGACATTTCATATTCAAAAGGCTCACGCACATCAATCAGTTGGAATTCCTTACCTTCTTCTTGCCACTGTTTTAGCTCTGCAACAGTTATTTCATTCATAATAAATATTTTAAAATTTGAAAATCAAAAATACTAAAATTTAATGCTATTAATATATTTTTAAGGTCAGATCTCCGTTTTGATATAGTACAAAGAAGATTATCTAATAAATGGCAATTCAAGACATTTGTTTTAGAATGTTTCTAAATTGAAATTAACCTTTTAATATGCCCTATCCCTTTCTATTATTTGACTATTAATAAATACTTTTGCAATAAAAAACCCTTATAAAACAAAAAATGAGCAATTTCTCTAATACTTTTTCCTCTTCTTTAGGAAAGAAACTGATCATGAGCTTAACAGGTTTATTTCTTTGTACTTTCCTTATCGTACACCTAATTGGAAATCTTCAATTATTTGCAAACGATGGCGGACTGGCATTTAATAAGTATGCTTATTTCATGACTCACTTTACCCCTATAAAGGTGGTTTCTTACTTGTTGTATGCCTCGATAATCATACATACCATCTATTCGATTATTCTTACAATTGGTTATAGAAAAGCTCGTCCGGTACGTTACGCTGTAAAAGGTGCCAACGGAAGCATATGGTCTTCGAGAAATATGGGTATTTTAGGAACCATTATTTTCATATTCCTCGTTGTTCACATGAGTAATTTCTGGTATAAATACCACTGGGGTGCAACGCCTTATGTAGAATATCATACCGATTTGAATACTGGTGCAACAGAAATCGTTCCTCTAGCGGAAGCTGATTACAAGCAATACATAGCTTATATAGACAATGGGGTAGAAGTCATAAAATCTAAAAATCTTTACGAAGAAGTAGCATTTTCTTTTAAAACCCCATGGTATGTGATATTCTACATTATCGCAATGGCTGCCCTTGGTTTCCATTTATACCATGGCTTTCAGAGCGCATTTCAAACCCTGGGATGGAATCATCATAAGTACAGGCCTCTTATCAGGTTCCTTGGCGTATGGGTGTTTGCTATTGCAATTCCGGTTGCTTTTGCAGCAATGCCTATTTATTTCTTTTTATTCAAATAATTCAGAACAATTAAGAGAGACACGTTTTGGTGTTTTTTATAAAAATATAATAAGATGAAGTTAGATGCAAAGATTCCAGAAGGGCCAATTGGCGAAAAGTGGAACAAACATAAATTCAATCTAAAACTGGTTAACCCTGCCAATAAGCGTAAATTCGACATTATTGTTGTTGGAACTGGTTTAGCAGGCGCATCAGCAGCAGCTTCTTTGGCAGAACTGGGGTATAATGTAAAAGCATTTTGTTTCCAGGACAGCCCAAGAAGAGCGCATTCTATCGCAGCACAGGGTGGTATCAATGCTGCGAAAAATTACCGTAATGATGGCGACTCTGTTTACCGTTTGTTTTATGATACGGTAAAAGGAGGAGATTACAGGGCAAGAGAAGCAAACGTACACCGTTTGGCAGAAGTATCTGTAAATATTATCGATCAGTGCGTAGCACAAGGCGTCCCTTTTGCAAGAGAATACGGCGGTTTATTAGACAACCGTTCTTTTGGGGGGTCTCAGGTATCCAGAACTTTTTATGCAAGAGGCCAAACCGGACAACAATTATTATTAGGCGCATACTCGGCTTTAAACCGCCAGATCAATGCAGGTACGGTTAAAATGTACACCCGTACCGAGATGTTAGACCTGGTAATGGTTGATGGTAAAGCACAGGGAATCGTCACCCGTAACCTGGTTGACGGAACAATTGAAACTCACGCCGGGCATGCAGTATTATTATGTACAGGTGGTTATGGTAATGTTTTTTACCTTTCTACCAATGCCATGGGTTCAAACGTTACAGCAGCCTGGAGAGCACACAAACGAGGAGCTTTATTTGCAAACCCTTGTTATACGCAAATCCACCCAACTTGTATTCCGGTAACCGGAGATCACCAGTCTAAGCTTACGCTGATGTCTGAATCTTTGAGGAACGACGGAAGAGTTTGGGTGCCTGCAACACAGGAGCTGGCGCAAAAGATCCGTAAAGGAGAACTGAAGCCACAGGATCTTAAAGAAAACGAAAGAGATTATTATTTAGAAAGAAAATATCCTTCATTCGGGAACCTGGTTCCACGTGATGTGGCATCAAGAAATGCTAAGCAGGCATGTGATGATCACCGTGGTGTAGGAAAATCTGGCTTAGCCGTTTACCTTGATTTTACTGATGCGATTAATCGTTTAGGTAAAGATGCGGTAGCTGCCAGATATGGTAACTTATTCGACATGTATTACCAGATCACTGATGAGAATCCTTACGAATTACCAATGAGGATTTACCCTGCGGTGCATTATACCATGGGCGGCCTTTGGGTTGATTATAACCTGATGACCACCATTCCTGGCTTGTATTCTTTGGGAGAGGCTAACTTCTCTGATCACGGAGCAAACCGTTTAGGTGCTTCGGCATTAATGCAAGGTTTAGCAGATGGTTATTTTGTGATTCCTTATACTGTTGGAGATTACCTTGCGACAATCGGACCAGCGCCAATCAATACCAATCATCCGGCATTTGCTGAAACTAAAAAGCAGGTAGAGGATAATGTGAATAAGCTGCTTTCTTTAAGAGGAACTAAAACTGTTGAGGAGTACCATAGAGATTTAGGCAAAATAATGTGGGAATATTGCGGCATGGCCCGTACAGCAGAAGGCCTTCAAAAAGCAAAAGGATTAATTGCCGAATTAAGAGCCGACTTCTGGAAAAACGTAATTGTTCTGGGTGAAAACGAAGAGGTAAATCAATCGCTTGAAAAAGCAGGAAGGGTTGCCGATTTCCTTGAACTTGGAGAGCTGATGGTGGATGATGCTTTAAATCGCAACGAATCTTGCGGAGGTCACTTTAGAGAAGAATACCAGACTCCGGAAGGTGAAGCTTTAAGAAATGATGATGAGTACGCTTATGTTGCCGCATGGGAATACAGAGGCGAAAATCTGCCTGAAGAGCTTCATAAAGAAGATTTAGTTTTTGAAAATGTTAAATTAACACAACGTAGTTATAAATAGATGTGAGTAGAGAGAGGTGAGAAGTGAGACCTTAATAAGCTCACAAAATCTCAAATCTCAAATCTAACATCTCAAATCTATACAAGATATGAGTGGACATATGAATCTGACGTTAAAAGTTTGGCGTCAAAAAAATAGTCAGACACCAGGAAAATTCGTTACTTACAAAGCAGAAGACATTTCTCCGGATATGTCATTCCTTGAGATGCTGGATGTAGTGAACGAGAAGATGGTGAAAAATAATGAAGATCCAATCCAGTTTGATCATGATTGCCGCGAAGGTATATGCGGGATGTGTTCGCTGATGATCAACGGAGCACCACATGGCCCTAAACGGGCAACTACCACTTGTCAGTTGCACATGCGTAGCTTTAAAGATGGTGAAACTATCGTGATCGAACCATGGAGAGCAGCCGCTTTCCCGGTTATTAAAGATTTAACAGTAGATAGAACTTCTTTCGAACGAATTCAGCATGCTGGAGGTTACATTTCTATTGGAACAGGCGGTGTGCCTGATGCCAATGCTATCTTAATTCCTAAAACTATAGCCGATGAAGCTTTCAACTCTGCGGAGTGTATTCAGTGCGGAGCTTGTGTAGCGGCATGTAAAAATGCTTCTGCTATGCTGTTTGTTTCTGCAAAGGTTTCACAGTATGCTTTATTGCCACAGGGACAACCTGAGCGTTACGAAAGAGCAAAAGCAATGGTTTACCAAATGGATGAAGAAGGGTTTGGCGGTTGTACCAACACTTATGCTTGTGAAGCCGAGTGCCCTAAGGAAATTAAGGTCACCAACATTGCCCGTATGAACAGGGAATTCTTTAATGCAGAGTTTTTTAAGGGCTAATTTAGTTACATAAATAATATCAAAGCAGAGCCTTTTGAGTTTTCTCAAAAGGCTTTCTTTTTGGATAAACTATTTTAATAAGCAAGAATAAGTACTGTTTTCCATTGTGAATGATAGATTTCTTAACCGGCTATATCAATCTCTTTAATTACTTTTGCACCTATGATAGATATCATTCTCAAAAAGTCTAAAGAAAAAGCAGTACTACAAAGGCATCCATGGATTTTCTCAGGGGCGTTGGAAAGTGTGAAAGGCAAACCGGAAAATGGAGACCTGGTTAGGGTCCTGGATTTTAATAAAGACTTTTTGGCCTACGGTTACTATAATAACCAGTCTCGTGTAGCAGTAAGATTATTGGAATGGGACGAAGAGGTGGAGATTAATGATGAGTGGTGGATTAATAAAATAAAAACAGCAGTCGAATCCCGTAAAAACGTCTTAAACGAAGATACCAATACCTGTCGTTTGATTTTTAGTGAGTCGGATTATTTGCCAGGTTTGATTGTTGATATTTATAAAGATTATTTGTCTCTGCAAATCTTAACCGAGGGAGTGGAGAAGGTGAAAGAACTGGTGGTAACAACGCTTCAGGAAATTACCGGAGTAAAAGGCATTGTGGATAAAAGCGATAATCTTTCCCGTTCTCATGATGGTTTGGGGCCAACAAACGGCGGTTTGCTGTGGGGAGAACTGCCTCCTGAATTTGTAGAGGTGAAAGAGAATGGAGTAAAATACCTGATTAACGTTTTAGAAGGACAAAAATCTGGTTTTTATTGCGACCAAAGAGTGAACAGAAAAATATTGGCTTCCTATGTAAAAGATAAAAAAGTGTTGGATTGCTTTAGTTACAGCGGCGGATTTACTTTAAATAGTTTTCAGCAAGGTGCAAAAGAAGTCGTTTCTGTAGACAGCTCTGCTTTGGCGATTGAGACATTAAAGAAAAACCTTCTTTTAAACAGTTTTGATGAAAAAAACTCTTTGCCCGTTCAGGCAGATGTAAATAAACAATTAAGGTTATATAAAGAGAGCGGAGAAAAGTTTGATGTAGTGGTTTTAGATCCGCCAAAATATGCCCCATCAAGATCATCTTTAGACAGAGCTGCCAGGGCTTATAAAGATCTCAACAGGTTAGGGATGCAGGTATTGGAAAAGGGAGGTCTGCTGGCAACATTTAGCTGTTCAGGAGCGATGGATATCGATACCTTTAAGCAGGTGATTGCATGGGCTGCTTTGGATGCTGGCAAAGAGGTCCAAATCCTTTATCAATTCTGCCAGCCGGAAGACCATCCTGTAAGGATTTCTTTTAGCGAAGGCGAATATTTAAAAGGTTTACTTTGCAGGATTTATTAACAGTTTTCCAGCCACACCATTAAATCGGGATGTTTAAATTCATAGCTTAACTCACGCAGTAATTTTTCGCTGCTGATAATTTTGAACTTCTGGTTTTCTTCTATAAAGGAGGGTGAAGATCCGTTATAAATTTCCGACGCTTTGGTATAAAACTCCTGTTTTGTAGGATGGATCAAGGCAGAGGCATTGATTGTTTGCCCCCAGTAATGATGATCTATTGTACTTTTGATAATGCTAATGCAATCATCTAAATGAATAAGGTTTACAGGAGATAAGCCATTTGGAATGTTTTCTTTGCCCGCGAAAAATCTCCCCGGGTGTCTGTTGGGTCCAATCAAACCGGACATTCTTATTACAGTGGTTTCTATCCTGGGGTTTTTTCTGAAAATTTCCTCGGCTCTAAAAATTCTCTGAACAGTTTCTTCCATGCTGATTTCACTTTCTTCCGTCACTAAAGAATTATTTTCCTGGTAAACCGAAGAAGAGGATACAAAAATGAGCTTCTTAACAGGGCTTTGATTGATATGCTCGTTTAATGCTGTTAACTGAGTGGTGTAAGCGTCAGGATCGGGATTATTTCTCCCGGGTGGGATATTAATGATCAAAATTTCATTCTCTAAGAAAAGTGAAATGGCATCATTTCCCAGATTATTTAACTGTACTAAAAAAGGTACAATTTCATTGTCCTTCATCTCTTTTAGCTTTCCTGCTTTCGTTGTTGAACCTTTTACAGGTATTCCAGATCCAACAAAAACTTTTGCCAGAGGCATCCCCAGCCAGCCGCATCCTAAAATACTGATCATAATATTCGGATTTGTTTGATAAAACTTTTGTTTGGCATTTACTTTGTGCAAAGGTCCGCATAATAATTAAATTAAATTTTATGAAAACTTCAAGATTGAAAATATCTGTCCTTGGTTTAGCTTTTGCTATTGGTGTATCAACTCTTTTTCCAGCATGTAACTCATTAACTAACACACAAAAAGGTACAGGAATTGGTGCAGCTGCGGGTGGTACCATTGGTGCCTTAATAGGTAAAAAAGCTGGTAATACTGCTGTAGGAGCAATTATTGGTGGAGCAATTGGCGGAACGGCCGGTGCTTTTATTGGACGTAATATGGACAAACAAGCTAAGGAAATCGAGAAAAGTATTCCTGGAGCTGAAGTAATTCCGGCAGGGGAAGGAATTATTGTGAAATTTGATTCTGGTCTGTTGTTTGAATTCGGAAAAGCAACCTTATCTTCAGCTGCAAAGCAAAATATCGACAATCTGGCAGCTTCTCTGAATAAATATCCTAACACAGATATTTTAATTGTTGGACATACAGATGCGGTAGGTTCTGATGCCGTAAACGATAGGTTGTCATTAGAAAGAGCGAACGCTGTTTCTACTTACGCTGCATCAAAAGGAGTGAGTTATGGGCGTTTAAGAACAAGCGGTAAAGGTAAACATGAGCCTATTGCTTCTAACGATACAGAAGATGGCAGAGCACAAAACAGACGTGTGGAGATTGTTATCGTAGCTAATGAAGCGATGAAAGCAGAAGCTAAAGCAGCAACTTCTAATTAATAGTCACGGATTATATAATTCAGCTCCCTCATAGGGGGCTGTTTTTGTTTATTGCAAATCTAAAATTGACCATCACGCAACCTACTTTCGTCTCCTATATTTCTGTACTTTAGGGAGTGGTAATTCTTTAAACTATTCTCTTACAGATAGCGTTGTTTTGTTATGAAAAAAATCATTTTTGTTTTTTTACTTGCCCTTGGTCAGCAACTATATGCTCAGCATAAAACAGATGTTTTAGTTTTAGGAGGCTCAGCCAGTGGTGCCGCCGCAGCATTGCAGGCTGCAAGAAGTGGTGTAAAAAGTATTCTGGTAGATGCGAATTCCTATTTAATAGGGCCAATTGCTCCTGATATGAGCATACCTGCCTTCGACTTCGGGATTTGGAAAGAATGGAAAGACAGTTGCAAAATTGAAATAGATTCTATGCAGTTGGATCCCCGGGTTACTCTTGAGAAAATTATAGGTAAAGAAAAGAAACTCCAGTATTTTAAAGAAACACAGGTAGTAAAAATTAAAGAAAATAAAAACAATTGGGAAGTTACTATCAGAAGAAATGGCAAGCTGGAAGACATCAAAACAAAGGTTTTGGTTGATGCAGTTTTCGACACAAATAATTCGTCATTGGTAACTGCCAAGATCGTTACTTTAAAAGAAGGGCATATAGATGGTATCGTAACCTATAGCCCCGACTATAAAGAGAAGCCCTATGACAATACGATCAAGCTATACCGTACCAGTGCAGCTGCGGGATTTGGCAGAGACAGCAGTGTGCATTTTTTACCAATAGGGGCCTTTATTTCTAAAGAGAAACAGAATGTATTGATAGCTACTAATGCGGCCGCCTTAAAAGGTTTTAAGCCGGATGAGTTTAAAAATATTGCTCTCTGGGTTAATGCAGGGCAAATGATAGGGGCAGCGGCAGCTTTTGGGCCTTTCTTTAATACTACAGCCTCTAAAGCTGACGTACGGGTTACACAGGCAGAAGTCATGAACTTCAAAGGGCTTATTTATCCGGTGACTGATGTAGCTGTTTCCGATAAATCCTGGAACACCATTCAAAGAATTATTACAACTCAGCTTCTTAAATTTGATTTTGTTAAAGGAAAATTCAGGCCGGAGGAGAATGTGTTGGGAGAAGAAATCAGAGTTATTTTATCCGAGCTGCACCCAAGATCAAGAATCTGGTTTGTGGAGAACAAAGTTGACCAACTTACAATAAAGCAATCAATCTCTTTGATAAGCTTTATCAGCGGAAGAGAAGAGTTTGATATTGACCGTGAACTTTCTGTAGATTGGAAAACGAAATATGAGCTCAAGTCTGAATATAAAGACTCTAACCTGATAACCAGGAAGGAGCTTGCATTTCTCTTTGATACTTACCTAAGTCCTTTTAATATCAAAGTAAACATGATGGGCTATTTTTTAAAATAATTATTGGTTGTATTATAGATTATCTCTATAATGTTATCGGAAGTTATGATGGCTTATTTATTGGCTTTATGAGCAGAGTCTGGTATATTTGCAATCAATAAAAATAGAGTATACAATATGATAGGCGTAGGACAAAAATTCCCAACATTTTCAAAATTAGCAGTTACAAGCCTTGAAAAAGGTAAAGAGTTCGAAACAATTTCTTCTAACTTTATAGTTAACGAAGACAACGTTTGGACGGTACTTTTCTGGTGGCCAAAAGATTTCACATTTGTTTGCCCAACTGAAATTGCAGAATTCAATAACAACTTTACAGAATTTTCTGATCGCGAAGCTCGTTTAATTGGTGCTTCAACAGATTCAGAATTTGTTCACTTGGCATGGAGAAACAACCATGACGATTTACGTGGCTTAAAATTCCCAATGCTTGCAGATACTTCTAAGTCTTTGGCAACAGAGCTTGGTATTTTAACTAATGATGACGAAAAAGTAGCTTACAGAGCAACTTACATCATCGACCCTCAGGGAATCATCCGTTGGGTTTGTGTAAATGATTTAAACGTAGGCCGTAACGTAAAAGAAGTTTTACGTGTATTAGATGGTTTACAAACAGATGAGCTTTGCCCATGTAACTGGGAAAAAGGTCAGGAAACTTTAACAGTTTAATTTGAAGAACTCCTCTTTGTTAATGCAAAGAGGAATTTTTTTAAATAAATTGATATATAACTAATTGATAATCAGATATTATGGAAAATATTTCAGACACCACACAAGACATCCTTAACATTTTTGGGGAGAGTGTGATTAACAATGAATCTTTAAGGCTTTTAAATGCTATTGATGCCAAATACCTTAAAGACGCCAAGTTAAATTTTAACAGTACGCTAACGTCTGCGCATCTTTCGGAGAAGGAATGTGGTTTAATAGGCTTAAGTATTGCCGCTAACAATCAAAATGCTATTCTAATAAAGTTTTATACCAACTATGCAATTCAGAACGGGGCAACTCAGGAAGAAGTTGCGGAATCAGTAGCCTGCGCATCTTTATTGGCGTCAAATAATATTTTTTACCGCTTTCGTCATTTTACTCAAAAAGAAAAATACGGACAAATTCCTGCAAGGATAAGAATGCAAATTATGGTTAAACCAGTAACCGGGAAAGAATTCTTTGAATTATTGAGTTTAGCGGTTTCTGCTGTGAATGGATGTGAGATGTGCGTAAACGCTCATGAAGACTCTTTGATAAAATTAGGTTGCACAGAGGAAAGAATTTTTGATGCTGTTAGAATAGCTTCGTTGGTAACAGCTACTGGAAAAATAATTTATTAAGAGCTATAATGCAGGAATTGAGTCCTTTAAAATAAATTAAAAAAAATGTAAATTTTTTGCTTTTGCAAGCTTAAATTCTTAGATTAGTTGTAAGGTTAATCACCCTTAGATCATTCGGTTTAAGGAAAATAAAAGGTTTTAATTGTTAAACAAAAAAGCTGGTTCTGCAAAGGAAGCCGGCTTTTTTGTTTTATGCCTTTACTTAGTTGGGATTCCAAAAACGAAAATATTCTGAATATTGTTTGTAATTTTTTTATGCTTATTCTTTTAGCTTAAAGTATCTTTCCTATTTTGTATCACTCAAATTGTAGACCATACTCATGATATCAAAATATTCTTTATGCTTTTTTTTTCTTTTGCCTTTTTTCTTACACGCACAATCACCGGTATGGAGTAGTGCAGATATTAAATCCGGATTGAAAAAGCTGGATGTTCTGGGAAGTGTTTTATATATAGCTGCCCACCCAGATGATGAGAACACCCGGTTATTAACCTATTTAGCAAAAGAAAGATTAGTAAGAACGGGGTATCTGTCTCTTACCCGCGGAGATGGAGGTCAAAACCTGATAGGAAAGGAGCAGTCTCAAGAGCTGGGATTGATTAGAACCCAGGAATTAATAGCAGCCCGTAAAACCGACGGTGCTGAACAATTTTTTACCCGAGCAAATGATTTCGGATTCTCTAAAACGCCAATAGAAACCTTTTCTATTTGGAACAAAGAACAAATTCTGTCGGATGTGGTGTATGTGATCAGAACCTTTAAACCTGATGTGATCATCACTCGTTTTCCTCCGGATGCGAGAGCAGGACATGGCCACCACTCTGCATCTTCTATTTTGGCTCAGGAAGCTTTTGATGCCGCTGCAGACCCAAAGCGTTTCCCCGAACAATTGAAAGAAGTAGATATTTGGCAAGCAAAAAGAATTCTTTGGAACAATTACAATTTTGCAGGGAATAATAATACCTCAGAAGATCAGTTTAAAATTGATGTTGGTATCTACAACTATTTATTCGGCAAGAATTCCGGAGAAATCGCTGCCGAAAGCCGTTCTATGCATAAAAGCCAGGGCTTTGGCGCAGCCAGGCAGAGGGGAAGCAGCTTAGAATATTTTACAGTATTAAAAGGCGAGGCACCGAAAAATGATGTGTTTGAGGATGTGGATATCAGTTGGGCTAGAATGGCTCCTGAGGATCATATCCAATCTGCTGTCAAAAGCATCAATTTAAAGTTTGATCCGGAAAGTCCTCACCTATCCGTCCCGGCGCTTGTGGCCTTATACCATGATGTGGAAAAACTTAAACCTCATCATTATCAAAAACTTAAATTAAAGGAGCTAAAAGATTTAATTCTCGCCTGTTCCGGAACGTGGGTAGAAGCTTACGCAAATAAGCCTTTCATTTCTATAAATACAAAGTTTAATGTTGCTGTGAATGCTATTACACAATACCCGGGAGTACAAATTGCCCTGGCGGGAACACCATCCCCTAAAAGTTTAGAAAAGAATAAAATTACGGTATTAGAAACTGAATCATTCGTACCTGAACTTACGCAGCCCTACTGGTTGAAAGGCAAGCAGGGTGTTGGCCAATACAATTTACAGAACCAATCAGACCTGTTATTTCCTGACGGACCATTAGCGCATAAAATTAAGCTTACCCTGAAAATAGAAGGTCAAGAATTTGAGCTGGAGCACCCCGTGGTTTTTAAATATACAGACCAGGTAAGGGGAGAGGTCTATCAGCCCTTAAGCATCACGCCCCCGGTGACGGCAAATCTTTCAGAAAATGTTCTTTTGTTTGCCGATCAGCAGCCGAAGGAGATCGTAGTAAAATTAAAATCCTTTAAAGACAATACATCAGGGAGTATTGATTTAATAATGCCTTCAGGATGGAAAATCTCGCCTGAAAGACAAGAATTCAGTTTCGAAAAAGAGGGCGACGAGAAGTCTGTGGTGTTTAAATTGGTTGCTTCAGAAAAAGCTGTAACCGGAGAGGCAAGGGTGAGTATCTTACTGGGAAATGATAGCTATAAAAACGGAATAAAAACCCTTACCTACGAGCACATCCCAACAATTACCTATTTTCCGGAAGCATCGGTAAAATTGGTAAAGCTGGATTTAAAAATGCCGGCAAATAAAAATATAGGGTACATAGATGGTGCAGGAGATTTAATTCCTGAAGCATTGAGACAGATAGGCTATACCGTAACCAACATCAATAATAATGAGTTGTTGAATGGAAATTTAGCAGGCTACGATGCAATTATTACAGGAGTAAGGGCTTATAATATTAACCCGAATCTGAAAATTGCAAGAACTAAATTACTTAATTACATGAATGAGGGTGGCGTTTTACTTGTACAGTACAATGTAAACAGACCGTTGGTAACCGAAGAAATAGGTCCTTACCCGTTTGCCATTAGCCGCGACAGGGTAACTGAAGAAGACTCTCCTGTAGATTTTTTATTGCCGAATCATCGGGCATTAAAATATCCGAATAAGCTAGATTCAAAAGATTTTGAAGGATGGGTGCAGGAGAGAGGCTTATATTTTCTTACTAATACAGATGCCAATTACCAATTGCCGTTGGGTATGAAGGATGCTGAAGATAGCACCTCTACAGGGTCTTTAGCCATTGCCAATTATGGGAAAGGGAAATTTGTCTATACGGGGCTGTCTTTCTTTAGAGAGCTGCCTGCTGGTGTTCCGGGTGCTTATCGCCTGTTTGTAAATCTATTAAGCAAGTAATATGGAAGAGGATAAAGATTTGCCCTCGTTTATAAAGAGCTGGAATCATTTCTACCTCATCGTAATTGCCTGGCTGGTGGTGATGATTGCTGTGTTTTACCTTATAACCCTCGCGTTCTCATGAGTTTAATTGATTGGCTCGTTCTGGGTTTTACTATACTTTTTATTGTAGTTTATGGCATCTGGAAAAGCAAAGCCAGCAAAAATATCGATGGTTATTTTCTAGGAGACCGTACCATGCCCTGGTACAGCGTAGGTCTGTCTGTTATGGCTACACAGGCAAGTGCCATTACATTCCTATCAGCACCGGGCCTGGCTTACTCCAGCGGGATGCAATTTGTACAATTTTACTTCGGCTTGCCCTTAGCCATGATTGTGTTGTGCGTTACCTTTATTCCCATTTTTCACAGGCTAAAAGTTTATACGGCATACGAGTTTCTGGAAAACAGGTTCGATTTAAAAACAAGAGCACTTACAGCTTTTCTGTTCTTAATACAAAGAGGCCTTTCTACAGGGATCACTATTTATGCTCCTGCCATTATTCTATCAACGATATTAAACATTAATACTACTTATACCACTCTTTTTATAGGAACTATTGTTGTTTTTTACACCGTGTATGGCGGAACCAAAGCGGTTTCTTATACCCAAATGCTGCAGATGAGTATTATTTTTTCAGGACTGTTTCTTGCAGGCTTTGTGGTCGTTTCTTTGCTTCCGGAATCTGTAGGATTTGGAAGAGCATTGGATATTGCAGGAAAGATGGATAAAATGAACGTGATCAACTGGGATTTCGATTTGAATAATCGTTATACCGTATGGACAGGCTTGATAGGTGGTTTTTTTCTCCAGCTATCTTACTTCGGAACCGATCAGTCGCAGGTGGGAAGATACCTTACCGGCAGCAGTGTCGGACAAAGCCGCATAGGTTTGTTGATGAATGCCATTCTTAAGATTCCGATGCAATTCCTGATACTTTTAATTGGGATATTGGTTTTTTCCTTTTATCAATACCAAAAACCCCCGGTCTTTTTCAATCAATACGAAATTGATAAGGTGAAGAAAAGTGAATTTAAAGATGAGTTTTTACAAAAGGAAGTAGCGTTTGACCTGGCTTTTGAAAATAAAAAACAAAAAGTAATCGATCTGGAACAAGCTCTCAACGTCAAGAACCAAGACATTTCAATTCATCAGCAAGAGCTAAAGACAGCCAATGAAGGTTTTCTTAAAGCCAGGAATGATGCTGTTGATGTAATTAAAAGAAATGATGGAACAGCAGATCTTGACGATACCAATTATGTGTTTCTAAATTTTGTAACCAATTACCTGCCCCAGGGTTTGGTGGGTTTGCTCATCGCCATTGTTTGCATGGCTTCTATGGGGTCTACAGCAAGTGCATTAAATTCCCTGGCATCTACTACTTCGGTAGATATTTATAAGCGTTTAATTCATAAAGAGGGGACGGATTTGAGATACCTTAATATCAGCAAAATTACCACGCTTTTTTGGGGGATCCTGAGTGTGGCGATGGCGCTATATGCCAGTAAGCTGGGTAATTTACTCGAAGCGGTTAATATTTTAGGTTCTCTATTCTATGGTACCATTCTGGGGATATTTTTAGTAGCATTCTATGTTAAAAAAGTGGGAGGAAATGCGGTTTTTATTGCTGCAATTATCACAGAAATTATTGTTTTTGCTGCTTATTATTATGATGTAATGGCGTACCTGTGGCTGAACTTATTGGGCTGTGTATTGGTGATTGTTATCGGGCTATTAACGGAGTTCTTCATGCCAAATCGCCCTGTCAAACCTGAGGAAGTTGGGCTTTAAAATACGGCTCAGGAATAATTATTTGCTTTGTACTTCCCTGTTTTATTCTTATTATTAACAAAAGAAATAATATGGCCTGGGGAATATCACCAAAAGCAAAAGCTCAAGTCCCGCTCGGAGATTTTGCAACCGATAAGTATTTAGCTATTGTTTACCAGGCATTAAATAACCTGAATTGGAAGGTGAGCTATGCTAATGATAACGGACTCATTGCTTATACACCCATATCCTGGGAATCTTATTCCGAGCAGATAAGCATAATAATAAAAAACGGCGTAGCACATTTTAAAAGTGAATGTGTTGGATACCAGGGATTTTTGTTTGATTATGGAAAAAATGAAAAGAACATTGATCTTTTAATTACCGAAATAGAATATGCTGGTTTTCATTTTAAAGAAGATGAAGCTGGAAACATGGAAAAGTTTAAAGCAAATTTCTACCAGCATCCGGGAATTAATTTAGAGTACACTCCATTAGGCGCAAAAGATAAACTCACAAACCTTTGGACTTTTTTTGTCCCAAAAAAGAATTACCAGGTTGTCCCGTGGTTAATTATTATTAACTGTGCTGTTTTTTTATTGCAGAGAGTTTTGCTGGCGGCTTTTGTTGTAGTGTATAAGCAAAAGTCTGACGGGGGGCAAAGCTTTGGAGAATATTATACAAGGTTCTCCAATATTCTGTTTGGAGGAATAGAAAGAAATATGGTATTGAACGGCGAGTACTGGCGTTTGCTTGCTGCCTGTTTTTCGCATGCCTCTTTTTTCCATCTCTTTTTTAATATGATCTTTCTGGCTTATATAGGCTCTATTCTGGAAGGGCGTATAGGGAAATGGAATTTCCTTGGACTTTATATAATGACCGGAATCTGCGCAAGCTTAGCCTCAATAGGGTACCGTTATGAAGGAATGGGTGTTGGCGCATCAGGTGCAATTTTGGGACTATTTGGTGTTTTCCTCGCCTACATGAGTACCAACTTCTTTGATACAAAAGCAAGAGCGGCGTTTCTCATGAGTACCATCATCCTGCTAATTATCACCTTATTTCCTGCAGGAGACAAAATAGACCATGCTGCTCATTTTGGAGGGCTTATTTCAGGATACATCTTTGGGTTATTCTCCTACTGGGCCTACACAAAACCTGAGAAAATAAGGCGGCACCTCATCCGGTCGCTTAGCTATATCTTCATATTATCCCTGGCGGTCTCCTCATTATTATTTATTCCCAAATATGATCTGCCCAAATACAAGAAGACCTTAAATAAAGTTTATACCAATCTTAACCGCATTTCTGCATACTTTTATTCTCCTAAATACCGGTATATTCCCGAAGGGGAAAAAACACTTTTACTGGAAAGCGAGATGTTGCCCCTGATTAGTGAAAATAAGAAATTAATGGCAGATTTAAAGGTCATGCCTTTGCCAAAAGAAGAACATTTGGCTCATGCCGATTATATGATTTTCTATGAAAAGAAATTAAAGATCTACGAGCTGCTTTACCAGGAGTACAAAACCGGAGATACCATCATCTATCGTAAA